>DASYJS010000031.1:0-28903 GCA_035996225.1 Mycobacterium sp. | reverse complement strand
TATCACCCGTATCCGCCGACGCCCTGGAACGCGACGCCGCGCGACCTCTACGGCACGCCCGGCCCCTACGAGGACGCGGTGCAAAACACGCCCATCTTCGAGGAAAACGGCCGGGACAATTTCAAAGGCATCGACATCATGCGCACCGTCCGCAGCTTCGACCCCTGCCTGCCCTGCGGCGTGCACATGTATCTGGGAAACGGCAAGACCCTGGAGAGATTGCACACGCCAACCCAGTCGCCTGCCGGGGAGTGAGATGGCGGATCGCCCGAAAGTCCCCGAGAGCGACACACAGTGGCGTACAGCGGGCGATCGCATCCAGACACTCCTGGATTCCTGCGCGGCGGGCGGCGCGGCCGCGTATGAGCGCGCGCAGCAGCTGGTTCGTGAGGTAGTCGGGCTCTACGGAGTGGGGCTGGATCGGATCGTCCAATTGGGTGATTCGGACCTGGCCGAGCGGCTGGCCACCGACGACCTGGTGGCCAGCCTGCTCCTGGTCCATGGCCTGCACCCACACGATGTGCATCGCCGGGTATCCGACGCGCTGGACCGGGTGCGGCCGTACCTCGGCTCGCACGGCGGCGACGTGGATCTGATGGAGATCGTTCCGGTCGGAACGATGGGAGAAATCACCGTGCGGCTCGCGTTCACGGGCAGCTGCAAGAGTTGCCCGTCGTCGGCGGTGACGCTGGAGCTCGCCGTCGAGGACGCGGTGCGGGCCGCGGCACCGGAGGTCTCGGCGATCGAGGTGGTCACCGCCGAGCCCGCGTCCGGGCCGGCCGTGATACCCACCGAATCACTGATGGCACGCGTGCATTCCACTGGCTCGAATGGGCGGGTCCCCACCGCCTGGCATCAGGTGCCCGCTCTGGCGGAGCTGTCCCCCGGCGAAGTTGGCGGCTTCGTCGTCGGCGGCTTGACTGTGTTGGCGTGTCGCGTCGACGACCAGCTGTATGCCTACCGCGACGACTGCCCGGCGTGTGAGCGATCGCTGGCCGGGGCGGTGTTGCACCGTGTCCTGGGAAGTGCCGAACCCGTATTGCGTTGTCCGCAGTGCCACGCGCACTTTGACGTCGTGCATGCCGGGGCCTGCATCGATCGCGATGCCGACTGCCACCTTGAACCCATCCCGCTGTTGATCCGTGACGGGACGTTGTCGATCGCGGTGGCGACCGAAGCGCTGGGGGCTTCAGTATGACGAGCCCCTATGACGTGCTGGCGCGCATCACCAGCAACCGGCAGGCCCCCGAGCCCGACGTCGAGCGGTGCGAAATGTGCTCCGAGCTCATCGCCGACCAGCATCAGCACGTCGTGAATGTGGCCGGCCGGCAGCTCATGTGCGTGTGCCGCGCCTGCTATCTGCTATTCACCGACACCGATGCGCAATTGCGCTACCGTGCGGTGCCCGATCGGTATCTGGCATTCCCGGATTTCGCGCTGGACGGCCGCGCGTGGTCGGCGCTGCAGATCCCGGTCGGCATGGCGTTCTTTTTCCGGAACTCCGAACTCGGGCGCACCGTCGCCTTCTACCCCGGTCCGGCCGGTGCAACCGAATCCGAGCTGGACCTCGACGCGTGGAACGCGATCGGCGGCACCGACCCGCGAGCCGACCTGATGGCCGACGACGTGGAGGCGCTGCTGGTCCGGGTCCCCGAGACCGACGGATCCGGAGACGGCGAATTCACGAAGCCGCAAAGCTATCTCGTCCCGATCGATGCCTGCTACGAGTTCGTCGGTCGGCTGCGCATGCTGTGGCGGGGCTTCGACGGCGGCCAGCAGGCACGGCAGTTCATCGACGACTTCTTTGCTCAGATCGCGGCCCGCGCCCGGGAGACGCCGCGATGACCGGCCAGGTGGAGGTGACGTACACCATTCTCGACGTGGCGCCCGAACCGTACGCCGTCAGCCCGGTGCTCACCGCGCGTGTCGGTGTCGTCGCCGACGGGGACGACCCGGTGCACGCCATCGCGCTGCGCTGTCAAGTCCGCATCGAACCGCCGCGACGGTCGTACTCCGACGACGAAGCGGCCGGGCTGAGCGACTTGTTCGGGCCGCGCGAGCGCTGGGCAAGCACCCAACACAGCTTCCTTTGGCAGCACTGCACCGCGATGGTGCCCGGATTCGCCGGCACCACGACGGTGGCACTTCCGCTGGATTGCACCTACGACTTCGAGGTCGCTGCCGCCAAGTATCTGCACGCGCTGCGCGACGGCGCGGTGCCGCTGCAATTCCTATTCAGCGGGACCATATTCGTCAAATCTGAGCGCGGTTTCTCGGTCCAACAAGTGCCCTGGGACCGCGAGCACCGGTACGACATGCCGGTCGAGGTCTGGCGGGCCCTGATCGCGCAGCACTTTCCCAACACCGGCTGGGTGCGGCTGAGTCACGAAACCATCGCCGCGTTGGCCAACTACAAGTCGGCACGGGGGATGCTCGACCTCGACCACGCGGTCACCTCGCTGCTGGAAGCCGAACGGACGACGGCATGACGAGCTCGAGCTGGGACCGTGCCCGCGCCGCCGCCGACGCGGTGCTCTACGAGGGCTACCTGTTGTATCCGTATCGCGGCACATCGAGCAAGAACCAATCACGTTGGCAGTTCGGCGTTGTGGGACCGCCCGGCGCGGCCGACGCGGGCCTGGGCGAAGACGACGCCCTCGCTGCGCAGTTCCTGGTTGAGGGGGCCGAGGCGATCACGCTGGTGGTGCGATTTTTGCAGTTGCAACGCCGGCGCGCCGAACGTGAACTTACCGACGGGCGATTCGAACCCGTGGCCGAGCTGACCACACCGGCCGGGTCCTGGCTGACCTGGGACGAAGCCATCGAGTGCGAAATATCGTTCGGCCCTCTCGTATTCGACGATCTCCCGTTGACATTGCCGGTTGCGGCGCCCGAAGCGACCGACACCGAACTACTCGACGGCGGCCGCCTGGTCCGCGAACGCAGACAGATTCGCGGCGAGCTGACCGTCTGCAGCGAACCCGATGGCGCGCTGCGCAGGGTTTCGGTGCGGCTGAACAATATCGGGTCCACCGCGGTGGACAAGGACGACGCGATCGCGCGATCCATGATCGGCAGCCACCTCATCGCCGAAGTCATCGCCGGCCAGTTCGTCTCGCTGCTCGAACCACCACCGGCCGCGGCCGACGCGGTGTCCCGGTGCGGTCAGCACCGCTGCTTCCCCGTGCTGGCCGGCCCGCCCGGTAGCGCAGACATGCTGCTGATCTCGCCGATCATTCTCTACGACCACCCCGAAGTTGCCGAGCAGAGCAACACCGCGCTATATGACTGCACCGAGATCGACGAGATCCTGACCCTGCGCGTGATGACGATGACCGATGACGAGAAGGCCCAGGCCCGGGCCACCGATCCGCGGGCCGCGCAGATCATCGACCAGTGTGACGCGATGACACCCGACGCGATGACGCGCCTGCACGGGGTGCTGCGCGATCCGCACCGGCTCGATATTCCGGTGGGATTGGTCCCCGAGATTCCCGAGGGCATCGATTGGTGGGATCCACTGGCCGACAACGCCGTTCGGCCGGATATTGACGCGGTTCTGGTGAACGGGATCCGGGTCGCCCGGGGTAGCCGGGTCCGATTGCGGCCGCGGCGCAACGCCGACGCCCAGGACATCTTCGTCGCCGGCAGGACCGCCCGCGTCACGTCCGTGCACGAGGACGTCGAGGGCAACAAGCATGTCGGGGTGGTGGTCGATGACGACCCGGCCGCCGAGCTGCACGACTGGTACGGCCGCTACTTGTACTTCTCCCCCGACGAACTCGAACCTCTGGAAGCAGAGCACAAAACACCCACCCCTGAAAGGAGTTCGACATGGAAGTCGTAGGTTGGATCTTCATCGCCATCATCGCCTTGGTGGTCGGGATCGCGTTGGCGCTGGGAATGGTGTCACTGCCCGATGCCCGCCGCTACCTCAAATTAAGGCGGATGTAGCCACCTCGGATACTGCAATGACAGCGCGCATCCTGGTGGCCGGGATCGGCAACATCTTCCTGGGCGACGATGGATTCGGCTCGGAAGTGGTCCGCCACGCCGAGCTGCCACGCGACGATCCCAATGTCCGTGTTGTCGACTACGGCATCGCGGGCATGCACTTGGCGTACGACCTGCTCGAAGAGTGGGACACGCTGGTCCTCGTCGACGCGGTACCCAGCCGCGGCCGCCCGGGCACATTGCACGTCTTCCAGGCCGATCATCAATCCGGTGGTGGTACCGCCGGTATCGACGGTCACAGCATGGATCCCGCCGCGGTGTTCGCCAGCCTCCGGGCGCTCGGCGGCAGCCCGCCCTACACGGTCGTCGTCGGGTGCGAGGCCAGCAGCGTCGAGGAACGCATGGGCCTGTCCGAACCCGTCGCCAACGCCGTGCCGCGCGCCATGCACGCCCTCGAGGAGATCGTCGCCGCGTTGCAAATTCGCGCGGCCTCCCCGGTGCACGAGGAGTGCTGAGATGTGCCTCGGGATACCCGGTCAAGTGATCAGGATGCTGGACGGCTACGAGGGCCAGCTCGCGCTGGTCGACGTCACGGGCGCGCAGCGCAAGGTCAACGTCGGCATGTTGCCGGAAGAGACATTCGCACCTGGTGATTGGGTGATCATCCACATGGGCTTCGTGGTCGAGAAGACGGATCGCGACGGCGCCGAGCAGGCGATGGCCGGTCTCGAACTGATGGGCCGGGGCGGCATCGATCCGGCAGTCAGCCCGGAGGGCGGTTGAGATGACCGATACCCCTCTGCTGCTGCGGGCCGACCTCTCCTGTACCCAGGTCCGGCAGCGCTTCACCGTGACCGGTGTTGTTCAGGGGGTTGGCTTCCGTCCGTTCGTCCACCGGATCGCCGGCGAGCTCGGCCTGGCCGGGTTCGTCGGCAATGATTCCGGCGCGGTCTTTCTCGAGGTACAAGGCGACCGCGCGGGGGTGGAAGAGTTCGGTCGCCGGCTGCGTGCGCAGGCCCCGCCGCTGGCCCGCATCGCCGCGGTCAGCGTGACGGACCTGGCGGCAGACACCACATACGGACGCGAGTTCCGGATCGTGGCCAGTCGAATGATTGCCGGTGCCAAGACACCGATTCCGCCCGACATCGCCGTGTGTGACGACTGTGTCGCCGAGCTGTTCGACCCACGAAACCGGCGCTACCGCCACCCGTTCGTGACGTGTACCAACTGCGGGCCGCGGTTCACCATCATCCGCGAATTGCCGTACGACCGCCCGGCCACCACGATGTCGGCCTTCCCCATGTGTGCGCGGTGCGCCGCCGAATACCACGATCCCGCGGATCGCCGGTTCCACGCGCAGCCGATCGCCTGCCCCGAATGCGGTCCCTCGCTGTGGTTCTGGTCGCAGACCGGGCGGGTCACCGGGTCGCACGCGGCACTGGCGGCGGCCCAACGTGCGCTGGCGGCTGGCACGGTCGTCGCCATCAAGGGCATCGGCGGCTACCACCTGGCCTGTGCCGTCGACGACCAGACAGCCGTCGGCGCATTGCGCGCACGAAAGGCCCGGGGCGCCAAGCCCTTCGCGATACTGGTCCGCGACCTTGAGGTCGCCCGCCGCTACGCCGATATCGATGACGACGAGGCCGCGGTGCTCTCGAGTCCCGCGCGCCCGATCGTGTTGTTGCGGCGCCGACCCGACGCGCCGGCCGCCGAGGCCGTTGCGCCCGGAAGCCCGCTGCTGGGGCTGATGCTGCCGTACTCCCCGATTCATCACCTACTGCTGGCGCCCGCGCCCGGTGCCGTCGAGCAGGCCCCCGACGCGCTGGTGCTCACTAGCGCCAACCGTTCCGACGAACCCATCTGTTTCACCGAAGACGATGCCGCCTCCAGGCTTTCGGGACTCTGCGACGGAATCCTCGATCACGATCGGCCGATCCACGTGCCCTGTGACGACTCCGTGGTCCGCGTCTTGAAGGACGAGGGGGCCGGACGGGAGCTTCCGATTCGCCGGTCCCGCGGCTACGCGCCGCTGCCCGTCGACCTCGGCTGCGCGGGCCCGGCGGTGCTCGCGGTGGGCGGCGAACTGAAGAACACCTTCTGCCTCACCGACGGTTCGCGGGCCTACCTGTCGGGTCACATCGGCGACATGGCCACCTGGGAGACCCTGCGCGCATTCGAGCGCGCGGTGGGTCAACTCAGCGAAATCCGCGGCGCGCCGGCCCGATTGGCCGCAGACCTGCATCCGGGGTATCACACCCGAAGCTGGGCCGAGCGCCACGTCGGCAATCGAGCTCTGGATCTCGTCCAGCACCATCACGCACACGTGGTGTCGCTGTTGGCCGAACACGGCCGCATCGGCGAACCCATCGTCGGCGTCTCCTTCGACGGCACCGGCTACGGCCGCGATCACACGATCTGGGGTGGGGAGATTCTCGTGCTCGGGCACGACAGCCACCGCTTCGTGCGTGCCGGCCACCTGCTCCCGGCGCCGCTGCCAGGTGGGGACGCCGCTGTCCGCAACCCGTGGCGGATGGCGTTGTCCCAGTTGTGGATGGCCGGTATCGACTGGACCCCGGATCTCGCGCCGGTCGCCGCGGCAACCCCGGAGGAATTACGGCTCACCCGTTCACAATTGGAGAGCGGCGCGGGATGTGTGCCGTGTTCCAGCATGGGCCGGCTGTTCGACGCGGTCGCATCGCTGTTAGGGGTGCGGCACCGCATCGACTACGAAGGCCAGGCCGCCATCGAGCTCGAGGCGCTGGCCGAACGCGCCGGCGGTCCCGGGCCGTCGATGCCGCTGACGGTCCGGGCCGATGGGGTGATCGACCCGGCCACCTTGGTGCAAACGACGGTGTCTGCGCTCTACGCCGGCACGCCACCGGCGCTGCTGGCTGCCGCGTTCCACCGGGCGGTCGCGATCGCCGCCGCCAGGGTGGTCACGCAGGTGGCCGGTCCGATCCGGCTGGTCGGCCTCACCGGCGGCGTGTTCCAGAACGTGCTGCTGCTGCGTATGTGCCGTGAGCTGTTGCAGGTGAAGGGGTTTGAGGTGCTGACCCACCACACCGTTCCACCCAACGACGGCGGACTGGCGTTGGGTCAGGCGGCGATCTCGATGCTGACCGCAGAGGAAGAGGCCCGAAAGGAGGCTATGTCATGACAGCGATTACCGCGATCGACCGCGGGCTGGACGCCGAGCTGGCCTCGGATCTGGCCACTGACTTGGCGGCCACGGCATTCACGTTGGCCAAGCGGTTCGCCGCGGGCGCCACCATGTGGTCCATCGCCCCGGCCTGGGAGCCCCATGCTCTGCACATCGCGGTCGAGTTCGTCCACCCGGTGATCATGGGGAAACGGGCATTGCCGGCAGTGGCGCTGACCGGGCCCGATTTGGTTGACCTGGTGCGAGTGTCGGTTCAACCGGGCGACATCGTGATCGCGGTCGCGGGCGCGGGCGACGCGCAAGTGGGCTCGGTGATGCGCCGAAGCCCGGCATGGGGTGCGACCACGATCTGGATCGGCAGCGGCCAGCGGCCGAAAGCCGGTGCGGCCGATCACGTGCTGTGGCTTGATGACCCCGATCCGCGGGTGCCGGCAACAGGTGGCTTCGTGCTGTTCTATCACCTGTTGTGGGAACTCACGCACGTCTGTTTCGAACACTCGGGCCTGCTCAAACCCGAGTGTTCCGAGGACAATTGCGTGACGTGTAGCGACGAAGGGCGCCTGGGCGAGGTGCTGGCGGCCCCGGCCGACGGGCAGGCCCCTGGGATGGCCACCGTGCGTACGGCGCGGGGAGTCGAGGGCGTGGTGACCACGCTGATCGACCCGGTCGCCGCGGGCGACCTGGTTTTGGTGCACGCGGGCACCGCGATCAGCAAGCTGGAGGAGGACGCCTGATGGCTGATGACGAGCCCACCAACTTCCTCTACCCGTTCATCGATGCCGAGGAGGACGACCCCACCTCGCTGCTCGCCGACCTGGCAGCGTCGGCGCGGGCCAAAGCGGCCGAGAGCCTGGCGTTGCGGCGCGCCACCCTGGAGGCAAACGCCGACCTCCTGGACCGGGCGGCCACCGAGATGGCACGCCGATTTGCGGCAGGCGGACGGATGTTCACCTTCGGAAACGGTGGCAGCTGCACGGATTCCACGACGTTGGCGGGCTTGTTCGCCCGGCCGCCGATCGGCAGGTCGCTACCGGCCTGGTCGTTGACCGCCGACCAGGCAATCATGACCGCCCTGGGCAACGACGTCGGGTTCGAGCTGGTATTCGCGCGTCAATTGATCGCCCGCGCGAAGGCCGGTGACATCGCCATCGCGATGTCGACCAGCGGCAATTCACCGAATCTGCTCACCGCGCTCGCCGAGGCGCGCCAACGCTTGCTGTACACGATCGGTTTTGCCGGCTACGACGGCGGGTCCTTCGCGAACAACCCAAATGTGGACGCCTGCTTCGTCGTTCGTTCGCAAAGTGTGCACCGAATCCAGGAATCGCAAGCGCTGCTGGGCTATCAGCTGTGGTCAGCGGTCCACGAACGTTCGGGTGACCAAGGCTTGGGGGCCGCATGAGCAAGTCAGCGGGCAAATACTTGTCGTCGGGGCCGGGCTTCGCCGAAGGCGAGGTGATCGAACGGATCGAGTCGTTCCGCAGACGCCGTCCCCGGTTGCTCGACGATCACGTGACGCTGGCGCATGGCGCCGGCGGCAAGGCATCGGCAGCACTGGTGGACGCGGTGTTCCTGGAGGCGTTCCGCAACCCGGCGCTGGAGTCACTCGGTGACGGCGCGGTGCTCACTCTGCCCAGCGGCGAGCGTCTCGCGATGTCCACCGATTCCTTTGTGGTGCAGCCCAGGCGTTTTCCCGGCGGCTCCATCGGTGAGCTTGCCGTCCACGGCACTTGCAACGACCTGGCGATGACCGGGGCGGTGCCGGCCTGGATCTCGGCGGCGTTCGTGCTCGAAGAGGGCTTTGCGATCGCCGAATTGAAAGAGATCGTCGCCGACATGGCGGCCGCCGCCGCCAAAGCAGGGGTGCAGATCGTCACCGGCGACACCAAGGTGGTGCCCCGCGGCGCGGCCGACGGGTTATTCGTCACGACCGCGGGAGCCGGCGTGATCCCGGCCGGGCGCACGCTGTCGCCAGATTCGGTCCGCGTGGGCGACAAACTGTTGTTGTCCGGATCGATGGGCGATCACGGCATGGCCGTCATGCTCGCCCGGGGCGACCTGGCCATCGAGGCCGACATTCACTCCGACACCGCGTCCGTCAGCCCGCTGGTGGAACTGCTGATGGCCGCCGCGCCGTCCACGCGCTGGCTGCGCGACGCCACCCGCGGCGGGGTGGGCACGGTGTGCAACGAACTCGCCCAGGCCTGTGGCCTCGGCGTGCTGCTCGAAGAGGAGCGACTTCCCGTGCAGCCCATGGTCAATGGCGCGTGCGAGTTGCTCGGCATCGATCCGCTCTACGTCGCCAACGAGGGCAAGTTCGTCGCCGTCGTCGCGCCGGAGGAGGCCGAGGCCGGTCTGGCCGCATTGCGGTCGCACCCCCTGGGCGCCGAGGCGGCCGAGGTCGGGGAAATCGTGACCGAACCCGCGGAAACCGTGGTACTGCGCACCGGATTCGGCGGCACCCGGATCGTCGACATGCTCGTCGGGGACCCGTTGCCGCGGATCTGCTGACAGATAGGAGATACACCGACATGTGCCTTGGAATTCCAGGCCGGATCGTTGAAATCACAGATCCGGCCAACTATTTGGCGAAGGTCGACGTCAGCGGCGTCCAGCGGGCGATCAGTGTGCGGCTGCTGGAAAACGACATGCCCGAGCCCGACGACTGGGTGCTGGTCCACGTCGGGTTCGCGATGGCCAAGATCGACGAAACCGAGGCGCTGCTCACCTTGGCCGCGATCCAGAAACTTGGCGACGCCTACACCACCGAAATAGCGGCCTTCGACTCGTCGGCCATCGTCTGAGGGGGACGGCAATGAAATTCGTTGACGAATTCCGCGATCCGGCGGCGGCCCGCAAGCTGCTCGTCGCCATCGGGCACCTGGCCGGGACCGGCGGCGACCAATTCAAGTTCATGGAGGTGTGCGGCGGTCACACCCACACCATCTACCGGCACGGCATCGAACACCTGCTGCCCGACAACGTCGAATTGGTGCACGGCCCCGGCTGTCCGGTCTGCGTGATCCCGATGGGCCGCATCGACGACGCGATGTGGCTGGCGGGCCAGCCGGACGTCATCTTCACCTGCTTCGGCGACATGATGCGGGTACCAGGCTCGAACGGCAGCCTGTTGGACGCCAAGGCCCGCGGTGCCGACGTGCGGTTCGTCTACTCCCCGCTGGACGCGCTGAAGATCGCGATCGACAACCCGGACAAGCACGTCGTGTTCTTCGCCATCGGCTTCGAGACCACGGCCCCGTCGACGGCGGTGACGCTGGTGCGGGCACGCGACCTCGGACTGCCGAATTTCAGCGTGTTCTGCAACCACGTCACGATCGTGCCGCCGATCAAGGCCATCCTGGAATCACCGGATCTGCGCCTGTCGGGTTTCATCGGTCCTGGGCACGTGTCGACCGTGGTGGGCAACCGTCCGTACCGGTTCGTGACCGAGGTGTACCGAAAGCCGTTGGTGGTGGCTGGATTCGAGCCGCTGGACATCCTGGCCGCGGTCGCGATGCTGCTGCGCCAGATCCGGGAGGGCCGGTGCGAGGTGGAGAACCAATACAAGCGGGTGGTGCCGGAACACGGCAACCCGGCGGCCCTGGCGCTGATGGGCAAGGTGTTCGCGCTGCGTCCGCATTTCGAATGGCGCGGCCTGGGCTTCATCTCGCAAAGTGCGCTGCGGCTGCACGACGACTTCGCGGAGTTCGACGCCGAGCTGCGCTTCGCGATGCCCGGCGTGCGGGTCGCCGACCCGAAGGCATGCCAATGTGGTGAGGTCCTCAAGGGTGTGCTCAAGCCTTGGGAATGCAAGGTTTTCGGTACCGCATGCACGCCGGAAACCCCGATCGGGACGTGCATGGTGTCCCCCGAGGGGGCGTGCGCGGCCTACTACAACTTCGGCCGCATGCACCGCGACGCCATCAAGCTCGTGGGGCAGTCCGGGCGGGTGTGAAAGGTGGAGGCGCCGACCCCGGATAGGCGAGCCGCCCGCGGCGCCGAGATGTTCGCCCGCTACGCCTATGCGCCCAACGCGCTGGGCTACTGCGGTCCGCCGTTGGGAGCGACCTTGCGCGACGGCTCGGTCGACGAGGTTCGCGCCGCGGCGGCGAGGTTTTCCGGGGCCTGGCCGTACCTGCGGGTGCTGTCCGCGCTGACCGGTATCGCCGACCCGCTGGACGATCGCCTTGTCGAATCGTATTGGCTTGGGGATGGCGTCGGCGCCGGCATCGATCGGCAGGACTTCTTCGACGGGTTGCTGGCGATCATCGGCCCCCAGGCCGGCCGCTATTGGTCACATCTGTCCGCGGACCTGGCTTGCGAAGCGGCCGGCAACCACTGCTTCCACGTATTCGGCGTGTACCCATGGACGCGGTTTCTGGGCCTTGAAAATGGAGGTATCGGCGAACACCCGCTCGGTGTGCTGGACAACTGCCGGATCGCTTGGGGCACAGTCATTTCCCGCTCCGGTGATGGCGTTGAGGTGATGTGCAGCCGGCTGGTGCGCGATGGTCAGGGGCTCGCATTGTCCGAACCTTCGGTGCGACTGCTCGACGTCTGGGCCGACGGGTACAGCGCGGTGCCCGATGTGGCCGTCGGTGACCAGGTCGCGGTGCACTGGGGCCGGCTGTGTGGGCGGCTGGACCCGCAGCAGGTAGGTGCGCTCGCCGACAGCACGGACCGGCAACTGCGGGTAACCAGTCAACGGCTGGCACACGTCTAGTCGTGCCAGACTGGGCCAGTGCCCGGTTCCATCTGCGACGTGCTGCCCGCGGCGGCCGCCCTGCTCGGAGTCCCGGGTGCCGTCGACCGCTTGGCGGTGACGGAATCGGTTGCTGAGCAAGTTGATCGCGTCGGCGTCGTGCTGGTGGACGGCCTGGGCTGGCACCTGTTACCGGAGCTGGCGGGCAGCGCGCCGCTGCTTGCCTCGGTGCTGGCCGGCGGCGTGGGGCGAATGAGTGAACTCACCTGCACCTTTCCGTCGACGACGCCGAGCAGCCTGGTGTCGCTGGGCACCGGCGCGCAGCCGGGCGAGCACGGCATCCTGGGCTTCACCCTCAACGTCCCCGGCAGCGAGCGGGTACTCACCCACATCCAGTGGCGGGACGACCCGCCGCACGCCGAATGGCAGCCGTTGCCGAGCTGGTTCGACCGGCTTACCCGGTGCGGGGTCGCCGCGCGGGCGGTGCTGCCGGCGTTCTTCATGGGCAGCGGACTGACCGACGCGGCCTATCGCGGCGCCGACTTTCGCCCCGTGCAGCCGGACGACGACTACACCCAGCACGTCATCGACGAGCTGCGCGCGGCACCGGGCCTGGTCTACGGCTACACCGCCGACCTGGACACCGCCGCGCACGTATTCGGAATCGGATCGCCGCACTGGCATGAGGCGGCCGCACGTGTCGACGCGCTGCTGACTCGCCTGGTCGAGGCGCTGCCCGCGGACGCGGCGCTGCTGGTGACCGCCGACCACGGCGGTCTCAACGTTCCGCCGCAGGCCCGCGTCGACCTGGACACCGACCCGAGGCTGAGCGCGGGAATACGGGTAGTCGCAGGTGAACCACGGGTGCGCTACCTGCACACCGAACCCGGCGCCGCCGCCGATGTGCAGGCGACGTGGAGCGGACTGCTGGACGGCCGGGCCGAGGTTTACCGCCGCGAGCAGGCGGTGGCCACCGGGATGTTTGGGCCAGTCGACCCGCGGCATCTGGCGCGCATCGGCGACGTCGTCGTCATCTGCACCGGCGATGCCGCGGTGCTGGCAACCAAACGCGAGCCCCCGGAAGCGGCTCGCCTCATAGGTTTTCACGGCGGGGCCACCGCAGCCGAAATGGCGATTCCGCTTATCGCATTCGGATCGCGGGAGTGACGGATATCACCGGATTAGGCGGCCGGCGTTCGGGATTCGCACGCGGGCCGCTCGTCCAATTCCCGAAATGCACAACAGATTCTGATCGATTTCACAGCTGGCGTGGGCTGATGACCAGCTTTGGTGTTGTATGGTCGGGCCACTGTGAACGTTAGGGGCGCAAATCGAATTCGACGGTGGCAGCCGGCCATCGCCGTCGTCGCAGCGCTAAGTCTGTTCGTCAGCCTCGTCGCCGGTTCCGCATTGCGATCCCAATTTTCGGCGGCCACCCTGCCCGAGCCCGCCGCCTGGTCGCACGTGACACCGGATGCCGGGCCATCGCAAGCGCGTAGCGAGTCCCCAGCCACGATCCACCTTCAGCATGCCAGTTCGTGGCGCAGCTCACCGACGAACAAAAAGCCGTTCCACAGCATGTGGATGACGCACGACCGGCCGGACGTCTGGACGCGCCTGCAATCACTCCCGCTCTGGTCTGCACTACCGGCTTCGTTCGCCGGCACGGGTTTTCAATCCGGCGATGTTCACACCGGCGCACTCGCGGCTGAATGTGGCGACCAAGAAATCTTGGCGCTGCTCTGCGTATCTCGTCGCTGACAGCACAGCACCAGTCTCTTGAGCTGCCTCACTTTCGCAGCGGAGGCGTTGTGAGAGGTCACTGTGCCGCGCCCATTCGCCGCACCACTAAGTGCCATGCGAGAAAACTTTCACAATCAGCAAAGCGCGACAGCCCACTGCGGCGGTCTATTTCGCGTCGACGTCTTGAAGGGAAAGTCCATGTTTTCACCAATCCCCACTGCCCTAAAAGTGAGATAGCAATGGATATTGGAACGCTACCGCCGGAAACCAACTCCGGGCTCATGTATTCGGGTCCCGGCTCGCGATCGATGATGGATGCCGCCATCGCCTGGGACGGGCTAGCCGCTCACCTGTATAACGCAGCAGCGCGATGTCATTCGGTGATATCCACGCTGGCGGCCGGATGCCAGGGCCCGGCCGCGACCACGCTGACCGAGGCTGCGGCAACCCATGCCGGGTGGCTGAATGCCGTTGCCGCACAGGCCGATCGGACGGCCACCCAGGCCAAGTCGGCCGCGAACGCCTACGACTTGGCGTTGGCCGCGATGGTGCCCCCATCGGCGATCCAGGCCAACCGCATGCTGCGGACGTGGCTGGCCGAGACAAATTGCCTGGGCCAATCGAGTCCGGCGCTCGCAGACGCCGAAAGCGACTACGACCAGATGTGGGCTCAGGACGTCGACACGATGTACACCTATGCCGCGGCCTGCGCCGATGCCGTGACGGTGACACCGTTTCTTTCGCCGCCGCCCGTAGGCACGGAGCCGGGTGTCGCCCGAGCGCCCGGCAGCTGGGCGCTGCAGACGGCACCGGAGGTCATATCGGCTGGGTGCCAAGTGGTTTCAACCATTCCCGATGCTCTCGATGCCCTGTCCGCGTCGCCGCTCACCACGTTCGATGCGTTCCTTTCGCCGGTGACCTCGTCGCTGTCGAAGCTGGGTTCGCTGTCCGCGCCGTCGGACTTCGCGATCAGCCACTTGAATTCCCTGAACAAGAGGGCAGCACTGGATAACGCGGCGGCGTTGTTGTCCCGGCTACCGAACCGCAGTCGTGCCGGCGGTGCGACGACGGGTTTCGGGCGCGCGACATCGGTCGGGACGTTGTCCGTACCGCAGGGCTGGGTAGCCAAGACGCCACGTCCGGCGACCGTGGCGCCGCAGCGCGGTTGGGTGTACGCACCAGTGCGCCTGGTCGAAGTCAATGAGACGCCGAAATGGCCGCTCACCCGTTGACGGCGGGGCGAGCTACCGGTGTCCGCGTGTTCGAGGCATAGGAGCGAGCGGCGTCGACTATCGCCTCAAACAGTCGCAGGTCGTCGAGGAACTGCTCGGGATGCCACTGCACCGCAAGGGCGAAGCTGTCGCCGGGTACCTCCAGCCCCTCGACGACGCCGTCGGCGTCCCACGCGCTGACGATCAGACCGTCACCGACCTTGTCGACGGCTTGATGGTGATAGCACCACGCATCGGCGGACTCGCCCAGCAGCGCGGCCAGTCTGGTGCCCGCAACGGTGCGGACCGGCAACTTGGTGAAACGCCCATAGCCCGCGTGATGCCCGCGGTGTCCGAGGACGTCGGGCAGGTGCTGATGCAGCGTTCCGCCGAACGCGACATTGAGCATCTGCGTGCCGCGACAGATGCCGAGCACCGGGAGCCCGCGGTCCAGCGCGCCCCGCAACAGCGCGAATTCCCAGGTGTCCCGGACCGTGCGAGGAGCGTCGGTCCTCGGATGAGGTTGCTGGCCATAGGCCGCCGGGTCGAGGTCATAACCCCCGGTGATCACCAGCCCGTCCAGGCTGTCGAGCACGCTCTCGGCAATGTCGGGGTCCACCGGCTGCGGCGGCAGCAGCACCGCGATGCCGCCGGCCATGATCACACCCTCGAAATAGTTCGCACTCAGGTAACCGGCTGGGACGTCCCAACCATCGGACTGCACTTGCTCCAGATAACTCGTCAGGCCTACCACCGGCCGGCTCATCCCAGAGGCGTTCACGCCCCACACATCCTTTCGTCTGACTCGGCGACCACGATGTCGCCGAAGGCCGCCACGACCGGTGATTGGTCTGCGGCCCGGTGCTACCAGGTGCTGGTACGCAAGACGATCTCGGCGGCCAATTGCGCGGTCGACTCCTGCGCATTTCGCCGTGCGAGCAGATCCACCGTGCGGTAGTCGGCGTAGACGTACCGCTGGCTGTTGTTGGCCACCGCCCGTCCGTCCGGAGTGCTGGCCAGCACGGTGGTGCCGATCTCCACCGGCGGGCAGTGGTCGTCACGAACCACGCCGTTGACGTCGGCTACTCGCGGATGGCCGCGGTCGACGACCACCAGGCCCACAAATCTGCCCAGCTTGGTCGCCGCCAGCTCCCAGGCGATGTCGCCGCCGGCGCGGTCACCCACCACTACCGCCCAGCCGATGCCCAATCCATCGAGGATGCCGACCACCGACTTCGGGGTCAGGCGCGGGTCGAGGCCGATGACGATGGTGCGAAGCGAAGCGGTGTGGAGGCGCTCACAGACCGCGTCATAGGCGGCCAACTCACGCTGCTCGTCGCCGAGGATGACGACGACAACACCCTTCTCGGGGCCGGACACGCCCACTGGGACGGGAAACCCGTCGAGCGTGGTCATCATCGAGGGCACTTACGCACGCTACAGCCAATACTGTGGCCGCGCGAGGTCTGCCCGGCCCCTCACCAGCCGAAGACCTTAGGGCCGCAGCCGGCTTGCGAGGTGCGGCCGTGCCGGTGGTGGGCCGTCGAGCAGCCCGAGGACGGCGTCGATATCGAGGTGAGAGGCCAGCAGCTCGGCCGCCAGATCCAGTTGCGCATCGCGGCGCGCCGCGACGTTGGTGTCGTCGGCGACAACGAACCCTGTCCGTCCGGCGGCCGCGGCGACGCGGGTCAGCCACGCGCGCCGGAAGTCGTCGTTGTCGAGCAGTCCGTGCCAGTGCGTGCCGAAGACCGCGCCCCGCACGATGCCGTGTGGCCGCGCGTCGACATCGAACCAGGCGGCCTCGTCGCATCGGACGAGCTGCCCCTGATGGATTTCGTATCCGCTGAGCGGATGCTGCCAGCGGTGCAGGGTCTTGTGCTCGCCAAAGACGATGTCGGCATCCAGCAGTCCCAGCCCCGCCACTTCGCCCGTTCCGGATTCCACCGTGTCCTCGATGCGCCGGCACAGCATCTGCAGCCCCCCGCAGATCCCCAGGACCGGCTTGCCGGCCCCGGCGTGATCGGTGATCGCGGCGGCCAGACCGTGATCACGCAGCCAGTTCAGGTCGGCAACGGTCGCTTTGCTGCCCGGAAGCACGGCCAGATCGGCATCGGCCAGGTCGGCCGGGTCGCTGATCCAGCGCACCAGCACACCCGGCTCGCATGCCAGCGCCTCGATGTCGGTGGAGTTGGAGATCCGGGGCAGCCGGATGGCGGCCACCTTGAGCCACTCGCTGCCCAGCGGTGGCCCCGGCCTGCCGACGACGCGATGCGCGACGACCGACAACGAGTCCTCGGCGTCCAGCCAGAGTTCGTCGGCGTAGGGCAACACCCCATAGGTTGGGCGGCCGGTCATTTCAAGCAGCTGCCGCAGCCCGGGCTCCAGCAGCGCGGGGTCGCCGCGGAACTTGTTGACGATGAAGCCCGCGATCAGCGCCTGGTCGTCGGACTCGAGCACCGCGACCGTCCCGAACAGATGAGCCAGCAAGCCGCCGCGGTCGATGTCGCCGACCAGGACCACCGGCAGGTTCGCCGCCCTGGCCAACCCCATGTTGGCTAAATCTGTTGCCCGCAAGTTGATTTCGGCCGGAGAACCGGCACCCTCGCAGATCACTACATCGAATTCGTCACGCAAAGAAGACAATTCGTCGATGACGACTTTCGCGAGCCGGTCGCGATGCTCGATATAGCCTGCCGCGGTGACCGAGTCGGCGACGCGGCCCCGGATCACCAGCTGCGACGTCCGATCACTGCCCGGTTTGAGCAGGATCGGGTTGAACCGCACGCTGGGTTCCAGCCCCGCCGCCCTGGCCTGAATCGCCTGGGCACGCCCGATTTCGCCGCCCTCGACGGTGACCGCGGAGTTGTTCGACATGTTCTGCGCCTTGAACGGCGCGACCCGCACTCCGCTGCGGGCCAGCAACCGGCACAGGCCCGCGACCACCACCGATTTCCCGGCATCGGAGCTGGTGCCCGCGACCAGCAGAGCGCCGTTCACGTGTGCGAACGCGACTCAGACGACCGTGAGGATCTCGACACCGGTATCGGTGACCAGCAGGGTGTGCTCGAACTGCGCGGTCCACTTGCGGTCCTTGGTGACCACTGTCCAGCCGTCGTCCCAGATTTCGTAGTCCAGCGCACCGAGATTGATCATCGGTTCGATGGTGAACGTCATTCCGGGCTGTATCTCGGTGGTCACGGAAGGCTGGTCGTAGTGCATCACGACCAGCCCGTTGTGTAATGTGGTGCCGATCCCGTGGCCGGTGAAATCACGAACCACGTTGTACCCGAACCGATTTGCGTATGCTTCGATGACGCGACCGACGACCGACAGCGCCCGTCCCGGTTTGACGGCGTTGATTGCTCGCATCGTCGCCTCCCGGGTGCGCTCGACGAGGAGCCGGTGCTCCTCGGACACATCGCCGGCCAGAAACGTCGCGTTGGTGTCGCCGTGCACACCGTCGATGTAGGCGGTGACGTCGATGTTGACGATGTCGCCGTCGGCGATCACCGTCGAGTCGGGGATGCCGTGGCAGATCACCTCGTTGAGCGACGTGCAGCACGATTTCGGGTAACCCTTGTAGCCCAAAGTTGATGGGTAGGAGCCGTTGTCGACCATGTACTCGTGCGCGATGCGGTCCAGCTCGTCGGTCGTCACTCCGGGCGCGACCGCTTTGCCCGCTTCGGTGAGCGCGCCGGCCGCGATCCGGCCCGCGACGCGCATCTTCTCGATCACCTCTGGCGTCTGCACCCACGGCTCGGTGCCCTCTCGGGCTGTCGGCTTGCCGACATACTCGGGGCGCGGGATGCGGTTGGGCACCGGCAGAGTCGGGGACAACACTCCGGGCGAAAGCGCGGTGCGAACAGGCATGCCGCTAGCTTAATCGCGGCGGCCGGCCGGCGCCGATGCGTGGCGAGCAGCGGCGCGAGGTCGGGCATCGCAGCCGGAGTCAGCGTCGAAATTGGGGGCACCCCAGCCGCGCAGCGGCGAGGGGGAGCCGCAGCGGCGTCGAATGTGCACGTGGGGCGGCATTTCGTCAGTTCTCCCGCCGTCACGGCACACCCAACGCCGTCAGCGCACACTCGACGCGTGCGGCCCGGCGCTCAGACCCCGCGGCGACGCAGCAGCGAGCGGCGCGGTCCCCGGATGGTCACCGAGCCGCACACCACCCGTCCGGTCAGCACGACATGCGGTCTGCCTTCGCCGGGGGCATCCTTGCGGTCATCGCGGGCGCTGCCGACATAGACCTCGACGTCATCGATCGAGGCGCTGGCGCCGTCGGGCAGCCAGATATCGACCGAGCCGAACCGCACGTCGAGTTCGACGACCACCACCGGCCCGGCGAACCGGGCCTTGGTGAGCTCGAGTTTGACCGATCCCAGCCGGCGTACCAGCGCCAACCGGGTGGGGACCGTCCATTCGCCGTGCCGACGCAGCGAGCCGGCCCAGCCACGCAGCTCCACCCGGTCTGCCGCGGAGGTGACGATCGCACCCGGCCCGGGCAGGTCGTCGACCAGGCCGTCCAGCTCGGGGCGGGTACGCGCGTAGGACACCCGCGACGAGCGCTGTTCGAACTCGTTGATATCGATCAGCCCGAGCGCAACGGCGTTGTGCAGCCGTCGCATCGTGCCGTTGCGGTCGGCGTCGGAGACCCGCAACGTCACCATGTCCCCGCCGGTATCCGTCATGTTCGCAATTTACCGCTGTCGCGGGCCTGGCGGCCCGTCGCTTCAGGCCAGATAGCCCGGCGGCAGCGACTCGAACATGAATTTCGTCATCCGGACCGCCCACTCCGAGCTGCCACCTCCGACGATCAGCGCGGCGAAGGCCAGATCGCCGCGGTACCCGGCGAACCAGGAGTGCGACCCGCCCGGGAACTCGGCCTCACCGGTCTTCGCATAGATCTCGCCCAAGCCGTTGATCTCCTTGGCGGTCCCATTGGTCACCACCAGCCGCATCATCGGCCGCAGTGCGTCGATCATCTTCGGGCTGATCGGGGTGTCGTCGCCCTCGACCGTCGTGGGTCGCCCCGCGATCAGCTGCGGCATCGGGGTTTTGCCGGCCGCGACGGTGGCCGCGACCAGGGCCATGCCGAACGGACTGGCCAGCACCTTGCCCTGGCCGAAGCCGTCCTCGGTGCGCTCGGCCAGATCGACCGTCGGCGGCACCGACCCGGTCACCGTCGTGATGCCGTCCACCGTGTAGTCGAGCCCGATCCCGTAGCGGCTGGCCGTCTGCGTCAGGCCGCGGGGCGGCAACCTGCTGCTCAACTCCGCGAATGTGGTGTTGCACGAACTGGCGAACGCGCGCGACAGCGACACCACGCCGAGATCGAAGCCGCCGTAGTTGGGGATGGTGCGGTGCCCGATGTCGAGATGTCCCGGGCAGCCCAGCATCGAGTTGGGGGTGACCATGTCGCGGTCGAGGGCGGCGCCGGCCGTGATCATCTTGAACGTCGACCCGGGCGGGAACAGGCCGTTGGTGGCGGGCAGGCCGTCGGCGTCGGCCCCGCCGTTCTGCGCGATCGCGAGGATCTCGCCGGTCGACGGCTTGATCACGACGATCATCGCCTTGCCGCCCTTGTTGTCCACGGCGCGCTGGGCGGCGTTCTGCACCACCCGGTCCAGCGTGATCGACACCGACGGTGCCGGGGACCCTTCGACCTCGTGCAGCACGGCGACGTCGACGTTGTTCTGGTTGACGCTGACCACCCGCCAGCCCGCCTGGCCGTCGAGTTGGTCGATCACGGCCTTCTTGACGGCGCCGATGACGGCCGGCGCGAAATGAGGGTCGGTCGCCAGCATGTCGGCCTGCGGTGTCACCACGATGCCGGGCAGTCTGCCGATCGCGGGAAACACCGTGTCGTTGTCGGCCGGAAGCAGCGTGACGCCCAAGTCCACCTGTTGGGATGTCGAACTGGCTTGCTCGGCGAGCAGCTGCGGGTCGGTCAGCGTGTTGTTGAAGGGCCGCAGCACGTCGACGATCGAATGGGTGGTGAAGCTCAGCGACTGCGGCGGTCCGGCCTGGGTGGCGTCCAGCGTGTAGTGGTAGCGGTAGCCCGGCGCCAGCACATCGCTGCCGCCGAGTTCGTTCACCGAAGCGCGGTGCGGCGTATCGGCCCGCAACGCGAACGTCTGATGCTCGCCCAGCTTCGGATGCAGCCCGTTGGGAGCCCAGCGGACCTCCCAGCGCCCCTCGTCGCGGGCCATCCGCAGCTGGCCGTCATAACTCCACGTCCGGTTCTTGGGCAGATGCCAGGTGAAGCGGTAGCTGACCGTGCCGGTGTCCTCGGCGTACTTGGAGCTCAGGATCTGCGCGTCTAAGTGGGTGGCCTGCAGCCCGGCCCAGGCCGCGTTGAGCGCTTCGCGCGCCTCGTTGGGGTTGTCGCTGAGTTGGGCGGCCGTCGCGGTGTCGCCAATGGCCAGCGCGCGGAAGTACTTCTCCGCCGCGGGTCCGGGCCCGTCGGGTCGCGGGGTGCATCCGGACAGCGCAACAGCCGCGACGAGGAGCAGCCCGGAGACAGTCGATGCGGCCGATTTCAGTGATACCCGAGTGGTTAGAGTTGCCATCGTTACTGATGTTAGAGCTGTGGCTTACCCGTGCGCGCCGACACACCGAGACAGAACCGTTATGCACACGGACGTAACACCAGTGCGCAAAACGAGCCGCTAGTCCAGCAGCACCGTTGCGAAGGTGCCGACTTCGGCGAAGCCCACCCGGGTGTAGGCGGCACGCGCCACCGAGTTGAAGTCGTTCACGTACAGGCTGGCAATGCGCCCGCTGCCGACGATCACGGCGGCCAGCATCGCGGTGCCACGCGCGCCCAGCCCCAGGCCACGCCACTCCGGATGCACCCAGACGCCCTGGATTTGGCCGACTCCAGGCGATTGCGAGCCCACCTCGGCCTTGAAGACCACGTGACCGTGCTCGAACCGGGCCCAGGCGCGCCCGGCGGCGATGAGGCTGGCCACCCGGCGGCGGTAGCCGCGACCGCCGTCTCCGAGCCGCGGGTCGATGCCGACTTCGCCGATGAACATGTCGACCGCGGCCACCAGGTAGGCGTCCAGCTCCTCCGGCCGCACCTGGCGCACCTCGGGATCGAGCTCACAGTTCGGGTGGCTGGTCAGCGCCATCAACGGTTGGCGTTCGCGCACGTCACGAGCCGGCCCCCAGGCCGACTCGAGCCGCTCCCACATCGGCAATACCAGGCTGGCCCGGCCGACCAGCGACGAACAGCGACGCGTGCCGCTCATCGCCTCGTCGGCAAACGCATTCAGGTCGGCCGGCAGCCCCCGTAGCGGGATCAGGTTGGCACCGGCGAAGCACAGCGACTCATCCGCCCCGCGGCGGGTCCACAGCTCCCCGCCAATCGCGCCGGGGTCGATACCGTGATCCGCGACGCGGGAGGCGACCATGCACGAGCTGATCGGATCCTCGTCGAATACCCGCCACACCGAGGCGGCATCACGCACCACGGACACCCGTCGGTCGCCGACTAGGCGAAAAAGGGGCGGAGCCGACATCTGGCGAACTCTCTGTCGTGCGAACTCAGGGCCAGCAACAGCGAACCGGCCCTATCAGCTTACGGTCACAATTGGCGAACCGCTTGCTGTTGTGCCTGGACCGTTATCAGTTCCCGCGGCTGCCGCCGCTCCGTCTATTTCGGAAGCCAGCCGCATGGCCTCTTCAATCAATGTCTCGACGATCTGGGCTTCGGGAACGGTTTTGATCACCTCGCCCCGGACGAATATCTGGCCCTTGCCATTCCCCGAGGCAACACCGAGATCGGCTTCGCGGGCCTCCCCCGGGCCGTTGACGACGCACCCCATCACGGCGACGCGCAGCGGCACATCGAGACCGTCCAGGCCCGCGGAGACCGCGTTGGCCAGGGTGTAGACGTCGACCTGCGCGCGACCGCACGACGGGCAGGACACGATTTCGAGCCCCCGCGGCCGCAGGTTCAGGGATTCGAGAATCTGATTGCCGACCTTGACTTCCTCGACCGGCGGCGCCGACAAGGACACCCGAATGGTGTCGCCGATGCCCCGCGACAGCAGCGCGCCGAACGCCACGGCCGACTTGATGGTGCCCTGGAAGGCGGGCCCGGCCTCGGTGACGCCGAGGTGCAGCGGGTAGTCGCACTGCGCGGCGAGCTGCTCGTAGGCGGCGACCATCACCACGGGGTCGTTGTGCTTGACGCTGATCTTGATGTCGCCGAAGCCGTGCTCCTCGAATAACGAGGCCTCCCACAACGCCGACTCGACCAGCGCCTGGGGCGTGGCCTTGCCGTACTTCTCCATGAACCGCTTGTCCAGTGAGCCGGCGTTGACGCCGATGCGGATCGGGATACCGGCGGCCCCGGCCGCTTTCGCGACTTCACCGACCCTGCCGTCGAACTCCTTGATGTTGCCCGGGTTGACGCGCACCGCGGCACATCCGGCGTCGATCGCGGCGAAGATGTACTTCGGCTGGAAGTGGATGTCGGCGATCACCGGGATCTGGCTGTGCCGGGCGATCTCGGCGAGCGCGTCGGCATCCTCCTGACGCGGGCAGGCCACCCGAACGATGTCGCAGCCCGCGGCCGTCAGCTCGGCGATCTGCTGCAGCGTCGTGTTGACGTCGTGAGTCTTGGTGGTGCACATCGACTGTACCGAGATGGGGTGGTCGCTGCCCACCCCGACGTCGCGGACCATCAGTTGGCGCGTGGTGCGACGGGGGGCAAGCGTGGGCGCCGGAGCCTCCGGCATGCCCAGGCCGATACTCAGTGGAGTACTCACTGGAACAGCCTGATCGGGTTGACCAGGTCAGCGGTCACGGTCAACAGCATGTAGCCGACCACAAAAACCAACACCACATAAGTCGCGGGCATGAGCTTGAGATAGTTCACCGGCGCGGCCGCGACCATGCCGCGGGCAGACCGCACGAGGTTGCGGATCTTTTCGAACACCGCGATCGCGATGTGGCCGCCGTCGAAAGGCAGCAGCGGCAACAGATTGATCGCGCCCAGGATCAGGTTCAACTGCGCCAGGAAGAACCAGAACGCCACCCACAGCCCATGGTCGACGGTGTCGCCGCCGATGATGCTGGCTCCGACGACGCTCATCGGCGTCTGCGGGTCGCGCTGCCCACCGCCGATGGCGTGTACCAGCGCCCCCACCTTCGTCGGGATCGTGACCAGCGCCTTGCCCACCTCGACGGTCAGGTCGCCGGTGAAGGCGAAGGTGGCGGGGATCGCGGTGAGCACGCCGTAGTGCGTGGGTGTGACTTTGACGGCACCGACCCCCATGGCGCCGACCGTCGCGGCCTCGGGCTTTCCGCCCTGGCCGCCGGCCCCGTTGCTGAGGAAGCGTTGGGTAGGCGTGATGTCGACGTAGGCGGTGATCGGGGTGCCGTCACGCTGGACGACGACCGGAACGGTGCCGTGCAACTTACGCACCGCGGCGGCCATGTCGTCGAAGGTGGACACCGGGGTGTCACCGACTTTGACGACGACGTCGCCCGGGCGGATGCCGGCCAGTGCGGCCGGACCGGCACCGGTGCAGTTCCCGATCTTGCCGGGCGCCACTTCTGGTGCGATACAAGCGGTTTCGCCGACGATCGCCTGAGCGGGCGGATGCAGGTTGGGCAGCCCCCAGACCAGCGCGACGACGTAGATGAGGACCAGGCAGATGATGAAGTTCATGCCCGGCCCGGCGAACAGCACCGCGACCCGCTTCCACGTCGTCTGCTTGTACATCGCCCGGTCGTTTTCATCGGGCGCCAGCTCCTCGACCGGGGTCATCCCGGCGATGTCGCAGAAGCCGCCCAGGGGAACGGCCTTGACGCCGTACTCGGTCTCACCCCGCCGGGTCGACCACAGCGTAGGGCCGAAGCCAACGAAATAGCGGCGCACCTTCATGCCGGTGGCGCGCGCGATCCACATGTGACCGCACTCGTGCAGAGCCACCGAGATCAGGATGGCCAGCGCGAACAGCACAATGCCAATTGCGAACATCATCAGGCGCTAGGACCTTTCTAAAACCATTCCCGAGATTTTTTTAGAGACTTCCGCGGGGCTTGCGGTTGCGACCGCGCGTTGCGCCCGCTCCCGCGCCCAGCGCTGCGCGTCTAGTACCTCATCCACGTTAGCGGGTGAAATGGCCCATTGGTCGGCGGCGCTCAGCACGTCGGCGATTGTTCTGACAATGGCGGGAAAGCCGATGCGGCCGTCCAGGAAGGCCGCCGCCGCTTCTTCGTTGGCGGCGTTGTAGACCGCGGTCATGCAGCCGCCGGTCTCTCCGGCCTGCCGGGCCAGCTCGACGGCCGGGAAAACGTCGCTGTCCAACGGCTCGAATTCCCAGGTAGAGGCGGTAGTGAAATCACAGGCAGGAGCAGCACCGCTGACTCGCCGCGGCCAGCCCAAGGCCAACGAAATGGGCAGCTTCATGTCCGGCGGGCTGGCCTGGGCGATCGTCGAGCCATCGTTGAACGTGACCATCGAGTGAACAATCGACTGAGGGTGTACCACGACCTCGATGCGGTCATAGGGGATGCCGAACAGCAGGTGGGTTTCGATGAGTTCCAGCCCTTTGTTGACCAGCGACGCCGAGTTCAGCGTGTTCATCGGGCCCATCGACCAGGTCGGATGGGCGCCGGCCTGCTCTGGTGTGACGGCCTCCAGGTCGGCGGCGGACCAGCCGCGGAACGGCCCACCCGAGGCGGTCAACACCAACTTGGCGACTTCGTCGGGCTCGCCGCCGCGCAGGCATTGGGCCAGCGCGGAGTGCTCGGAGTCCACGGGCACGATCTGACCCGGCTGTGCCGCCCGCAAGACCAGCGGACCGCCGGCGATCAGCGATTCCTTATTAGCCAGTGCCAGCCGCGCACCCGAGTGCAGTGCCGCCAGGGTCGGCCGCAGGCCCAGCGCCCCGACCAGCGCATTGAGCACGACGTCGGCCTCGGTCTGCTCGACGAGTCGGGTGACCGCGTCGGCCCCGTGGAAGGGGATGTCGCCGAGCGTCGCGGCTGCGCGCTCGTCTGCGACGGCGATGTTGGTCACCCCGGTCTCGGCACGCTGGCGCCGCAACGTGTCCAGATTTGACCCACCGGCCGCCAGCCCGACCACCTCGAAGCGATCCGGGTTGGCGGCGATGACCGCGAGCGCCTGAGTGCCGATGGAGCCGGTGCTGCCCAACACGAGCACCCGGATGGGGCCGTCGGCCTGCACTTGGGTGCTCGGGTTGCTCACTCACCCATTGTGCCGCCCGGGGGGCGATGTGGGCTATGGCCCGAGCCGTGCGGGCCGATCGCGGCGTGTGCCAGAATCTTCAATCAGAAGCCGATCCGATCCGAAGGGAACCGCCGTGGCCAGCACCGAGGTGGAGCACTACAACGGCGTCGACCCGGCCGAGGTGCCATCCGCCGCGTGGGGGTGGAGCAGGATCAACATCCGCACCTGGCACGCCGTCGGGGTGTTCGGCGTCATCTTTTTGCTGGCGATGCTGCGCGGCAATCACGTCGGCCACGTCGAAAACAATTTCCTGATCGGATTCGCCGCCCTCGCGCTCTTTGTCCTGGTCCGCGATTGGTGGGGCCGGCGCCGCGGCTGGCTCAGGTAGCCGTCAGCCCCTGCTCAGCGCCGCGCTCGTCGGTGCCAGGCGCTTACCAGCGCGGCGGCCACCAGCGCCGACAACGCGACGATCCACGGCCAAACACCATGCTGGTGCACCCAGCCGGCCAGCGCGCCCTGTAACCGGCCTGCCGCGGTGATCACGGCATCTTGCGGATCGGTCGCGGTGTTCAACAGCCGCAACTCGTAGAGGCCGTAGTAGCCGACGTACAGCCCGACCAGCACCAGCAGCGCGCCGCCGATCCGGTTGATGAACGGCAGGATTCGCCGCAGCCGATCGGCCAGGGCCGAACTCGCGGTCGCGGCGGCGACGGCAAGCACGCCGACGACCAGGGTCAGGCCCCCGACGTAAGCCAGATAGATCGACACCCCCGTGACAATCGACCCGCTCCGAAGGCCGGCGGCGGTGACCGCCAGAAACGGCCCGATCGTGCACGACAGCGAGGCGATCGCGTAGCTGATCCCGTACCCGTACATGCCGACTATTCGCGACCCCTGCTGCTTCGGAGCCCACCGCGGTCCCAGCGGTCGCGGCGTCAGCGCGGTCAGTTCACGACCCGACAGCAACCAAATCCCAAGCGCGACAAGCACAACGCCGATCACCACCGTCGCGTACGGCAGGTATCGCTGCACCGTCGTGGCCGCCGAGATGGTCAGCGCTCCGAACACTCCGAACACCGTCAAGAAGCCGAGAGCCATCCCCGCGGTCGCGCCCAGCGCGCGCCCGACCCCGCCAAGCAGACTGGCGCGTTTGCTGTTCTGCTCGCCACGCACCACCAGCAGCAGGTAGGCGGGCAGCATCGCGAACCCGCACGGGTTCACCGCGGCCACCAGCCCGGCGGCGAATCCCAGACCGACGAGACCCTGGTTCACGGGCTCAGCGCAGCGCGGCCACCCGGCCGGCCAGCTCCTGCTGCGACATGGCCGAGGTGGGGTTGTTGACGAACGTCGAGCTGCCGTCGGCCCGGTAGAACACGTAGGCCGGCTGCCAGGGCACGTTGTAGCGGGCCCAAATCGAGCCGTCGGCGTCGTTGAGGTTGGTGAAGTTCAGGTTGTACTTGGAGACAAAGGCCTGCTCCGCGCCGACATCCGAGTGCCCGGCGATCCCCACAAAGGTGACGCCCGGGTTCGCGCCCGCCACCTGGGAGACGCCGGGGGCTTCGGCATTGCAGAACGGGCAGAACGGTGCCCAGAACCACAGCACCGCCGGTTTCCCCTGCAGGGCAGCGCCGTTGAACGGCGCGCCGGACAGGGTGGTGCCGGTGAACTGCAGCCGATCGTCGGCGGCCCGCGCCCGCGGTGCGGCGGCCGACATCAGGACCACCGCGACCAGGCCCGTCACCAGAACCACGGCAAACTTCTTCAAGTGCGACAACACGCGAATGGTCATGGCAACCCCTTTTTGCTGGACTTCTACCTCACAAGACGGTGTAGCCGGTTGCCCAGTTCAGCGCCGCGGCTTTGCGCCCTCTATCCCTTCTCGAAGGCCAGCTGTCCGCACGCGGCACTGATCTCGCGGCCCCTGGTGTCTCGCACCGTGCACGAGACCCCTTTCGCGCGGACCCGCCGGACGAATTCCCGCTCCACGTTCTTGGGGCTGGCATCCCAATCACTACCGGGGGTGGGGTTCAGCGGAATCAGGTTCACGTGCACCAGCGGCCCGAGAGCGCCGTGCAGCCGTTTGCCGAGCAGGTCGGCCCGCCAGGGTTGGTCGTTCACGTCGCGAATCAACGCATACTCGATCGACACCCGCCGGCCCGTCACGTCGGCGTAGTAGCGCGCAGCGCCGAGCGCCTCGCTGATCTTCCACCGATTGTTGACCGGAACCAGCGTGTCGCGCAGCTCGTCATCGGGTGCGTGCAGCGACAACGCCAGCGTCACTCCCAGTCGTTCGTCGGCGAGCTTGCGGATCGCCGGGGCCAGACCGACCGTCGACACCGTCACCGAGCGGGCCGAGATACCAAAACCGTGCGGCGGCGCCTCGGTGATGCGCCGCACCGCGGCCAGCACCCGGGCGTAATTCGCCAGCGGCTCCCCCATGCCCATGAAAACCACGTTCGACAGCCGGTCACCGAAGTCGTCGCGCAGCGCCGCCGCGGAGGCGCGCACCTGTTCCAGGATCTCGGCGGTCGACAGGTTGCGCGTCAATCCGCCTTGGCCGGTGGCGCAGAACGGACACGCCATGCCGCAGCCGGCCTGCGAGGAGATACACACGGTGTTTCGCTGCGGGTAACGCATCAGGACAGATTCGAAGGTGGTGCCGGCAGGGTCGTTGACGGCCCGCCACAACGTCTTTCGCGTCTGACCCGCGTCGCAGGTGATTTCGGCGGCGACGGTGAGCAGGTTCGGGAACATGGCCTCGGCGATCGCCTCGCGCACGGCCGCCGGAAGGTCGGTCATCTGCCGCGGATCGGCGATCAGCCGGCCGTAGTACTGGTGAGCGAGCTGCTTGGCCCGAAACGCCGGCAAGCCCAGCTCCGCGACGGCCGAGGCTCGACCCCCCGCGTCAAGGTCGGCGAGGTGCC
>DASYJS010000030.1:0-22397 GCA_035996225.1 Mycobacterium sp. | reverse complement strand
TTGCTCGACGCGCACATCGGTGGCCAGCACGTTGATCTGCGCGCACCACGCCGTGACGGTCGCCAGCACCTGCGGGTCGACCGGGCCCTCGACCAGGTACTCGCCCGGCGTCATCTCGGTGGCCTTGTAGTCCTCCGGCAGGGCCGAAGCCAGCAGCGACAGGTCGAGCCGCGGCGGCGCCGTGAACCGCACCTGGTCCTTCGCGCCGGAGCGCGTCAGCTCTGTCGGTGTGCCCGCGGCCACCGTCACACCGTGGTCGATGATGACCAGCCGATCGGCGAGCTCCTCGGCCTCCTTGAGTTGGTGGGTGGTGAGCACCACCGTCACACCGTCGCGGCGCAGCGCGTCGATCAGTTCCCACACCAGCAGCCGGGCATGCGCGTCCATGCCGGCGGTGGGCTCGTCGAGGAACACCAGCTCGGGACGTCCGACCAGCGCGCAGGCCAGCGCAAGCCGTTGCTGCTGACCGCCGGACAGGCGCCGGTAGGTGGTGCGGGCCGCGTCGGTCAGGCCCAAGGTGGCCAGCAGCCATTGCGGGTCCAGCGGGTTGGCGGCGTAGGCGGCGACCAAATCGAGCATTTCCCCGGCGCGTGCCGCCGGGTAGGCGCCGCCGCCCTGCAACATCACCCCGATGCGCGCGCGCAGCCGGGCGTTATCGGTGACCGGGTCCAGCCCGAGCACCTCGATCGTGCCGGCGTCCGGGCGGACGAAGCCCTCGCACATCTCGACCGTCGTCGTCTTGCCGGCGCCGTTCGGGCCCAACAGCGCCAGCACCTCGGCGGCGTGCACTTCCAGATCGAGATCCGAAACAGCTGTTGTTGACCCATACTGCTTACTCACCCCGCGCAGCCGCACCACTGTTTCGGGGGCTTGGGGGACTCGAGGGCCCGAACTCACGTCGAGTCAGCGTAGGCGTCGGGTGCCGACGTCGGCCGCGGGGTCTCTGCGGTCGAGGGCGCGTCGGCCCCGGGTACCCCAACGGCTTGGCCGTTCGCTTCGCCGGCCGGCGCGGACTGCAGCGGCCGCCACGGCAGGCGGGTGTACGTCAACGCGACCAGCACGGCCACCACGGCGGCGCTGGCCAGGGTGGCATCCAGGATCTGGAATAGCGCGAACCGGTCGCCGTTGGCCGTCGGGCCGAAGATGCCGACGACGAGAGTGATCACGATTACCGTCTCCCGGAAACCGGTGCGGGTCGCCCAGCAGGCCAGCGGAATGATCGCCCACAGCAAATACCAGGGCTGCACGACGGGAAACAGCAGCACGCAGATGCCCAGTGCGACGCCGAGCCCACCGATCGGGTGCAGCCGCCCGCGGAACACGGCCACCAGCAGCCAGCTGACCAGCACCATGATGATCACCACGCCGATAAAGCGGGTCAGCGCCAGCACGGCGGTGGTGTGATCGCCCAGGCCCAGCAGGATCCCCACCTGCCCGGTGGCCAAGGCCAGCAGCGTCGGCGGCGACATCCAGCTGCGCACGACGTTGGCGGTACCGAGGGTGAAAATCCAGCCGAACCCAAGCCCGCTCGCCCAGCCCACCAGGCCCATCACCGCCAGCGACAATGTCCCCATGCCGCCACCGGCCAGCAGCAGCGCCCGCAGGTTGCCGCCGAAGCGGTGGGCCAGCGCCATCGTGACGAATCCCAGCGCCAACAGCGACGGCAGCTTCACCTGTGAGGACAGCGTGATCAGGATGGAGCCGGCCAGCAGCATCCCCAACGGCTCCCAATCTGGGCCGATCCGGCGCCACGAGGTGGGCCACAGGTGCGGCGAGTCGATTCCGCGCAGGGCGAATTCGGCTCCGATAAGCATCAGGCCGAGCATCAATGCCTCGTTGTGGATGCCCGCAACCAGATGCATGAGCAGCAGCGGATTGGCGGCGCCCAGCCACAGCGCGCTGACCTCGGCGACGCCACAGCGCCGGGCCAGCCGCGGGGTGGCCCACACGATCATCGCCACCCCGGCCAGCACCACCAAGCGGTGGCAGAGCACCGCGGCGACGATGTTCTCGCCGGTCAGGGCCGAGATGCCGCGCCCGATCCACAAGAACAACGGACCGTAGGGGGCCGGTGTCTCTCGCCACACGCTGGGTACCGAAAGGGTGAACACATGGCCGAGACCGAGCCCGGACGCCGGACCGACCTTGTAGGGGTCCAGGCCCTCCAGCGAAATCTGGCTCTGAGCCAGGTAGGAGTAGACGTCCTTGCTGTACATCGGCGGCGCGATCAGTAGCGGCAGCATCCACAGCAGCAGGGTGCGATCCAGGTCGCCGCGCGACATCTGCCGCTTGCCCATCGCGAATCGGCCCAGCATCAACCAGGCGAGCGCCATGATGACCGCCCCGACGGTGGTCATGGTCAGCGACACCGTCTGGATCCGGGACGGCAGGTTCAACAGCCGGACCCCGAACGTGGGGTCCTGGACGACGGGCCGGGCCCCGGCGCCCAGGGCGCCGATCGCCATCAAGACGGTGCCGGTGGCGCCGAACAGGCGGGTGCGCTGAAGTGCGGTGAGTTCCGTCTCATTCAGCGGTGAGCCGACGGCTTGCTCGTCGCCGTGCAAGCTGGCGATCGACGAGCTCAGCGTATGGTGGCGCACTGGCATCAGTGCAGCGTAGCGGCATGGCGCGAAGCGGCGAGCCATTGCTCGCAGTGTGCTCGGCACAACCCGCTACTCAGGGCACCCTTGCTAGACCGATTTCCGGAATTGCGTCACACTGGTGTTGTGAAAATCCGAACAGCTCAGGAGGCCGCGCCTGCACTCGATGCGTCGGCCCCCGCTGGCATGTCGGATGGTCACACGCGCCGCGCCATCGTGCGACTGCTGCTGGAATCCGGATCGATCACCGTCAGTGAGATCTGTGACCGGCTGGGCCTGGCGGCCGCCGGCGTGCGCCGTCATCTCGACGCGCTGATCGAAGCGGGCGACGCGGAGTCCGCGGCAGCGGCGGCATGGCAGCAGGCCGGACGCGGGCGTCCCGCGAAACGCTTCCGGTTGACGTCCGCCGGCCGGGCCAAGCTCGACCACGCCTACGACGACCTGGCGGCCGCGGCCATGCGCCAACTGCGTGAAATCGGCGGCCAGGGCGCGGTGCGGACGTTCGCCCGCAGCCGCATCGACACGATCCTGGCCGATGTCCGTCCCGCCGACAGCGCCGACGACGTCGACGTCGAGGCGGCCGCCGAGCGGTTGGCCGGCGCGCTGACCAAAGCCGGCTACGTCGCCACCACCACCCGAGTGGGCCCGCCGCTGCACGGCGTGCAGATCTGCCAGCACCACTGCCCGGTATCGCATGTCGCCGAGGAATTCCCGGAGCTGTGCGAAGCCGAGCGGGAGGCCATGGCCGAAGTACTCGGCACCCATGTCCAGCGGTTGGCGACCATTGTCAACGGCGACTGCGCCTGTACCACCCACGTGCCGCTCGCTCAGGTAGCGAGCAAGGCAGCAAGCAAGACTTAGCACCAAGCCGGCGCCCAGCCCGCGCCCGCACCGTACGAGCACCAAAGGAGCGTCCGTATGACACTCACGCCAGAGGCCATCAAGCAGCCGGCTTCCGCACCGTTGACCCAGGAGCAGGCGATCGCGTCGCTGGGCAAGTACGGCTACGGCTGGGCGGACTCCGACGTCGCGGGTGCCAGCGCGCAGCGCGGGCTGTCCGAGGCGGTGGTTCGCGACATCTCCGCGAAGAAGAGCGAGCCCGAGTGGATGCTCAACATCCGACTCAAAGCGCTACGCACATTCGACAAGAAGCCGATGCCGAACTGGGGCGCCAACCTCGAGGGCATCCACTTCGACAACATCAAGTACTTCGTGCGCTCCAGCGAGAAGCAGGCCGCGACCTGGGACGACCTGCCCGCGGACATCAAGAACACCTACGACAAGCTGGGCATCCCGGAAGCCGAGAAGCAGCGGCTGGTCTCCGGTGTCGCCGCGCAGTACGAGTCGGAGGTCGTCTACCACTCCATCCGCGAGGACCTGGAGAAGCTCGGCGTCCTCTTCCTGGACACCGACACCGCGCTGCGGGAGCACCCCGACATGTTCAAGCAGTACTTCGGCACCGTGATCCCGGCCGGGGACAACAAGTTCTCCGCGCTGAACACCGCGGTGTGGAGCGGTGGATCGTTCATCTACGTCCCGCCCGGCGTGCACGTCGACATCCCGCTGCAGGCCTACTTCCGGATCAACACCGAGAACATGGGCCAGTTCGAGCGGACACTGATCATCGCCGACGAGGGCTCTTACGTGCATTATGTCGAGGGCTGTACCGCGCCGATCTACAAGTCGGATTCGCTGCACTCGGCGGTGGTGGAGATCATCGTGAAACCCAATGCGCGCGTGCGCTATACGACCATTCAGAACTGGTCGAACAACGTCTATAACCTGGTCACCAAGCGGGCCCGTGCCGAGGCCGGCGCCACCATGGAGTGGGTCGACGGCAACATCGGGTCGAAGGTGACCATGAAGTACCCCGCGGTCTGGATGACCGGCGAGCACGCCAAGGGCGAGGTGCTGTCGGTGGCATTCGCCGGCGTAGACCAGCACCAGGACACCGGCGCCAAGATGCTGCACCTGGCGCCGAACACGTCGAGCAACATCGTGTCCAAGTCGGTGGCCCGTGGCGGTGGCCGGACCTCCTACCGCGGCCTGGTGCAGGTGAACAAGGGCGCCCACGGGTCGCGCTCCAGCGTCAAATGCGATGCGCTGCTGGTCGATTCGATCAGCCGCAGCGACACTTACCCCTACGTCGACATCCGCGAGGACGACGTCACGATGGGCCACGAGGCCACCGTGTCCAAGGTCAGCGAGAACCAGTTGTTCTACCTGATGAGCCGTGGGATGACCGAAGACGAGGCGATGGCAATGGTGGTGCGCGGCTTTGTCGAGCCGATCGCCAAGGAACTGCCGATGGAGTACGCGCTGGAGCTCAACCGGCTGATCGAATTGCAGATGGAGGGTGCGGTCGGATGACCGCTGAGACAACGGCTATTGAAGGATCTTCACTTGCCGCGCTGAACAAAGGGGAGCTGTTCGCGTCGTTCGACGTCGACGCTTTCGAAGTCCCGCACGGCCGCGACGAGATCTGGCGTTTCACCCCGCTGAAGCGGCTTCGTGGTCTGCATGACGGCTCGGCGCCGGCCACCGGGACCGCCAAGATCACCGTCAGCGAGCAGTCCGGCGTGCAGACCGAAACCGTGCGCCGCGGCGACCGGCGGCTCGGGCAGGGCGGCATACCCACCGACCGGGTAGCGGCCCAAGCGTTTTCGTCGTTCAACTCCGCGACGCTGGTCACCGTCGGGCGTGACACCCAGATCGCCGAGCCGGTGAACATCACCGTCGCCGGACCCGGTAATGGCGCCGTGGCGTACGGGCATCTGCAGATTCGCGTGGAAGAGCTCGGCGAAGCGGTCGTGGTGATCGATCACCGGGGGAGTGGAACCTACGCCGACAACGTCGAATTCATCGTCGACGACGCCGCGCGGCTCACCGTGGTGTGGATCGCCGACTGGGCCGACGACATGGTCCACGTGAGCGCGCAGCACGCGCGGTTGGGCAAGGACGCGGTACTGCGGCATGTCACCGTCACGCTGGGCGGCGAGGTGGTGCGGGTGTCCGCCAACGTGCGGTACTCCGCTCCCGGTGGGGACGCCGAGCTGCTGGGCCTGTACTTCGCCGACGATGGCCAGCACCTCGAATCGCGGCTACTGATCGACCACGCGCGGCCCAACTGCAAGTCCAATGTGCTGTACAAGGGTGCGCTGCAAGGAGATCCGAACTCGTCGCTGCCCGACGCCCATACCGTCTGGGTGGGCGATGTACTGATCCGCGCCGACGCCACCGGAACCGATACTTTCGAGGTGAACCGCAACCTGGTGCTCACCGACGGGGCGCGAGCCGACTCGGTGCCCAACTTGGAGATCGAGACCGGCGAGATCGTCGGCGCCGGACACGCAAGTGCCACCGGTCGTTTCGACGACGAGCAACTGTTCTACCTGCGCTCCCGCGGCATCCCGGAAGAGCAGGCGCGCAGGCTGGTGATCCGCGGCTTCTTCGGCGAGATCATCTCCAAGATCGCGGTGCCCGAGATACGGGAACGCCTGACCGCAGCTATCGAACACGAACTGGCCATCACCGAATCGAGAGCGACAGCTTCATGACCACTCTGGTAGTCAAAGACCTGCACGTCAGCATCGAAACCGCTGAAGCCACCGAGATCCCGATCCTCAATGGCGTCGACCTGACCGTGAAATCCGGTGAGACGCATGCGCTGATGGGGCCCAACGGCTCAGGTAAGTCAACCCTGTCCTACGCCATCGCGGGCCACCCCAAGTATCGGGTGACCTCCGGATCCATCACGCTGGACGGCGAGAACGTGCTGGAGATGAGCATCGACGAGCGGGCCCGGGCCGGCATCTTTCTGGCCATGCAGTATCCCGTCGAGGTGCCCGGCGTCTCGGTGTCGAACTTCCTGCGCTCGGCGGCCACCGCCGTGCGCGGCGAGGCGCCCAAGCTGCGGCATTGGATCAAAGAGGTCAAGGCGGCGATGGGCTCGCTGGAAATCGATCCGGTCTTCGCCGAGCGCAACGTCAACGAGGGTTTCTCCGGTGGCGAGAAGAAGCGCCACGAGATCCTGCAACTCGAGTTGCTCAAGCCCAAGATCGCGATCCTGGACGAGACCGACTCCGGATTGGACGTCGACGCGCTGCGGGTGGTCAGCGAGGGGGTGAACCGCTATGCGCAGACCGAGCACGGCGGGGTCCTATTGATCACCCACTACACCCGTATCCTGCGCTACATCCATCCGGAACATGTGCATGTTTTTGTCGGTGGTCGCATCGCCGAATCCGGCGGCCCAGAGCTGGCAGACGAGCTGGAAGAGCACGGCTACGTCCGCTTCACTCAGGCCGCAGCCACAGGAGCCTGATCGTGACGGCTTCAGCTGCGCATCTGGATCTCACGGCGATCCGTGCTGATTTCCCCATCCTGAAGCGAGTGATGCGGGGCGGAAATCAGTTGGCGTACCTGGATTCCGGTGCGACGTCGCAGCGGCCGTTGCAGGTGCTGGACGCCGAACGGGAATTCCTGTTGACGTCCAACGGCGCCGTGCACCGCGGTGCGCACCAGTTGATGGAAGAAGCCACCGACGCCTACGAGCAGGGCAGGGCCGACCTCGCGGCGTTCGTCGGTGCCGACACCGACGAACTGGTCTTCACCAAGAATGCCACCGAATCGCTCAACCTGGTGTCATATGCGCTGGGCGACAAGCGATTCGATCGGGCCGTCGGTGAAGGCGACGTCATCGTCACCACCGAGCTCGAGCATCACGCCAACCTGGTCCCGTGGCAAGAACTAGCCCGTCGGACCGGAGCGACGTTGCGCTGGTACGGCGTGACCGACGACGGACGTATCGACCTGGACTCGTTGCAACTCGACGAGCGCGTCAAAGTTGTTGCGTTCAGCCATCACTCTAATGTGACCGGCGCGGTCGCGCCGGTGGGCGAGTTGGTCGCCCGGGCCAAGGCCGTGGGCGCGCTGACCGTGCTGGACGCCTGCCAGTCGGTGCCGCACGAGCCGGTCGACTTCCACACCCTCGACGTCGACTTCGGCGCCTTCTCCGGCCACAAGATGTTGGGCCCCAACGGAATCGGGGTGCTTTATGGTCGTCGCGAGTTGCTGGCGGCGCTGCCGCCGTTCCTCACGGGTGGTTCGATGATCGAGACGGTCACGATGGAGGCCACGACGTACGCCGCCCCCCCGCAGCGGTTCGAGGCCGGTACTCCGATGACCTCCCAGGTGGTCGGCTTGGCCGCCGCGGCACGCTATCTCGGTGCCATCGGCATGGACGCCGTCCAAGCCCACGAACGCGAGCTGGTTGCCGCGGCCGTCGAGGGCTTGTCCGGTATCGATGCGGTGCGCATTATCGGACCGACGTCGATGGAAAACCGTGGCTCGCCAGTCGCATTCGTCGTTGACGGCGTGCACGCGCACGACGTCGGCCAGGTTCTCGACGACGACGCCGTCGCCGTGCGGGTCGGGCACCACTGCGCGTTGCCGCTGCACCGCCGATTCGGTGTGGCGGCCACGGCGCGGGCGTCCTTCGCGGTGTACAACACTCCCGACGAGGTCGACCGACTGGTGGCCGGCGTGCGGCGGGCGTTGGAATTCTTCGGGAGAGATTGACGTTGCGGATCGAGCAGATGTATCAGGACGTGATCCTCGATCACTACAAGCACCCGCAGCACCGCGGGCTGCGCGAGCCGTTCGGCGCGCAGGTGTTTCACGTCAACCCGATCTGCGGCGACGAGGTCACCCTGCGGGTGACGTTGTCCGACGACGGCGAGAGCGTCACCGACGTTTCCTACGACGGGCAGGGCTGTTCGATCAGTCAGGCGGCCACCTCGGTACTGACCCAGCAGGTGATCGGTCAGAGCGTCGGTGAGGCGCTGAAGACCATCACGGCGTTTACTGAGATGGTGTCGTCGCGCGGAACCGTCGAGGGTGATGAGGATGTCCTGGGGGACGGAATAGCGTTCGCCGGAGTAGCCAAGTATCCGGCCCGGGTGAAATGCGCCCTGCTGGGTTGGATGGCTTTCAAAGACGCACTGGCCCAAGCTAGTCATGCCTGCGAGGAGGACCAACGATGAGTGAAACCAGCGCACCCGATGACGAGACACTGTTCGACCTCGAGGAGGCGATGCGCGACGTCGTCGACCCGGAATTGGGGATCAACGTCGTGGATCTGGGACTGGTCTACGGCCTGAACATCGAGCAGGGCGACGAAGGCAAGGTCGCCCTGATCGACATGACGCTGACCTCGGCGGCCTGCCCGCTGACCGATGTGATCGAAGACCAGTCGCGCAGCGCGCTGGTCGGCAGCGGTCTGGTCAACGACATTCGGATCAACTGGGTGTGGAACCCGCCGTGGGGCCCGGACAAGATCACCGAGGACGGGCGCGAACAGCTGCGCGCCCTCGGCTTCACCGTGTAGCCAACTGCGTGCGCCTCCTAAAGGTGCAAGGGCAGGTGGGGCAGGTGTAGATGGTGGCGCGGTCGCCCCATCGGCGGGCACGCCTCCAAACTGATCATCGCCGCGTGCAGCGCGCCGGCGTCTTCGGTTCCCTGAGCCCCCATGCATTTGCCGTGGACGATCGCCTGGGCGCCCGAAACCGTCTGCTTCTGGTAGGAGGTCGCGTTGTCGACGGTCACGTTGGTCGTAGCGCTCGGACCGCTGGGGCCGAGGCCGTTGACTGCGATGGTGTTGCCCGAGACCGAGGCGACCGTGCCGTAGAAGCCGGCCGGCGGCGGGCACTTGCCGTCTATACCCGGGGTCATCGTCACCGTTTGCGCGGTGATCGCGCCGCCGGTCGGCGCGCTCTGCGGGGTGGCCTTAACGTTGACGCAACTGCCTGGCGTGACGTCGGTCAGCTGAGCCGGGGTGACCTCGACGACCCGTGTCGATGGCGTGAAGGCCACCGTCGCTGACCCGGTCCGGGTCCTGAGTGCAATCGTGTCACCCGACACCGATTCGACCAGTCCCTCCACATAGTCCTTGCCCACTGGGGGCGGTGGCGGTCCCGGTGGCGGTGCCGCGCTCGGTGCTGAACTGGGCGGGATCGCCGTGACGCTGGGCTTGCCGGTGCTGCCGTTGTTTGGCGTGTCGTGCGAGGGGCCGCACATGGCGACGCATAAAGCGATAAACGCGACGACAGCGACGAGCGAGAGTCGCATCGCCCAAGGTTTCACCGAAATGGCAGGCACCGACACTTCTCCGATCGCGCGTTAGCCGAACGCTAGCGAATACCCAGGATGAGCGCGGTTGTCACAACCGGGCTCATCCTATGTGATGTCAATCTCAACCGACCGGGGCCGCGATCACCCGCCTTGGCCCGGGTGCCGCCGCACCGCGGCCGGGTGGGATGGTCCCAACGAACGGGTCTACCGGATGGAGCTGTGGCTGACCTATGAGTCGAGTGAGATGCCTAGTCTGAGTCGACGAGTGTGGGTCGTTGGCGTCACCCCGCCAATCCGCAAGTCAGAACGCGTCTTCGGAGATGCGCATGATGTCGTCGTCGATGGACTCGATCACGCGCCGCACCGCGGCCAGTTTCGGCAGCATGTTCTTGGCGAAGAACGCGGAGGTCGCGACCTTGCCCTGATAGAACGCCGCATCGGCCTTGGCGGGATTGCCGGCCAGCGCCGCATGCGCAATCGCGGCGTGCACCAGCAATCGCCAGCCGATCAGCAGGTCGCCGACCGCGAGCAGATATCGCACCGAACCAAGCCCCACTTTGTAAATCTCGGAAGGGTGCTGGGTGGCCGACATCAGATAGCCGGTCAACGCGCCCGTCATCGCCATGACCTCGTCGAGCGCGTTTTGCAGCTGCTGCGCTTGCGCTTTCAGGGCCTCGTCGCAGTTATCGATGGTGTGACTGATCTGAGTTGTCACGAACTGCAGAGCCTGGCCGTGGTCGCGGACGATCTTGCGGAAGAAGAAGTCCAGGGCCTGGATCGCAGTGGTGCCCTCGTACAGGGAATCGATCTTGGAATCGCGGATGTACTGCTCCAGCGGGTAGTCCTGCAGGAAGCCCGAGCCGCCCAGCGTCTGCAATGACTCGGTCAGGATTTCGTAAGCCCGTTCGGAGCTCACTCCTTTGACGATGGGTAACAGTAGATCGTCGACACGGTGTGCCATTTCGTGATCCGCACCCGAAATATGCTGTGCGAGAGCATCATCCTGATATGCCGCGGCGTACATGTAGAGTGCCCGCAGCCCTTCGGCGTAGGCCTTCTGGGTCATCAGGCTGCGGCGCACATCGGGGTGGTGCATGATCGTGACCCGCGGTGCGGTCTTATCGGTCATCTGGGTCAGATCGGCACCCTGCACCCGCTGCTTGGCGTAGGCCAGTGCATTGAGGTAGCCGGTCGAAAGCGTCCCGGCGGCCTTGACGCCGATCGTCATGCGAGCGTGCTCGATCACAGTGAACATCTGCGCGATCCCGCTGTGCACGCCGCCGACCAGATAGCCCACGGCGGGCACATCGGTGGCGCCGAAAGTCAGTTCGCATGTCGGGGAGGACTTGATGCCCATCTTGTGTTCCAGACCTGTGACGAAAACCCCGTTGCGGGGGCCGAGTTCGAACGTGTCCGGATCGAAAAGGTAGTTGGGCACGTAGAACAGGCTCAGCCCCTTGGTGCCCGGGCCGGCGCCCTCCGGGCGGGCCAGCACGAGATGGAAGATGTTGTCGGCGGTGTTGCCTACGTCACCTCCGGAGATGAAGCGTTTGACGCCTTCGATGTGCCAGGTGCCGTCCGGTTGTTCGATGGCCTTGCTGCGGCCCGCGCCGACATCGGAGCCGGCATCGGGTTCGGTGAGCACCATGGTGGCCGCCCAGCCGCGCTCGACGCCCTCTGCCGCCCACTGCTTCTGCTGCTCGTCGCCCTCGGCGTAAAGCGCTTGCGCCATAAAAGGACCCAGGCAGAAGAAGCTCGCAGACGGATTGGCGCAAAAGAGCATTTCGTTGACCGCCCACGCCAGGGGAGGTGGCGCGGGCATCCCACCGATGTCTTCGGCCAGGCCCAGCCGCCACCACTCGGCGTCCTTGATCGCTTGCACCGTCTTGGCCAGCTCGGGCGCCACGCTGATGGTGTGCGCGTCGGGGTCGAAGACCGGCGGGTTGCGGTCGGCGAAGGCGAAGGATTCAGCGACCGGGCCTTCCGCCAGGCGAGCGGCTTCGGACAATATGGTCCGGACGGTGTCAGTGTCGAGCTCGCTGTACTGTCCATTGCCGAGAACGGCGCCTACCTCGAGTACTTCGAAGATGTTGAACTCGAGATCACGGACGTTAGCGATGTAGTGGCCCAAGACATCTCCCTTGACTGGCGCGTCCGGCGACGGATCATCAGCGCTAAGTGTCTCCGAGGGGAGAAAGCGTACGCAACCGTAACCTCGGCGCACCCGCCGTCGTCGCGCGCAAATGAAAACCCAACTGTTCATTGGGAGATCGACCCGCGTTACGCGCATGGCAGTACAGACCGCTGCATTGGCCAATCGTTGCTGGCGGGAGCATTATGGGGGTGCGCCAATGGTTGACGTGCGCGCGGGAACATCGGAGCAGTACGCGGCGTTAGGCAAAACGTGACAACACAGGATCTCACTACCGAGCAGTTCAACGCGACCATCGAAAGCAACGACATCGTGTTGGTCGACTTCTGGGCTTCCTGGTGCGGACCGTGCCGCCAGTTCGGGCCGACTTTTCAGGCGTCGTCGGAGAAACACCCCGACATCGTGCACGCGAAGGTCGACACGGAAGCCGAACAACAGCTGGCGGCCGCGGCCCAGATTCGCTCTATCCCGACGCTGATGGCGTTCAAGAAGGGCAAACTGTTGTTCAACCAGCCCGGGGCGCTGCCGCCGGCGGCCCTGGAGGATCTGGTGCAGCAAATCAAAGACTTCGACGTCGATGCGGCTCAAGCGGATCAAGAGGATCAAGCAGATCAAGCCTGAGGCACGCCGCCGAATAGGTCGGTAGCAACGTCCGCGATACCGTTCACGGGTGAGTTTGGTTCTCGTTGAACACCCGCGACCCGGCGTCGCGCAGATAACCCTCAATCGGCCCGAGCGGATGAACTCCATGGCTTTCGACGTCATGGTGCCGTTGAAAGAGGCCCTGGAAAAGGTTCGTTACGACAACTCCGTGCGGGTGGTCGTGCTGACCGGGGCGGGTCGAGGGTTCTCCTCGGGCGCGGATCACAAGTCCGCGGGCACGGTACCGAACGTGGACGGGCTGACCCGCCCGACCTATGCGCTGCGCTCGATGGAGGTTCTCGACGACGTCATCCTGATGCTGCGACGTCTCCATCAACCGGTCATCGCCGCGGTCAACGGTGCAGCCATCGGCGGTGGGTTGTGCCTGGCGCTGGCCGCCGACATCCGGGTGGCGTCCACCAATGCCTATTTCCGGGCCGCAGGCATCAACAATGGGCTGACCGCCAGTGAGCTGGGTCTCAGTTACCTACTGCCCCGGGCCATCGGAGCGTCGCGGGCCTTCGAGATCATGCTGACAGGTCGCGACGTCACCGCCGAAGAAGCCGAGCGCATCGGGCTGGTGTCATGTCAGGTGCCCGAGGGCCAGCTGCTGGACACCTGCTATGCGATCGCCGCGCGGATAGCTGCGTTCTCCCGGCCGGGCGTTGAGTTGACCAAACGCACACTCTGGAGTGGACTGGACGCCGGTAGCCTGGAAGGGCATATGCAAGCTGAAGGCTTGGGACAGCTTTTCGTTCGTCTGCTCACCGCCAACTTCGAAGAAGCGGTTGCTGCGCGCGCAGAACAGCGGCCGCCGGCGTTCACCGACGACAAATAACTACTGACCTTGTATCCGTCCGGAGACGATGCAGGCCACGATGGCCTGAGCAGGAGCCGGACAATTGACTGAGGAGAGCGATCGTGATCACGGCTACGGACCTTGAGGTCCGCGCTGGTGCGCGCATCTTGCTCTCACCTGACGGTCCCGATCTGCGGATTCAGCCCGGCGATCGCATCGGGCTGGTCGGGCGCAACGGCGCGGGCAAGACCACCACCCTGCGCATCCTGGCCGGGGAGAGCGAACCCTATGCCGGATCGGTCACTCGTACCGGCGAAATCGGTTACCTGCCACAGGATCCCAAAGAAGGGGATCTCGACATGCTGGCCCGCGACCGGGTGTTGTCGGCCCGCGGATTGGACGCACTGCTCACTGATCTGGAGAAGCAGCAGGCGTTGATGGCCGAGGTCGCCGACGACGATGCGCGCGACCGCGCCATCCGTCGTTACGGCCAACTGGAGGAACGGTTTGTCGCGTTGGGCGGCTACGGCGCCGAAAGCGAAGCCGGGCGGATCTGCGCGAGTCTCAGCTTGCCGGAACGGGTAATGACGCAGCAACTGCACACCCTGTCCGGCGGTCAGCGCCGCCGGGTAGAGCTGTCGCGAATTCTGTTCGCCGCCTCCGATACCGGCGCGGGATCCTCGACCACGTTGCTGCTCGACGAGCCGACCAACCACCTTGACGCGGATTCCCTTGGCTGGCTGCGGGATTTCTTAAGGTCCCACAATGGCGGCCTGGTGGTCATCAGTCACAACGTCGACTTACTCGCCGACGTCGTCAACCGGGTGTGGTTTCTGGACGCCGTGCGCGGCGAAGTCGATGTCTACAACATGGGTTGGCAGAAGTATCTCGACGCCCGGGCCACCGACGAACAGCGCCGTCGCCGGGAACGCGCGAATGCCGAACGCAAGGCCACCGCGTTGCGCTCACAGGCGGCCAAACTGGGCGCTAAGGCCACCAAAGCCGTTGCGGCCCAGAACATGTTGCGCCGTGCCGATCGGATGATGGCCGCACTCGACGAGGAACGGGTCGCCGACAAGGTGGCCCGGATCAAGTTCCCCACCCCGGCCGCATGCGGGCGTACCCCGCTGGTGGCCAGCGGGCTGAGCAAGTCCTACGGGTCGCTGGAAGTGTTCAGTGGAGTCGATCTGGCCATCGACCGCGGCTCACGGGTGGTCGTGCTCGGACTCAACGGCGCCGGCAAGACCACGATGCTGCGATTGCTCGCCGGCACAGAAGATCCCGACGCCGGAGGACTGGAGCCCGGGCACGGTTTGCGGATCGGTTATTTCGCGCAGGAGCACGACACCCTCGACAATGACGCGACCGTCTGGGCCAACATCCGGCACGCCGCACCCGAATCCGGCGAACAGGAGCTGCGCGGCTTGCTCGGGGCGTTCATGTTCAGCGGCCCGCAGCTCGACCAACTGGCCGGCACCCTGTCCGGTGGCGAGAAGACGCGGCTCGCGCTGGCCGGTCTGGTGGCATCAACGGCGAACGTACTGCTGCTCGACGAGCCGACCAACAACCTCGATCCCGCGTCGCGGGAACAGGTGCTCGACGCGCTGCGAAGTTATCAAGGCGCGGTGGTGCTGGTGACGCACGACCCCGGCGCGGCCGAAGCTCTGGACCCGCAACGCGTCGTCCTGTTGCCCGACGGCACCGAAGACTATTGGTCCGAGGAATACCGGGATCTCATCGAGCTCGCTTGAGCCAGATAAGTTGTCGCAGACGAATTCGGCGAAATTGACCACGCAGTCGGCAGTGGGTTCCTATTCTGAGTGCTTGGATTCGTGTTTCAAGCGTGGAGGGGCCAGTGCGAAAGCCGAAAGAGATGCGCGACGTTTTGCTGCATGAGCTGCGCAATGCCTACGAAGGCGGGGCTAGCATCCGGATGCTCGTTGCCAACACTGGCAGGTCATACGGGTCGATTCACAGCCTGCTGCGCGAGTCGGGTACCACGATGCGCAGCCGGGGCGGCCCCAACCACACGTCTCGCCGGTAGACCACTCGGCCGCGGCCCGTTATGTGGGCCCAGAATCGTTGCGGCGCACCGAGTTCTCCACCAGGTCGAGGACGGCGGACAACCGCTGCGGGTCTTCGCCGGACGCCAGCCGAGCCACCAATCCGTCCAGGACCAGTTCCAGGTAGCACTGCAACACGTCGCCGGGTACGTCCTCGCGCACCCGGTGTGCCTCCTTCTGCCGTTGCAGCCGATCATGTGTCGCCGCTGCCAGTTCCGCGGAACGTTCCGACCATCCGCGGCTGAACTCGGGGTCGTTGCGCAGCTTGCGCGCAATCTCCAACCTGGTGGCCAACCAGTCGAACTGCTCGGGCGCGGCGAGCATGTCGCGCATCACCTGGATGAGACCCTCGCGCGACGCAACTTCGGCCATCCGCTCGGCGTCCTCGTGCGCCAGCGCGAAAAACAGCGCGTCTTTGTCGCGGAAGTGGTGGAAGATCGCACCGCGCGACATCCCGATCGACTGCTCCAGCCGCCGAACCGTGGCTCTGTCATAGCCGTGTTCGGCGAAGCAACCACGAGCACCGTCAAGGATCTGGCGGCGGCGAGCCGCCAGATGGTCCTCGCTGACTTTGGGCACGGGTGGCCGACTCAGGTCTTCGGGTGTCGACCCGCTGCGCCCGGCCGCGCCCGGCTTGCGATCGTCACTAGCCCGATTTGAGCATGTTGCGCAGCACGTACTGCAGAATGCCGCCGTTGCGGTAGTAGTCGGCTTCACCGGGGGTGTCGATGCGCACTACCGCGTCGAACTCTGTGACCTTTCCGGCGGCATCCCCGCCGGAGTCCTTGGCGGCCTTGACATGCACCGTCTTCGGTGTCTTGCCGTCGTTGAGCGCCTCGATACCGGTGATGTCGAACGTCTCGGTGCCGTCGAGTCCCAATGATTCCGCCGATTCCCCGTCAGGGAACTGCAGCGGGATCACGCCCATGCCGATCAGGTTGGAGCGGTGGATGCGCTCGAAGGACTCGGTGATAACGGCCCGGACTCCCAACAGGGCCGTGCCCTTGGCCGCCCAGTCGCGCGAGGAGCCGGACCCATATTCTTTACCGCCCAGCACCACCAGCGGAATGCCTTCTGCCGCATAGTTTTGTGCCGCGTCGTAGATGAACGCCTGCGGGGCGCCATCCTGGGTGAAGTCGCGGGTGTACCCACCGGACACGTCGTCGAGCAGCTGGTTGCGCAAGCGGATGTTGGCGAATGTGCCGCGAATCATCACCTCGTGGTTGCCACGCCGCGATCCGAACGAGTTGTAGTCCTTGCGCTCGACGCCGTGCTCGTCGAGGTACTGTGCCGCCGGGGTGCCCGGCTTGATGCTGCTTGCGGGCGAGATGTGGTCGGTCGTCACCGAATCGCCGAGCAGTGCTAGCACCCGCGCCCCGCTGATGTCCTTGACCGGCTCCGGGTCGGCCGACATCCCGTCGAAGTACGGAGGCTTGCGCACGTATGTCGAATCCTCGGCCCACTCAAAGGTATTGCCGCTCGGTGTCGGCAGGTTACGCCAGCGCTCGTCGCCCTTGAACACGTCGGCGTAGTTCTTGGTGAACATCTCCCGGCTGATCGAATCGGCGATGGTGTCCGAGACATCCTTCTGCGACGGCCAGATGTCTTTCAGGAATACCTCGTTGCCGTCCTTGTCCTTACCAAGGGGCTCGGATTCAAAGTCGAAGTCCATCGTCCCGGCCAGCGCGTAAGCAATCACCAACGGCGGCGACGCCAGGTAATTCATCTTCACGTCGGGGTTGATCCGGCCCTCGAAGTTCCGGTTGCCGGACAGCACGGCCGCCACCGAAAGGTCGTTGTCGTTGATCGCCTTTGAGATCTCGTCGGGCAGCGGGCCGGAGTTGCCGATGCAGGTGGTGCAGCCGTAGCCGACCAAGTAGAAGCCAAGCTTCTCCAGGTACGGCCACAGTCCGGACTTGTCGTAGTAGTCGTTGACGACCTGCGAGCCCGGCGCCATCGTGGTCTTCACCCACGGCTTGGATGCCAGTCCTTTGTCGACGGCGTTACGGGCCAGCAGGGCCGCGCCCAGCATCACCTCGGGGTTGGAGGTGTTGGTGCACGACGTGACAGCGGCGATCACCACCGCGCCGTGGTCGAGCTCGAATTCGCCGTGCTCGTCGGACTTCACCGTCACCGGGTTGCTCACCCGGCCCTTGGCATGCGCAGCGGCTGACAGCGCCGGAGGGTGATCGTCGGCATGTCCGTTCGACGTCGACCCGGGATCGCTGGCCGGGAAGGACTCGGCGACCGACTCGTCGAGCTTCGAGTACTCCTGCTCGTCGGGGTCGTCGCCGACATAGTTGGGAATGGTCTTGCGAAACATGGACTTGGCGTCGGACAACGCGATTCGGTCCTGCGGGCGCTTCGGCCCGGCGATCGACGGCACCACCTCGGACAAGTCGAGCTCGAGGTACTCGGAGAACTTCGGCTCGTGTTTCGGGTCATGCCACATGCCTTGCTCTTTGGCGTAGGCCTCGACCAGGGCCAGCTCTTCGTCGCTGCGGCCGGTGAACTTCAGATACGAGATGGTCTCATCGTCGATCGGGAAAATCGCTGCGGTAGAACCAAATTCGGGGCTCATGTTGCCCAGGGTGGCGCGGTTGGCCAGCGGCACCTCGGCAACACCTTCGCCATAGAACTCGACGAACTTGCCGACCACGCCATGCTTGCGCAGCATCTCGGTGACGGTCAGCACGACGTCGGTGGCCGTGACGGCCGGCTGAATCTCGCCGGTCAGTTTGAAGCCGACAACCCGCGGGATCAGCATCGACACCGGCTGGCCCAGCATCGCGGCCTCGGCCTCGATGCCACCCACGCCCCAGCCCAGCACGCCGAGGCCGTTGACCATGGTGGTATGCGAGTCGGTGCCCACACAGGTATCCGGGTAGGCCACACCATCGCGTTCCATCACGACGTGCGCCAGGTATTCGATGTTGACCTGATGCACGATGCCGGTGCCCGGCGGGACCACCTTGAAGTCGTCAAACGCGCCCTGCCCCCAGCGCAGGAATTGGTAGCGCTCGCCGTTGCGTTCGTACTCGATCTCGACGTTGCGCTCGAATGCGTCGGCGGTGCCGAACAAGTCGGCGATCACCGAGTGGTCGATCACCAGGTCGGCCGGCGCCAGTGGGTTGACCTTCTCCGCATCCCCGCCCAGATCACCGATGGCCTCGCGCATGGTGGCCAGGTCGACGATGCACGGCACGCCGGTGAAGTCCTGCATCACCACGCGGGCCGGCGTGTACTGGATCTCAATGCTGGGTTCGGCCTTGGGATCCCAGTTGGCGATGGCCTCGATGTGGTCCTTGGTGATATTGCTGCCGTCCTCATTGCGCAGCAGGTTCTCGGCAAGGACCTTGAGGCTGTAGGGGAGTTTCTCGGTATTGGGTACGGCGTCGAGGCGGTAGATCTGGTAACTCTTCTTGCCGACCTTCAGGGCGTCGCGGGCTCCGAACGAGTTCACAGAATCTTTGTTGGTCACATCAACTCCCTGGGATTAAGTTCTGCCGCCGACGGGCCGTGTCGACGGTGCAATGCCGACTTTAACAGTACGCTTGTCCTATAAGAAAGCAGCACGCTAATTTCCAGTCTTGTCGGGTCGGGCCGGGTTGAAACCCCTTTTCCGACTGTTCGGTACGGTGCCTGTAGCACTGGGGCCAGGAAGAGGCAGGAGGGCACACAGTGACCGGGCAAGGTTCGTTCGTTCAACGACCCGACACCACCTTCTTCTTGCACCCGGTCCTGCCCGCCTACATTCCGCAAGACCTCGACATGACGGCGGTCAAAGCTCAGGTCGCCGCCTCGGGGGTCAGCGCGCCGCCGGAGGCCTTGCCGGCCCTGCTCAATGTGGTCAACCAGGCTCATGCCGCGGGTATCAATCTCAAAATCGTGTTGCTCGACCACAATCCGCCGAACGACACGCCGCTGCGCGACATCTCCACCGTGGTCGGCGCTGACTACCCGGATGCCACGGTCTTGACGCTTAGCCCGAACTTCGTCGGCAGCTACAGCACGCACTTCGCGCGTGTCACGCTCGAGGCCGGCGAAGATATCGCCAAAACGGGCAACCCGGTGGTCTCGTCGCAGCACTTTTTGCACGAACTGGAAACCCCCGAATTTCCCTGGACCGGGCTGACCATTCTGCTGCTGATCGGCGTGCTTGCAGCGGCCGTCGGCACCCGGTTCCTGCAGTTGCGCAGTAGGCAATCAGCAACCTCGCCCGATGCTAAAGAAACCGGCCTAGCAGAGCCGGCTAAGGGCGTCTAACCACGCATATCCGACTCGACCGGTTCGGTCGAGCGAATTTCCACGACGGTCTGCGGCAAATCGCGTAGGTCACCGTTCGGTCACATTAAACGCACGCAGAGGGTTGCGATTTGTGACGAGCATTTCCCCGGCGATCAGTGTGACGTACGGTGCAAATGATGCTCGTGTTGTCTTTGGCGCTTGTAGAGGAAATTGTGGCTGGCGCCGCCGTCCGCGTTGAGCCCAAGGGGAGCTAAGTCGAATGACATGCACACGCCGGGGTTCATCTGCGCGACCGGCCGCCAGGCTGGTCCGTCCGATCGTTACGTCGGTGTTGAGCGTGGCCCTGCTCGTATCCATCCCCGGTCTGGCGCACGGTGATCCGAACGCCGACACCCTCGGCGCGCTGATCGCCAATGTCGCCAACGCCAACCAGCGCTTAGAAAACCTGAGCGCCGAAATTCAGACGGAGCAAGAGGCCGTCAACAAGGCCCTGGTCGATGTGGAGACCGCGCGGGACAACGTGACCGCGGCCGAGCACGACTTCGAGGTCAGCCAGCAGTCGGTGAAGGACGCCAACACGGCAATCGCTGCGGCCCAACACCGTTTCAACACCTTCGCGGCGGCCACCTATATGAATGGTCCGTCGGGCAGCTACCTGACCGCGACCAGTCCCGAGGACATCATCGCCACCGAGTCCGCCTCGAGGACCCTGGCGACCAGTTCCCAGACGGTGATGGACAACCTGCAGCGGGCCCGGACCGAACAGGTGAACAAGGAGTCGGCGGCGCGGCTGGCCAAGCAGAAGGCCGAAAAGGCCGCCGCCGACGCGAAAGCCAGCCAGGATGCCGCGGTCGCCGCGCTCACCACCTCGAAGCACAAGTTCTCCGACCAGCGTGAGCAGATCACTCGCCTGGCCGCCGAGCGCGACGAGGCCCAGGCCAAACTTCAGCAGGCCCAACTCGCGTCCGCTCATTGGTCGACCGGAAACGGCGGGGCCAGTGTCCCGACGTCGGGCGATCGGTGGGATCCGGGAGCACCGGCCGGGACGCCCCCTTCCGGGGGCCGCCACTGGGACGGTTGGGACCCCACGCTGCCGATGGTGCCGAGTGCCAACATCCCCGGTGACCCGGTCGCGGTGATCAACCAGGTATTGGGCATCTCGGCCACCTCGACGCAGGTGACCGCAGGCATGGGGAAGGGCTTCCTGCAGCAACTGGGCATTCTCAAGCCCGACGACACCGGGATCACCAACGCCACACCCGGTGGTGTCGGGGGGCGTATTCCGCGGGTCTATGGACGGCAGGCCTCCGAATATGTGATCCGTCGCGGCATGTCGCAGATCGGCGTGCCCTACTCCTGGGGCGGTGGCAACGCGGCCGGCCCAAGCCATGGAATTGACTCGGGCGCCGGGATCACCGGCTTCGACTGCTCGGGCCTTGTCCTGTACTCGTTCGCCGGGGTGGGCATCAAACTGCCGCACTACTCGGGTTCGCAGTACGGCCTGGGCCGCAAGATCCCGACCTCCCAGATGCGCCGCGGCGACGTCATCTTCTACGGCCCGGGCGGAAGCCAACACGTGACGATCTATCTCGGTCAGGGCCAGATGCTCGAGGCCCCCGACATCGGTTTGAAGGTTCGCGTTGCGCCCGTGCGCACCAGCGGCATGACCCCTTACGTGATCCGCTACATCGACTACTAACGAGGAGCTATGCGGCACAAGCGTTTCCGCGTGATCAACCTGGCCTGGATCACCACTGTGGTGACCGGGCTGATGTTGTCTGTCGCCGCTCCGGCCAACGCCGACCCTGGCGCTTGGGATCCGACGCTGCCAGCACAGATCAGTGCCGGCGCTCCCGGTGACCCGCTGGCCGTGGCCAACGCCTCGCTGCAGGCCACCGCGCAGGCCACCCAGACCACGATGGACCTGGGCAAGCAATTTCTGAGCGGGCTGGGGATCAACCTCGGCGGCGATGCGCCCGCCGCCGCTGCCACGCCCAGTAATCCGGGCGCCAAGATTCCGCGGGCGAACGGCCGTCAGGCCATCGAGTACGTGATCCGCCGAATGGGCTCCCAGATGGGTGTGCCGTATTCGTGGGGTGGTGGCTCACTGGAAGGGCCCAGTAAGGGTGTCGGCGACGGCGCCAATATCAACGGCTTCGACTGCTCGGGCCTGATGCGGTACGGGTTTGCCGGTGTCGGCGTGCTGATTCCGCGGTTCTCCGGTGACCAGTACAACGCCGGCCGCCATATTCCTCCCAGCGAGGCCAGGCGCGGCGACCTGATCTTTTACGGCCCAGGCGGCAGCCAGCACGTCACCATGTACCTGGGCAACGGTCAGATGCTGGAGGCGTCCGGAAGCGCGAGCAAGGTGACCGTGAGCGCGGTGCGCAAGCCCGGCATGACGCCGTTCCTGACTAGGATCATCGAGTACTGACCCAGGTGTGCTGCCCGGATCGCCGCCGGACCTGGCGGGTCTGAATTGCTCGTTAGCGCAGCGCGGCGTCGACGGAATCCCGGCGGCCTGGAATAGTTGGACGAGGGCACGTCGCTGCCCCACGACATTCGTCGTGATGGCAGTTGTATCCGATTGAGCTGTGGAGGGTTGTTAATGACAGCAGCAGGTGGGCCGCCCCCGGGCGCCAGCGGTTATTCGGGGCCGAGTGGGCAGTCTGGCCCCGGAGCCCATTCGGCGCCTTCGGGTGGCGCCGACGGATTGGCTGCCGAGGTACACACCCTGGAGCGGGCCATCTTCGAGGTCAAGC
>DASYJS010000029.1:0-2966 GCA_035996225.1 Mycobacterium sp. | reverse complement strand
GTTCGATCCCCTCGGCGAATGGCTCGGCTGGTTCCCATTCAGCGATGACGAAAGCGCCGTAACCAGGAACGGCACCTACCTCGGTACCGTCGTCGAGAACCGGCTGCTCTGGCGGACCGTCCAGCCATATCGCGCCGATCCGGGGTACCCGGGCGCGCCGGCCTTCCCGGGACGCGCGGGCTATCCGGGCGCCGTGGGCTATTTCGGCGCGATGCCCGGGTTCGAGGATGTCCCCAAGCACCTCCTGCTCCCCGACGACACCACGCACACGGGCTTCACGCCCATCTTCAGCACGTAGCCGTCGCCGCACTTCGCCGTCGCCGTTTCGGGCGCCGGCGCGGGCGCGGGTGCGAGCCCCGGCGCGGCGTGGGTGCGGGTGCGAGCGGGCGCGAGTCGGCGCAAATGGCGAACCGACCACGAAACGTTTCGCCATTTGCGCGAACTCGCAGAGGGGCGGCGAGGGCGGGGCGCAAGACTTGCGTTGCGCGACCCGGCTACCTACCCTCCGACGGTCGGAGCCTCGTTCGCAGCACCGATGAGCCCGCCGATGATTACGTACCACACCACCGTGATCAGGATCGGTGCGAACCCGAGGATCGCGCCCCACAGCGCTTCGGTGCGCCTGAATCCATTCGAGCGCCGTGCCGTGCCGAGGCCCACGAAGCCGAAAATTATCGCAAGCAGCGCGGGCAGCCAGCACAGGAACAGCCCCAGGAATGGAATTAACGAGAGCGCCGTGCCGACGACACCGAGCACGAGCGCTGCAACAGCGAGTCCGTTGCTGCTTGGGCGCGGGGCGTACTGCACATACACCTGATGCATGTTCTGTACTGGTGACGTGGCTGGTGACGTGAAATCCTGCGGTTCCTGCTGTGAACGCTCGCTCATCTGCTGATTCTGGCAGTGTGGCGGCATCCGTGACACCCCCAAGCAGTGGGACGGGACGGATGCGCGAGCGCCTAGAAGTACCGATTGATCTCGCTGTAGATCGTCTCGCCCTCGACGCGAATGTAGTCCTCGTGGAGGAGCTCCGGCTCCTCAGGGTTGGATCTACTGAGGTCGATCGGCGCATCCGGAGCACTCACGTTGATCGCAGATCCCATCGGATGAATCCCTAAGGTGTCGTCCAGCGCAGACCAGCCGTCCGCGTGCGCGATTTCATACAGGGCTTCAGCAAGGCCGGGGACGCGGCTCTCGGCATCCTCCGCGGTCTGATCCGGCCAGGTTCGCAGGTAGGCGGCGCGTCCGGCCGCGATGATCGCCTCTTCGTCGGTGACGGCATAGTCGTCGCGCTGAACCACGCTCACGAATGAGGTGGCGTGACGCGCATAGTCGGCGGCCTCCCCAGGGTGGGTCTCTTCGCCGTTGAGGTCGGATTCGCCATTGAGGTCGGATTCGCCGTTGAGTCCGGTCATCGTCACTCTCCCAGTGGCCCGTCGGGCGGACCTGACCTCAGATTAGTCCTCGCGCACCCATCGTGGTAGGGGAAGTGAGGCATTCTCAGAGGGACAGGATGTCCAGCACTGTGCGCGGTGCTGGACATCCTGTTTTGGGGGCTGTTAGCGGAGACCGATGTTGACGTAATAGGTCTGTCCGTCATCAAGCGAGACGCCGATGCGGTAGTAGTTCCCGCTGGCCGTCGTCTTCCAGTTGTAGAGGTACTGAGACGTGTCGTACCGGTAGGTGCTGCCGCTGTCGGCCGACGCCGCGTACAGTGTCTCGTCGACCGGCAGGCTCATCGAGGCGCCCTTGGCCGGGGTCAGCCACAGTGGTGCAGTGTTCGCCTGGACGACTGCGCCGCCCGCGTTCTTCAGCTGGAACTTGACCGGGACTGTGCTCCCGCCCTTGAAGATGCTCGTCGACGTGCCGACCTGGTGGGCGGTGTCGTTGATCGGCTGCAGGAATCCATCGAACCGGTAGATTACCCGGTACGTTCCCGTCGTCGTTCCCGTGTTGCCGGCCTTGTCCGTCGCCTTAGCGATGTACGAGAAGGTACCGACGCCGTTGGCATTGCCTCCGGAGATCGACACGACGCACGATCCGCTCAGGCCAGAGAAACTGTCGCCGGCCGTGCACGTTGGGGCAGGTACGGCACCGAGCGTGTAGAGGCCACCGGCCACGTTGACACCCGTGATGCTGGGCGCCTCCTTGTCGATGTTGATCCCGGACACCGTAGTGGCCGCCGTATTCCCTGCCTTGTCGGTCACCGTACCGCTGGCCGAGTTCGCGCCGTTGGCAGTAAGGATCACATTATCGGGGCAGGTCGCCACACCGGAGCGGGCGTCGGCGCAGGTGAAGTGCACCGTCACCGGCCCCACGTACCAACCGTTACTTCCCACGGTGCCGCTCACAACCGCTCCGCCGATGGTCGGCGCCGTCTTGTCGAGCTTGACCGTGAGGATGTCGGTCCCGACATTGCCTGCGGTGTCCGTCGCCGAACCGACGATGACCTGTCCGTCCGTCTCGGTGGAGACCGTCACGGGCGCTGTCACGTTTACAACACCGGACCCCGCATCGTCGTCCTTGGCACCGAACGTCACCGTGACGTTATTCATGTTCCAGCCATTCGCGCTGGGCACGGGCGACAGCGTGTGGGTGACCGTCGGGGCGATGTTGTCCCACTTGAGAGCCACCGCGTTCGCGGCCTCTGTGTTGCCCGCGAAATCGACCGCCCAATATGCCACCGTGCCTGCGCCACTGCCGTTGAGCGGGACGGCGACGGTCTTGGTCGCACCGGCCGCCACCTGCTCTGCGCCGCCGTCGATCTTATAGTGGAGCTCCTTGACCCCCGACAATCCGGCCTGGTCGCTGGCGGTCAACACGACGTTGGCAGTTGAACCTGTGCACCATCCGTTCGCCGTCGTGCACTGGTTATTGGCCGTCGTGCTCGGGGCGGATCCGTCGATGTTGATGCCACTCACGGTCTTGCTCGCACTCTGGTTGCCTGCCTTGTCGCTGGCCGGGTC
>DASYJS010000028.1:0-9169 GCA_035996225.1 Mycobacterium sp. | reverse complement strand
TGGACGCACACGAGACGAGACTCGACGCGCGAGACGAGACGAGCCGAGACGCGTCTACGCCCTGGAGAAGACGGTCTTGCCGGTCATCGTCGGCCAGACCGAGGGAGCGTCTTCCCAGGAAACGACCCGGTCGACGGCCGGTGACAGGTCCAATCCGTTGGCGAGCAGCTCGAGCACCTGCGGGATCACGGTGCGCGCACTGACGCGCCCGGTGATGAACTGCACTCCGCGGGTGTACATCGGCAGCAACGGCATTTCGACCTTGTATTCGGGGTAAATCCCGGTGTCGGTACACACGCCGTCTGCCCAGGTCGCGCGCAGCGTTGCCGCAAGCAGCGCGGAATCGCCGCTCGTGTGCACAGTGACGGGATACGGGTCCCACGCCTTGTCCGGCTTTGCGCGATCGTGGACCGTTGCGCCGAGCTTCTCGGCCGCCGCCAGCCGCTGGGGGTCGGTGTCGACATAGTCGACGTGGGCGCCCAGCGCCGCCGCGATCGCCGCCGCGTACAGCCCGATCGATAGCCGGCCGACCACAAGGACGCGGCGGTCAGCCGAATCGAGCCGGGCCAGTTCCGCCGCATAAGGCCCGACGGCCCGCCAGCCGTCGGGGATGTTGTCCGACAGCGACGCGATCGCAACGGGTTCGACGGTGTCGGGGACCGGTATGAGCATTGCGTCGGCGTAGGGCACCAGCAGCAGATCCGACATGAAGCCGCCACCGTCCAGCCCGGCGATGGGGGCCATGCCGTACATCGCCATCAGCGGCATCGAGCCGCATGAACCGGTCACGCCGCGGCGACATTCGCGGCAGGTTCCGCAGCTGATCTGAAACGGCACCACCACCCGGTCGCCCCGCTGAACTCCGCGCACATCGTCACCAACCGCGATGACCTCGGCCAGCCCCTCATGCCCTACGGCATAACCCGGCTGCAGCGGCAACCGTCCATGGCAGACCGCGACATCCAGGTCACAACAGGCGACCAGCAACGGCCGAACCAGCGCTTGTTCCGGCGCGGTGATTTGCGGGTCGGGCGCCTCGCGCCACGCGTATCGCCCGGCTTCCTCGAAAATTAGCTGCCTCATCTCAGCATTCTTGAGTGATCGCTCAAGTATTGTCAATACTTATGCCGAGACCCGATCGCAGCCGCGCAGCACTGATCGACAATGCCGCCACCTTGTTCCGGCGCCAGGGCTATGCGGCGACCGGCCTCAACCAAATCCTCGATGAGGCCAGTGTCAAAGCTGGTTCGCTTTATCACCACTTCCCACAGGGCAAGCAGCAGCTCGCCGCGGCGATCGTCGAGTCCGCCGGCGCCGACATCGAGCAACTTCTGCGTCGATTCCTGTCCACCGGCCGTCCGGTGGCCGACATCGTCGATCGTTGGATCGACCTGCTGGTCGCGGGGCTGGCCGGCGACCACCGCGACGGCTGCCCAATCGAACCGATCGCCACCGAGGCGGTGGATGCCAGCCCGTTGGTGCGCGCGGCGTCGGCGCGCGCCTTCACGGGGTGGTGTGCGGCGATCGAGGATCGGCTGCGCTCCGACGGCTGGCCGGGAAACGATGCGGAAACCGTTGCTCTGGCCGTGATCTCGTTGATCGAGGGATCGCTGATCCTGTCCCGGATCGCCGGTGATGTGGCCGCGCTCAATGCCGCCAAGCCCGCGGCGCGCTCATTGCTGGGTGGCTAGCGCGGCCGCCTCTCGGCGCGACCTACATGTCCAGGCCGATATCGAGCACGCGCACCGAATGGGTCAGCGCCCCGACGGCCAGGTAGTCCACTCCGGTCGCGGCGTAGGCCGCCGCGGTCTCCAGGCTGAGGCCGCCCGATGCCTCCAGCAGCACGGCCGGCGCGCGGGAGTCGCGACGCTGCACGGCAATCTGGGTCTGCCAGGCCGGGAAGTTGTCCAGCAGGATCAGCTCCGGCTTCTCCGGCAGCACCTCGTCGAGCTGTTCGAGCGAGTCGACTTCGACCTCGCACGGCAGATCGGGAGCGAACTCGCGCACCGCCCGCAGCGCTTCGACGACCGATCCCGCGGCCGCGACATGGTTGTCCTTGATCAACGCGGCATCACCCAGGCCCTGGCGGTGGTTGACTCCGCCGCCGACCCGTACCGCGTACTTCTGCAGCGCGCGCAGGCCGGGGAGCGTTTTGCGGGTATCGCGGACCTGGACCTTGGTGCCGCTCACGGCGTCCACCCAGGCCGCTGTCGTGGTAGCGATCCCCGACAAGTGACAGATCAGGTTCAGCATGGTCCGCTCGGCGGTCAACAGGCCGCGGGTCTCCGCCCGCACGGTCAAGACCGGCTGTCCCGGCTGCACGCGGGCGCCGTCCTCGACGCGGTCGAGCACCTGGTAACCGCCGGCACCAAGCACCTCGTCGAGCACCAGCAACCCGACGTCCAATCCGGCGATGACGCCGGCCTCCCGCGGCACCATCGAGACCGTGGCCGCGCCGCAGGGCACCGTCGCGAGCGTGGTGATGTCGGGCCCGTAGCTCAGATCCTCGTCGAGACCACGCCGAACGGTGTCCAGAGCGACGGCGAGTTCGCCGTCGGACAGCGTCATGACACCGCCGCCAGCGCTTCGGCGCACACTGTGTCGGCCAATCGGACCACGATGCTGCGGCCCTGATCCGGCGCGGTGTCCGGGTACTCCGCACGGTGGTGGCAGCCCCGGCTTTCGTTGCGGGCTGACGCCGCAGCGGCCACCGCGCACGCGGCCAGCGTCAACGCCACATCCTCGAAATCGCGACGGCGCTCGACAGTGCGGACCCGCGCCCCGGACAGCGTCTCGGAGAGGCGCTGCAGCCCTGCGGCATCGCGCACCACCGACGCGTCCCGGGCCATCGCGGTTTGCAGTTCGCGACGCTTCGACGCGGTGTAGGTGACCGGCTCGGGCGCGGTCGCGGGTATCCGCCCAGCCTGAAGAGCGTGCGCGGCCGCGGCTTTCCCGGCGCGGCCACCGACGACCAAGCCTTCCAGCAAGCTGTTGGACGCCAAGCGATTCGCGCCGTGCATCCCGGTGCGGGCCACTTCGCCCGCGGCGAACAGCCCGGGCAGCTCGGTTTGACCGTGCACGTCGGTGACCACGCCGCCGCACGAGTAGTGCGCGCCCGGAACAACCGGGATGGGCTGCCGTACGGGGTCGACACCGGCGGCCCGGCATGCGGCGGTGACGTTGGGGAATCGGGCCTCGAAGCCCTCGATACCGCGCGCGTCAAGGTAGACGCATTCATCGCCGGTGGCCCTCAGCCGCGCGTCGATGGCTCCCGCGACGACATCGCGCGGCGCCAGATCACCCATCGGGTGAACGCCCGCGGTGATCGAATTACCTTGCCGGTCAACCAATACCGCACCCTCGCCGCGGATTGCCTCGGTGATCAGCGGCCGGCGACCACCGGCCTGGCCACCGAACAACATGGTGGGGTGGAATTGGATGAACTCGAGGTCGCTGACCGGGACGCCGGCCCACAATCCCAAAGCGATTCCGTCGCCGGTGGATCCGTCGGGATTGGTGGTCGCGCTGTAGAGATGCCCGAGCCCGCCGGAGGCCAGGATCACTGCGGGTGCGTTGACGATCCCGATGCCGTCCGGATTGCCCACGGCCACCCCGGTCACCGCCGTGCCGTCGTGCAGCACTCGCAGCGCCAGGTGGCTGGTGCGGATGTCCAGCACCCGGGCGGCGTGGTCGAGCGCGCGCTGGACCTCGGCGCCGGTGGCGTCGCCGCCGGCATGCACGATGCGGCGACGCGAGTGCCCGCCTTCGCGGGTCAGCGCCCACTGGCCCGCCACAGATTCGTCGAATCGCGCGCCATCCCCGACCAATTCGAGGACCGCGCGGTACCCGTCGGCGACGATTGAGTACACCGCGTCGGGATCGCACATGCCCGCGCCCGCAGCCAGGGTGTCGGCGACATGGGCCTCGACGGAGTCGTCGTTGTCCGGCAGCACGACCGCGATACCGCCCTGCGCGTAGTGCGTTGCGGTGACCCCGTGGGTCTGGTCGGCCTTGCTGAGGACGACGACGTTGCGGCCGGCGCGATGGGCGGCCAGCCCGGCGGCCAATCCCGCGACGCCCGTGCCGATCACGACGACGTCGGCGGTGTGTGTCCAAGCGGGACGGGTCATCATTCGCCGCCGCCCGGCCGGCCGATCTCGATCATCCGCTGCACGCTGCGCCGGCCCGCTGCCGCGATTTCCGGATCGACGTGAACCTCGTCTGCGCCCTCCACCAGGCAACGCAGCAGCGCAGCGGGGGTGATCATCTTCATGTATTTGCATGAGGCGCGGTCGTTGACCGCGCGGAAGTCGACTTCCGGTGCGGCCCGGCGTAATTGGTGCAGCATGCCCACCTCGGTGGCAACCAGAACCTCACGGGCGTGCGTCTGGTGAGCGGCGTCGAGCATACCGCCGGTGGACAAGATCTTGACGCGGTCCGCCGGGAAGGCGCCCTCCCCGGCGAGATACAACGCCGAAGTCGCACAACCACATTCGGGATGCACATAGAGTTCGGCGTTGGGATGGGCGCGGGCCTGCTCGGCCAGCTCGTCGCCGTTGATTCCGGCATGCACATGGCATTCACCGGCCCACACGTGCACGTTCTTGCGGCCGGTCACCCGGCGGACATGGGCGCCCAGGAATTGGTCCGGGCAGAACAGCACCTCGCGACCGGGGTCGATCGACTCGACCACGTCGACCGCATTGGACGAAGTGCAGCAGATGTCGGTAAGCGCCTTCACGGCCGCAGTGGTGTTGACGTAGGAGACGACGACGGCCTCGGGGTGCTCGTCTTTCCAGGCGCGCAATTCGTCCGGCGTGATCGAATCGGCCAGCGAGCAGCCGGCCCGCTGATCCGGGATGAGCACGGTCTTGTCCGGGCTCAAGATCTTGGCCGTCTCGGCCATGAAGTGCACGCCGCAGAACACGATGGTGTCCTCCGGCGCATCGGCGGCGATCCGCGACAGCGCGAGCGAGTCTCCGACGTGGTCGGCGACATCCTGGATGGCGGGCAGCTGGTAGTTGTGCGCAAGCAGGGTGGCGCCGCGCAGCTCCGTCAGGCGACGAATCTCGTTGACCCACTGCGCATCACCGTCGACACCGCTGTACCCTGTGTCGGAATTGGTGATATTGGCGATCATGTCTTCGGCGAGCGTGTCCATGCGATTCAAGATCGTCACGGCGGCTCCTTTCGGCCGTGTTAGTGCCGGTGGGGTTTTCGACTTATAATCGAAAACATGGCCCATATTAGCACCGCCCACGAAGTGCTTGCGGTCGTATTCCAGGTTCGCCAGGCTACAGAGCAGGTTAAGGGGGCCTCCCGGACGGGAAAACCGCAGCTTAACGTGCTGTTATGGGAGCGTGCCCGCGATCCGCAACGAGGCTCGTGGTCACTGCCGGGCGGACAGCTGCGCACCGACGAGGACATGACCACTTCCGTACGTCGCCAGCTGGCCGAAAAGGTGGATCTGCAAGAGCTGGCCCACCTGGAGCAGCTGGCTGTGTTCTCCGACCCACACCGCGTGCCGGGCGCCCGGGTGATCGCGTCGACCTTCCTGGGCCTGGTGCCCTTCCCCGCCACCCCCGAGCTGCCACCGGACACCCGGTGGCACCCGGTGAGTTCGCTACCTCCGATGGCGTTCGATCACGGCCCGATGGTGACGCACGCTCGCACCCGACTGGTCGCAAAGATGTCGTATACGAACATCGGATTCGCCTTAGCGCCAAAGGAATTCGCACTCTCCACGTTGCGCGACATCTACGGCGCGGCACTCGATTATCAGGTGGACGCGACGAATCTGCAGCGGGTACTGGTCCGGCGCCGCGTGATCACCCAAACCGGCACAATCGCGCAGTCGGGTCGCAGCGGCGGGCGACCGGCAGCTTTGTACCACTTCACCGATTCTCAGCTGCGGGTCACCGACGAATTCGCCGCGCTTCGGCCGCCCGGCCAGCCTTGATCACCGCCACGCGCGGCCCCTTGACGAGAAATCGCTCACAACCCGGCCATTACGTTTTGGTTACCGCCCGTTCATGCGCGAAGATGCCGGTTGGCCAAGAAGGGATCCTGAATGGTTGAACTCGGCAATTTGGCAGGGACCGACGGTGCGGAATGGATCGGTCGGCCTCCGCACGAGGAACTACAGCCCAAGGTGCGTCCGCTGCTGCCCACGGACGACCCGTTCAACCGGCCGCCGTCCGGCTTTCAGCACGCCGAGCCGGGGACCGTACTGCGCTCCCGCGACGTCGAGCTGGCCTTTCTCGGTCTGATTCCGCAACCCGTTTCGGCCATCCAGTTGCTCTACCGGACGATGGACATGAACGGGCAGCCCGAGGCCTGCGTCACCACCGTGATCGTCCCGGCCGAACGTGCGCCGGGGCAGACCTGCCCGTTGCTGTCGTATCAGTGCGCGATCGACGCCATGTCGTCGCGCTGTTTTCCCTCCTATGCGCTGCGCAGAAGGGCGAAAGCTCTCGGTTCAATAGCCCAGTTGGAACTTTTCCTGATCGCCGCGGCCGTCGCCGAGGGCTGGGCGGTCTCGGTGCCCGACCATGAAGGCCTGCTGGGCATGTGGGGAGCGCCGTACGAACCCGGCTACCGCACCCTGGACGGCATCCGCGCCGCCATGAACTCCGACCGGGTCGCGTTGTCGCCGTCGGCACCGATCGGGCTGTGGGGGTACTCCGGCGGCGGGCTGGCCAGCGCCTGGGCTGCCGAAATGTGTGCCGACTACGCACCCGAGCTGGACATCGTCGGGGCGGTGCTGGGATCGCCCGTCGGGGATCTGGGCCACACCTTCCGCCGGCTCAATGGCCATTTCTTCGCGGGTTTGCCCGCGATGGTGGTTGCCGCGCTCGCGCACGTCTACCCGGACCTGGACCGGGTCATCAAAGAGCACACCAATGACGAGGGACGCGCCCTCCTGGAGGGGCTCGAGACGATGACGACGGTCGGTGCCGTCCTGCGGATGGCCGGCAAGAATATGGGCGACTACCTCGACGAACCGCTCGAGGACATCCTTTCGTCGCCCGAGGTGTCGCATGTCTTCGACAGCATCAAGTTGGGCTTCGCGACGCCGGCACCGCCGGTCCTGATCGTGCAGGCCGTGTACGACTACCTGATCGACGTCCACGACATCGACACGCTGGCCGACGCCTATTCGGCCGGCGGCGCCGATGTCAGCTACCACCGCGACGCGTTCAACGAGCACATGCTCCTGCATCCGCTGTCGGCGCCGATGGCGCTTCGCTGGCTCACCGACCGCTTCGCCCGCCGGCCGCTGAAGGACCACCTGATCAGGACCGCCTGGCCCACGGCGTTCAACCCGATCACCTATGCCGGCATGATTCGGCTGGGCGTCATCGCGGCCAAGGTCCTCACCGGCCGAAAGATTCGTCGCCGCCCGCTATAGGACCGCTATGAGACGGAGGCTTCCGGCTCCCTCGGCAGCGTGTGCGACAGCGCAGCGGTAGGCCCCGAGCTGCCCAGGTCGTCACGCGCACTTCCGGCCGCCAGCAGGGCATACACCAGCGCGGCGACGGCGGCGGGCCACAACAGCGTCGTGGCTATCTGCAGGGGCCCGAGTCCGAAGAACACCGGCGGAGCCTGGATGACATAGGCCACCGATGGCCTTCCCAGCAGCGGAACCTGGTCGATGTCCAGCGCGCCATAGCGCAGCCGGACCAGCACCGCCCCGACCGTCGAGGCCACCGCCGCGGCGACCACCATGCCGATCGTCAGCCCGATGACCATGCCCGGCCCTCGAAGCCGGCGCCACTGCCACGCCAGCACCGGCGCCACGACCGCCAGCACCGTCAACAGACCCAGCATCAGGCATGGCACGTCGAAGAAATGCTGGGATTCGTCGCCCAGGTAGTCGTGCACCCGCTCGCCCGCGCGAGTCATCGCCACCACCAGATGGATCGGCGGGGCCATCCACGCCCACAGGCCACCGACTAACACCCCGCTCGCCGACAGTCCAAGCGCCGCAAGGACAATCGCGCGCACCCGCGACGGGGCGACGACGCGGGCGGCCTCGGGAGTCGCGGGCCCCGCTGGTTCGGTCATCGCTGCGTCTCCAAGTCGGCCGAGTCCACCTCGCCGTGCCGCGAGCATCGCGCCCGCCAGCCGTCGGGGCGAACCTGGACGATCATCCGGCGCCCGCATTCGGCGCAGAAGCGCGGGGGTTCAAGACCCAATTGGGCCGCCGTGGGCACTGCGGTACCCCCCAATTCCCCGGTGTAGACGTTGTAGACGCCGGCGCTGACCGGGGCGCCCAGATCTCCAACCACAAGTCTTCAACCTAGCCGCTACAACCCGGCTTACAGAGTTGCATTGAGCGCCTTGATGGGCATCTGCAGATCCTCGAGCAGTTCCAGGTCGGCTTCGGCGGGGCGCCCGAGTGTGGTCAGGTAGTTCCCGACGATGACGGCGTTGATGCCGCCCAGGATGCCCTGCTTGGCGCCGAGGTCGCCCAGCGTGATCTCCCGGCCACCGGCGAACCGCAGCATGGCGCGCGGCAACGCCAGCCGGAACGCGGCCACCGACTTCAAGGCTTCGCCGACCGGCAGCACCTCGAGGTCGCCGAACGGAGTGCCGGGGCGCGGGTTGAGGAAGTTCAGCGGCACCTCGTCTGGGCCGAGTTCGGCGAGGTCAGCCGCGAATTCCGCGCGCTGCTCCAGGGTCTCTCCCATGCCGAGGATGCCGCCGCAGCAGACCTCCATGCCCGCGTCGCGCACCATCGTCAGCGTCTGCCAGCGCTCTTCCCAGGTGTGGGTGGTGACGACGTTGGTGAAGAACGAGCGAGCGGTCTCCAGGTTGTGGTTGTAGCGGTGCACGCCCATCGCCGCGAGCTCGTCGACCTGCTCGGCGGTCAGCATGCCCAGCGAGCAGGCGATCTGGATGTCCACGGCGTCGCGGATGGCCTCGATGCCCGCGGCCACCTGGGCGAGCAACCGCTCGTCGGGTCCGCGCACCGCGGCGACGATGCAGAACTCGGTGGCGCCGGACTTCGCGGTCTGCTTGGCCGCCTCGACCAGGCTGGGAATGTCCAGCCACGCGCTGCGCACCGGCGAGGCGAACAGGCCCGACTGTGAGCAGAAATGGCAATCCTCGGGGCAGCCACCGGTTTTGAGGCTGATGATGCCCTCGACCTCCACCTCGGGGCCGC
>DASYJS010000027.1:0-26739 GCA_035996225.1 Mycobacterium sp. | reverse complement strand
TCGGGGCCATGCGCTTGCTGGTCACCGGTGTCGACGCAACCGGCCGTTCATGCGCAGTGCAGGACGATTCCGTCACCCTGCAGGGGGATGCCAGTCTCAACGGGATGCTCTTTTCGATGCTCTATGCGACGCCGTCGCTACCGTCGATCGACGATGGCGGGCGCCTCGCCGACAAGCTCGACCTGGTCCTGCCGGCGGGCTCGCTGCGCTGGACGACGATCGAGTACGCACCGGGTGCGGAGTTTTCCCTGCACCACACGGACACGGTCGATTTCGATGTCGTCCTGTCGGGCTCGGTTGAATTGATCCTGGATGACGGTGGGCACCGGCTCGAGGTCGGCGACAGCGCGGTCATCACGGGCGTCGATCACGGCTGGTGTGCCGGTCCGCAAGGGTGCCGGCTCAATGTCCTGACGATCGGGGCTTCGCCACCGGCTTCAACGGCCGACTGAGCTGCGGTGGGCCACCAGCTGGTCGACCGAATACGTGTTGTGGCTCCGGAAGGCAACGACAGCGGCGAGCACGATCGCGTGAACAAGCTGTTCGCCGATCACATTGAAGTGCTCGATCGACGTCGCGCCGACGATCAGAACGATCATCACCAAGCCGCCGGCCACCGCGGCCGCCCGGGTAAGCGCGCCGGTCAACAGCAGCACTCCGGTGACGAGTTCGGCGAAGGGGAGCGCATAGCTGCACACCGAGACGAGGAAGCCGGGCAAATACGACGCGTTGAACTCACCCATCATGTGGGCGTGGAAAGCACCCAACTTGGGCAGCCGGACGACACCGTGTCCGAAGAGGCTGGCGCCGATCGTCAGCCGCAATAGCAAATATCCGAGAGCGCGGTCGGTTTCGCCGGCGGTCGCGGATGCGTCCTTGACAGGCATCCTCCGACAATACCGACCCCACCATATCCCGCGCGAAAACGACTGTGCGCCAAGGACTCAGGAGTCAGATGACGGCCGGGCAATGGCGGAGTCGGCGGCTGCCCAATCGGTCGACACTTTGCGGTGCTTGATCAGCCAGGTGTCACCGTCGTGCACCAAGGTGTCGCGATAACGGCCAAAGTGGTCGAGCCCCCGATGCGCGACGACAGTGAAGTAGCAGGAGACCTGTGCTTCGTCGGGTGTCAGCGCGGTGAACAGGATGTTGGCTATGTTGTGCCGAACGACCGCCTTGATGTCTGCGTCGACAGCGATCCTCCCGGTGACGCCGCCGAGAAAAGCCGTGATCTCGGATCGGCCGCGCAGCGGCTCGGCACCGCGAATCTCGAGAACGCCGTCTAAGCAGAATGTCTCGGCTAGCCCGTCGAGCCGGCCGGCGTCACCCGACCAGTTGTATCGGGCGAGCGTGTCACGGATCTGCTCACGGGCCACCAGCTCCCACATCTCCATCGTCATGACTCCTCACCCGACCGTAGGTATCGCGTACCGCTAGCACCCTAGTCAGGGCCGCGAGAATGCAGGTGCGCCTTTACTTGACGACGCGAGGGTGGAAGCGCTGTAGGGGTTTGGGCATGACCCCGTTCAGGTCAAAGACGGCGATCATGGCCCGCAACAGCGCGGGTGACCACTCTTCGAGCGGGTGTGCGTCGATCCGGGCGAGCACCTCGCGGCGCAGGTACTCGATGTTCGTCGGGGGCTCGTGATCGGTCATAACCGGGCCTCTGGCTCTTAGCTCCTGTTGCAGATATCGAGGTCGTACATGACGCTAGGGCTGACGTGTCGTCGATGTATAGGCAACTTGTCAGATTCAAATCTGTCTCAAGGAATGGAACGGGCGGTTACAGCCGCCAATTCCCCGAGCGGGAATGAATCGCGGCACGACGCGGTAGAACAACGCATGGAGCTCAACGATGCCGCACGAAATCTCATCGGCAAGGGTGCTGATGCCACCCTCGTCACCATCAATCCCGACGGCAGCCCCCAAGTGAGCTTGGTCTGGGTCGCATTGCAGTCGACGCCAGACGGGGACGAGCTCGTCAGCGCCCACCTGGGCGAACACAAGAAGGTCCGCAACATTCGCAACGATCCCCGGGTCGCCGTCACGATCGCGTCGCTGGACCAGGCGGGCCAAGGAATGCGGCCCTACCTCTCCGTCGCCGGGACGGCACGGATCGTCGAGGGCGGTGCCCCCGAGCTACTGAAGGAGCTCAACCCGGTCCTGGGGGACCCGAACATGAAGTTCCCGCCGGACAACGCGCCGCCGGGGTTCCTCACCCGCATCCGCATCGACAAGGTCGGCGGCATCGGACCCTGGGTAGCTTGACCTCAACTTTTTGCCACTTCCGCTACCCGGAGTAGCGCAATACAGTGGGTGGATGAAGCCCGGCGTCGATGGCAAGCATCTGCGGACCTGCCCGCTATGTGAAGCCATGTGCGGCTTGGAAATTCATGTGGAAGCCGGGGAAGTCACCGGTATCCGAGGCAACCGCGACGACGTGTGGAGTCGGGGCCACCTCTGCCCGAAAGGCGTGTCGCTGGGCGCCGTGCATCACGACCCGGACCGTATTCGCAGCCCGCTGATCAAGGTCGACGGCGCCTGGCAGGAGGTTAGCTGGGACACGGCGTTTCGCCGGTGCACCGAGTTGCTGACCCCGGTGATCGAGAAATACGGAATAGGTGCGGTCACCGCCTACACCGGTAACCCGCTGGCGCACTCGTTTTCGCTGGCCCGGTACGCCGGTGTGCTGTTGGGCATGTCTGGGATGCCGGTCACGTATTCGCCGGGGACAGTCGACCAATGGCCCAAGAACCTGTCGTCGCACCTGATGTATGGCCTCTGGTGGAACTTCCCCGTGCCCGACATCGAGCGCACCGACCTGATGGTCATCATGGGCGCCAACCCTGCCGCGTCCCAGGGTTCACTGCTGGCCGCGCCCGACGTGATGGGCCTGATCACCGGAATTCGCCAACGCGGCAAGGTGATCGTGATCGACCCGGTGCGCACGCAGACCGCGGACCACGCCGACGAGTGGCTGCCGATCGTCCCCGGCACCGATGCGGCGCTGCTATTGGCGGTCGCCCACACACTCTTTGATGAGGGCCTTGTCAACCCCGGGCCACACGTTGACGGCGTCGACACGATGCGCCGGGTTGCCGCGGACTGGCCGCCGGAGCGGGTCAGTTCCGTTACCGGCATTGACGAAGACCGCATCCGGCGTTTGGCGCGTGAACTCGCCGGCGCCGAGAAATCGGTAGTGTACGGCCGAATTGGCCTGTGTAACCAAGAATTTGGCAGCCTGGCCAGCTGGCTGGTCGATGTGATCAACATTTTGACCGGCCATTTCGACACCCCCGGCGGCGCAATGTTCCCCAAGCCGGCGGCCTGGTCGATCACCACGCAGCCGCTGCCCGGCCTGGAGGGTGGCCTCCCGGAATTCGGCCGCTGGCACACCCGGGTGCGCGGCGCCAAGGAAGTCCTCGGCCAGGCCCCGGTGTCGTGCATGACCGAAGAAATCGCCACACCTGGCGACGGACAGCTCAAGGCGCTGATCACAATTGCGGGCAACCCGGTGTTGTCCACACCTGGTGGCGACAAGCTCGACGAAGTGCTGCCGATGCTGGAAGCGATGATCTCCGTTGACCTTTGGCTCAACGAGACGACGCGTCATGCCGATGTGATCCTGCCAGGGCTGTCACCGCTGGAGCAGCCGCACCACGACGATCTGATCCTGCTGTTTGCGATCCGCAGCATCGCGAACTATTCCGCGCCGGTCTTCGATCCGGGTGACCGCCCCCACGAATGGGAGATCCTGATTCGACTGACCGGCTTGTGCACCGGCACACCGGCCGAGGATGTCGACGTCGCCGCGATCGACGATGGCTTTTTCGATTATCTGGCCTTCACCCGAGGCGTCGACGGCGCCGAGATCCGCAAGCGCTACGAACACGGCGGCCCCGAGCGGATGCTGGACCTCACGCTGAGAACCGGCCCGTTCGGGGACCAGTACGGCAAGAACCTCGGCGGGCTCACATTGGACTTGCTCAAGGCCAACCCGAACGGCATCGACTTCGGGCCGATGGTGCCGCAGCTGCCGGACATCCTGGGCACCCCTGACAAGAAGATCCGGCTCGCTCCGCAGTACCTGCTCGATGACTTGCCGCGACTGGCCGCGCGGCTGGAGCGACCCGCCGAGCCGCTGGTCCTGGTGAGCCGTCGACACTTGCGGTCGAACAACACCTGGCTGCACAACGTGCCCGCGTTGATGAAGGGCAAGGACCGGTGCACGTTGCTGATCCATCCCGACGACGCGATGCGCTGTGGCGTGTCCGACAACGACGTCGTCACCGTGAAATCGGAGGCCGGCGAGATCAAAGTGCCCGTCGAGATCACCGACTCGATCAAACCCGGCGTGGTGTCGATGCCGCACGGCTGGGGACATGGCAAGCCGGGCACTCGCATGTCGGTGGCTAACAGCTCACCAGGCGCCAACACCAATGCGCTGTCCCCACCAACATTTATCGACGAGCCATCCGGCAACGGAGCCCTCAACGGGATCCCGGTGACGATTATCGAGGATCGCGCTCGATTCCGACCCGGTGTGGCCAGCAGCTGACCGGCACGATCAAGACTCAACGACCTGTGCTCTAGTTCATCTTCACCATGTTTGCTGAACCGACCTAGGCCCACCCTCGTAGGCATAGGCATGACTGCAACATCAACTCTCGTTGTCCTGCTGCAGTGGTGAAGGGGAAAAGCCGTGTACTACTACCTGTTCATCGTCGCCATCGCCGTTGAACGCTTGGTCGGGCTCGTTGTCGCACACCGAAACGCAGCGTGGTCAATTGCCCATGGGGGCAAGGAATTCGGCCTCGACCACTTTCCGGCGATGGTCAGCGTTCATGCGTTGCTGCTGGTGTCTTGTCTGGTGGAAGTCTGGTCCCTGGGACGCCCATTCGTCCCCTGGCTGGGCTGGCCGATGATTGCCGTCGTGGTGCTCAGCGTCATTGTCCGCTGGCGCTGCATTGCCGTCCTGGGCAAACACTGGAATCCACGGCTCATCGTGATTCCGGGCGCGCCGCTGATTCGGCACGGCCCGTATCGATGGGTGCGTCACCCCGATTACATCGCGGTAGTAGCAGAGGTGGCGGCGCTGCCGCTGGTCCACTCGGCGTGGCTGACGGCGATCGTGTTCACCCTTGCCAACGCGCTGGTGCTCAACGAGCGGATCCGGCTCGAGAACGCCGCATTGGCCTACGTCTGAGCGATCAGGGCGCTATAGGCCGGTTCGTCCACTCCCGGTCGGCCCGCCGGGAAGAGCGAAACCATCCGCCCGCCGCGCCGGTGCCGCCATCGGTCGGGATCGTGTGGCCCGTGACGAACGCCGACAGCTCCGAGGCCAAAAACAGGATCACGCGGGCCTGGTCCTCGGGCAGCCCCATCCGTCCGGCGGGAACCCACTGTGGCCACTGTTTCTGCTCCTCGACGGAGAGCCACTGCGAGTAGGGCACCTGCAGCGACTCGGTGACGTCGGGGCCGATCGCGTTGACCCGCACACCGTCCCGGCCCACCTGGACCGCCAGGCTGCGGGTGAAGTGGATGACGGCCGCCTTGAATGCGGCGTAGACCGGGTCCTCGGGGTAGCCGCGCAACCCTTCGAGGGAGGAGACGTTGACGATCGAGCCGCTGTGCTGGGCGATCATCGCCGGCAGGAACGCGTGAGTGACCAGAAAGACGTGGTGCAAGTTGATCCGGTAGAGCTCATCCCACAACTGCGGGTCGGTATCGACGAAATCGCCCGGGTGGCGCAGCCAGTGGCCGACATTGTTGACCAACACGTCTATCCGGCCGTACCGATCTAGCACCGATCGTGCGAGGGCGGCGACCTGATCGGCGTCGCGCACGTCGGTGCCGAGCGGCAGGGCCGACCCGCCCGATGTCGTGATCAGGTTGGCGGTCCGCTGAGCAAGCTCGACATCGATATCAACGACGACCACCTCGGCGCCGTGCTGGGCGAACAGCTGCGCGGTTGCCGCGCCAATACCGCCACCGGCGCCGGTCACCACCGCGACCCGGTCGGCCAGCAACGGGCCAGGGTGAGTCGACTGTTCCATGCTCACATCTTCGAGCACTCGCTGAAATCGGTTCGCACCGAGGTCACGACAGGCACACAACCGATAACGAGTACCCACGTTTCTTCTCGGTAAACGGCGAGATATGCCGGATTAACCAGGGGTTTACCAGCGGTTTTGACTTTCTGGCGGCGGGTATCTACCGATTTTGAGAGGTGAGTTGTAAATGGCTACCAAGCAGATTAAGCGGCGTCTCCACCATCGACACAGTGCGCAATCGATTGCCGTCTCGTTGACCAGTCGATTAATCGTGAAGAACGTGGTCCGTGCCTGGGCGATGCAGCCGAACCTGAATTGGCCGTTGGGATACGTCGACGGCTTGGTGGGTTTGCTGCCTCATTTCCGATCCGCGGCGAAGGTGGAACCGATACGCCTTGAACACTGCAGTGCCGAATGGGTTTGCGCGCCGGGTGCATCCCCGACGCGGGCCATCCTTTACCTCCACGGTGGCGCGTTCCTCACGTGTGGTGTCAACACGCACCGCGCGCTGGTGACCCGCTTGTCGAAGGCAGCGGATGCCGGCGTGCTGATCGTCGGATACCGAAAACTGCCCTCGCATCAGATAGTCGATGCGATCGATGACGGCATATGCGGACTGCGCTGGTTGCAGGGGCGTGGCTACGACGCCGACCGGGTGGTTGTTGCCGGCGACTCGGCCGGTGGATATCTCGCGTTCATGACGACACTGGCCGCGATCGGCACTCAGGTCGCGAGGCCGGCCGGGGTCGCGACTATCTCGCCTTTTACCGACGCGGATCCGGGCCGAAAACTCAAGCACCGCAACGCACGCAAATGCTCCATGTTCACCGCCGGGGCATTGTCGATATTTGCCCGATATCTCGGCGAGGTTCAGCTCCCGGGCGGTCGGGAGAGTTCCTCGGCGTGCGTTGTCTCGCCTGTCGACGCCGATTTGTCGTCATTGCCGCCGGTCACCATCCACGCCAGTTCCGACGAATTGCTGCTCCCGGACGCCGAACTCATGGCGGAACGCCTGGAAGCCAACGGAATTCGCTGTGATCTGCACGTTTGGGACGGACAAATTCATGACTTTCCGTTGGCGGCCGATATTTTACCCGAGGGCAGGCGGGCCATTCGATACCTCGGGGATTTCGTCAAGGAAGTTACGGCTGAGTCTTGGCACCGTAGCGCCGACCAGTTTACCGCTACCGCGGGATAGTGCGGGCTACTTCGGCTCCTCGTGGCTATTCCGAAAGCACTTGCGCTGCAGGTCTATTCGTGGGCGATTGGCGCTATTGTTCGGGTTCGTCGAATTCCGGGTCGATGAGGACGGTCTCCCGCTGCTCCTGCCAGTCGGAATCCGTTGCCTCCAGGGGCACATCAGTCTCGTTTCGCCACGCCGTGGCGATATCCTCGCCGGACGGCGAGTCGCTGGTCGAGCGTTGTTGCTCAATGGCATCGGCGATGGGCACGTCGTCGGGGAACGCGCCGGTGTCCTCGGACATGGGCGGCGGGTTACCCGGCGGCGGTGCGATCGAAACCGGTTGAACCCCCGGCGCGCCACGGGCCGCCAAACACGACACAGCCGGTAACCCGTATCGACGACCCTTGCCCCGATCCGCTCGGTCGCCGATACAGTGGGGCTCGTGAGCCGAGCAGCCCTACCCGCGCTGACAGTGCGGTACGAGGGATCCGAACGGACCTTCGCACCCGGCAACGATGTGGTCATCGGGCGTGACTTGCGGGCCGACGTCCGCGTCGCGCACCCGCTGATTTCCCGGATACACCTGATATTGCGGTTCGATCAGGGCCGGTGGGTCGCCATCGACAACGGCAGCCTCAATGGTCTGTACGTCAACAACCGTCGGGTGCCGGCCGTCGACATCCAGGACGGTCAGCGGGTCAATATCGGCAACCCGGACGGGCCCGCGGTGACCTTCGAGGTCGGTCGCCATCAGGGTTCGGCCGGGACCCCGCCGTTGACGGCGTCCATGCCGATCGTCAACCCGCTTAGCGGACCACCCGATCCACGGCCGGCCCAGGGACGTCCACCGACCAGTCCGGGGTGGCCGGGCCAGCCGCAGCCGGCGAGCCCGTCGCGGCCGATGCCGTCGTATCCACCCGCTGGGCCGCAATCCGGCCCACCGTCAGGGCCACTGCCGACGTATCCGACCGGGTCGCAGCCGAGCCATCCGACCGGGTCGCAGCCGCATCACCCGACCGGCACACACCCGGCGGGACCGCCCAGCGGACCGATATCGACACCGCACATTTACCGTGCCCAACCTGTGAAGGTTTCCCCGGCTCCGGCGTCCGGCCCCCCGACCGCCATGGCGGGCCGGGGCGGCGGCGACGCATCGAACCTCGCCACATCGATGATGAAGATCCTGCGGCCGGGCAAGGCGGAAGCGGAGGCGCCGGGCGCAATCAAAATCGGCCGGGCCAACGACAACGACATCGTCATTCCCGAGGTGCTGGCGTCGCGCCACCACGCGACCCTGATCCCGACGCCGGGCGGCACGGAAATTCATGACAACCGCAGCATCAACGGCACTTTCGTCAATGGCGCCCGCGTCGACTCCGCGCTGCTGAACGACGGCGACGTCGTCACGATCGGCAACATCGACCTGGTGTTCGCGGGCGGTGGGCTGGCCCGTCGGGACGCCGATACCGCGGCCCAGACACGCCTCGGCGGCCTGGACGTGCGCGGGGTGACTTGGACGATCGAAAACAACAAGACCCTCTTGGACGACATCTCGTTGGGCGCGAGTCCCGGAACGCTGACGGCCGTGATCGGCCCGTCGGGTGCCGGCAAGTCGACGTTCGCCAGGTTGGTGGCCGGCTACACGCACCCAACCACCGGCTCAGTGGCGTTCGAGGGCCACAACGTGCACGCCGAATACGCATCGCTGCGCAGCAGGATCGGCATGGTGCCGCAGGACGACGTAGTCCACGGTCAGCTGACCGTGAGCCAGGCACTGGGCTATGCAGCCGAACTGCGGCTGCCACCGGACACCACCAAGGATGACCGCGAACAGGTGGTTGCCCGGGTGCTCGAGGAACTCGAGATGACCCAGCACTTGGAGACGCGGGTAGACAAGTTGTCCGGCGGCCAGCGCAAGCGCGCGTCGGTGGCGCTGGAGCTGCTGACCGGGCCGTCGCTGTTGATCCTCGACGAGCCGACATCCGGGCTGGACCCTGCGCTGGACCGGCAGGTCATGACCATGCTGCGGCAGTTGGCCGATGCCGGTCGCGTGGTGCTCGTGGTCACCCACTCGCTGACGTACCTGGACGTGTGCGATCAGGTTCTGTTGCTGGCCCCCGGCGGCAAGACCGCATTCTCTGGGCCGCCCAGTCAGATCGGCTTGGCCATGGGGACGACGAACTGGGCCGATATCTTCAGCTCGGTTGCCGGCGACCCCGACGGGGCCAAGGCTCGGTACCTGGCTCAGACGGGTCCGCCGCCACCGCCGCCACCGGCGGAGCAGCCCGCCGAGATAGGTGATCCGTCGCACACGAGTCTGGTCCGGCAGTTCTCCACTATCGCGAGACGACAGATCCGGTTGATCGTGTCCGACCGCGGCTATTTCGCTTTCTTGGCACTGTTGCCGTTCATCATGGGTTCGCTGTCGATGTCGGTGCCCGGCGACGTCGGCTTCGGCATCCCGAACCCGATGGGCAACGCGCCTACCGAACCCGGACAGATCCTGGTGCTGCTCAATGTCGGCGCGGTCTTCATGGGCACCGCGCTAACCATCCGCGACCTGATCGGGGAGCGCGCTATCTTCTTGCGCGAACAAGCCGTTGGGCTGTCCACGTCGGCGTACTTGTTGGCGAAGGTCTGTGTCTATACGGTGTTCGCGATCGTTCAGTCGGCGATCGTGACCGTTATCGCGCTCATCGGCAAGGGCGGCCCGACGCAGGGCGCCGTGGCATTGGGCAAGCCTGGCCTCGAGCTTTTCGTCGATGTCGCTGCGACCACCGTCGCCTCGGCGATGCTCGGCTTGGCGTTGTCGTCCATCGCCAAATCCAACGACCAGATCATGCCCCTGCTCGTGGTGGCGGTCATGTCGCAGCTGGTGTTCTCCGGCGGCATGATTCCCGTCACCGCGCGCCTCGGGCTCGACCAGATGTCATGGGCCACACCGGCGAGGTGGGGCTTCGCGGCATCAGCTTCCACCATCGACCTGCTCAAATTGCAGCCCGGCCCCCAAATCCCGAAGGATTCACACTGGCACCACAATGCCGCCACCTGGTGGTTCGACATGGGCATGCTAATCGTAATCAGCGCTGCCTATCTTCTGTTCGTGCGTTGGAAGATTCGCCTCAAGGGCGGCGGCCGCTAGGCCCCCTTGCGGACCATCTGCTCGGCGGCGGCGCGCATCCGGTCTGACAGGAGAAGGAGATCATGCTCGCCAACCCCCTGGGGCAGGGTGTACGCCAGCTGACGTAATTCGACGGCGTAGTTGCGCAACTCCTGGCGGAGGCGCGTCTCAATAGTGGGCATGACTTCCCCCGAATCTTCGATCACCCGATTTCAAGATCATCCCAGCCCGGCCCCATTCCTGCGATGGGGCCAGTGCTATTTAACGGGAGTTTGACAGCGTATTTACAGACGGGCATCTCGCGACGGCGGGTCATCACGCGTGCGCCAAGCGTGAGCGGGCCCGGGCGTAACGTCAGTGCGAGATTGCGGGCGAGATCTCGCAGTGGCGTTACGCTGGCGCGGCTGGTTGGAAGGGCAAAGGGGCCGGAATGGATTTCGAACTCGATGTCGGGCAACGCGCGTGGCTGACGGAGGTTCGCGAATTCCTTCGGGAGAACGTCACCCCAGAATTGCGAGCCGAGCTGGCCGAGCACGATCTCGAATTCCCCGACGGTGAGGTGACACGATTTCGCCGCAAGATCGGTGAGAAGGGCTGGTTCGGGCTGAACTGGCCGGGTGAGTACGGCGGCCTCGGGCTGGGCGCGGTGTATCAGCACCTGCTGACGAGCGAGTTTGAGTATTGGGGCGTGCCCGGACCCGACCTCACGGTCACCTCGGTGGCGCCGATGATCATGCGACACGGCACCGAGCAGAACAAGACCGAATGGTTACCGCTGATCGCCAAAGGCGAAATGATCTGCGCCGTCGGCTATTCCGAGGCCGAAGCGGGAACGGATTTGGCCAGCCTGCGGACCCGTGCGACACGCGACGGCGAGTACTGGGTGATCAACGGCAGCAAGATCTGGAACAGCGGGGTGCAGCGTGCCACCCACGAGTGGCTCTGCGTGCGCACCGATCCCAATGGTGTGCGCCATCGCGGCATTTCGGTCATCATCGTGCCGATCGACAGTCCTGGGATCCAGATCCGCCCGCTTCGCGCGTGGTCGGGCTACCGCACGAATGAGGTGCGTTTCGATGACGTGCGGGTCCCCGTCACGAATGTGGTGGGTGAGGTCAACCGTGGTTGGACCTACATCACCGGCGCGCTCGACCTGGAACGCGGTGCGCTGACCAATGCGGGCGATCTGCGTCGCGCGGTGGACGAGTTGCGCGAAGTTGCCCGCTGCCCGCGACGCGATGGTTCGGTGCCGGCTGACCTTCCGGCCCTTCGTCGTCGCCTGGCGCAGGCCGAAGCCGACGTAGAGGTTGCGACGTTGATGGGTTACGAGGCCGCCTCGATCCTGGATAGCGACGTGATTCCGACGGTGGAGGTCAGCGTCGAGAAGGTCTTCACCAGTGAGTTGCGGCAGCGAATCGCCGATCTGGCACTCGATCTGCTCGGCCCGGACGGCTTGCTGGCACATCGCAGCGAAAATGCGCCGCTGGCAGGCAAATTCGAACGGCTGTACCGGGCCGCTCCGTTGATGCGCTTCGGTGGAGGCACCAACGAGGTGCTGCGTGACGTCATCGGCCAGCGCGGCCATGGAATGCCCTCCTATGGACGGTGACGTATGAAGGCGTTGCCGACTGCTGAGCAACGCGAATTCGCCTCGTCGTTGCGCGCACTGCTGTCCGCGGAGTGCCCGGTGAGTCTGGTGCGTGGGCTCGGTGAACCCGGCGCGGATCGAAGTACCCCGACGCTGTGGAAGGCATTGGCCGACGCGGGCGTGTTCGGACTTGCGATTACCGAGGAGTATGGGGGCTCGGGCGGCTCGCTCGACGATCTCGCTGTCTTCTACACCGAGGCCGGTCGTGGGCTGTGTCCGACGGCGGTGTACAGCACCATTGCGGCGGCGCTGGCAATCGAGCAGCTCGGCTCGCCGGACGTCAAGACCGCGTGGCTGCCGCCGCTGGCAAGCGGGAATGCTCGTGGCACCACGGCGTTGTGGAACGCCCGTGACGCCGCCGACGTCTCGGCTGTGCTGCGCGCCGATGCTGTCTCGACCCGCTGGCGGCTCAACGGAGTTGCGGACTATGTCGCTGACGCCGACATCGCCGATGTCATCGTGGTATCGGCCGCGGCCCGCGAACGCACGCTGGTTTTCGCCGTTGACGCCCGCGCGGCGGGGGTGATTATGGAGCCGCTCGTCATGGCAGGTGGGCACCGAGCGTTCGCGGTGCGGTTCGACGATGTCACCGTCGACGCCGAAGCCCTGCTCGAGGACGCCGACCAGCCCGGTATGACCCGGGTACGCCGCTTGGCCAATGCGGCCGTGGCCTTGGGATCACTCGACTTGGTCGGAGTCGGACAGGCGGTGCTGGAGCGCACCGTCGAGTACACCAAGCTGCGCCACCAGTTCGGCCGCCCGATCGCCTCCTTCCAAGCGGCGCAGCATCTGATCGCCAACATGCACATCGCCTTGGCCGCCGCCCGGTTGGCCGCGCACTCCGCGGTTTTTTGGATCGCGCGCGGACACACCGGGACCAGACAAACGGCCATCGCGCGCATGCATGCCGCCACGGCGGCCCGGCTCGTCACGCTGGATGCCCATCAACTGCACGGCGGGATCGGCTACGTGACCGAAACCGATCTGCATTTGTGGACCGAACGGGCAAGGCTCGGTTCAACTCTCGGCGGCGGGGCAGATATCGCCGCAGCCTGGCTGGAGGAAACCTTGGAACAGACCCCGAGACAAGGGAGCGCCAGTGGGTGAAGACACCCTGATCGACGCCGACTCGGCGTCGCGAGTGGGTACCGTTGCCGCGACCGCGACCGGCGAGGTGAACCAGCGCGATTGGCAGCGATGGGCGTCAGCGGTGGGTGATCATAACCCGTTGTATTTCGATCCGGATTACGCTCGCGCCAACGGCTTTCGCGACATCATCTGCCCTCCGCTGTTTCTGCAGTACGCGGTGCTCGGCGTCACGCGTCTTGACGCGCTGCGGCCCGATGGTTCTTCGGGCGCGGTTTCGGGCAGTCTCGCGTTTCCACGTGCGCCCAAGCGGATGGCCGGCGGCGAGAGCTTCGCCTTTCACCTGCCTGCCTATCACCGCGACGAGATCGAAATGGTTCGCACCATCGAGTCGATCGTGGAAAAGCAAGGCCGCTCCGGCAGATTCGTGCTGGTCACCTGGCACACGGTGTACCGGAATCAACACGCCGACCTGGTTGCCGAAGCCTCGACCTCGATGATCGCCCGACCCTAGGAATGCCATGACGACTGAGCAGGTGTTCTACGACGATATCGGCGTGGGCGAGCAGATTCCTCCATTGACCGTCACCGCCGACGTAACCCAGCTGTTCTTTTTTAGCGCCGCGACCTACAACGGTCACCGCATTCACTACGACAAGGACTGGGCGCGCGGCGTCGAAGGCTACGACAATGTCTTGGTGCACGGGCCGCTTCAGGCGGCGCTGCTGGCCCGGGCAATCGGCGACTGGATCGGTGGGCGCGGCCGCCTGGTGTCTTTCTCGGTGCAGAACCGGGCGACCGCATTGCCCGGTGAGCCGCTGACCTTCGGCGGAGTGGTCACCGAGAAGCGCCTGACCGACGGCGCCGGACTGGTGGATCTGGAGATCGCCGGCCGCCGCGGCGACACCGTGCTGATGCCCGGAACCGCAACGGTCGAGCTGCCCCGACGCGAAACGCCGTCGTGACAGGGTTGCGTGGCGAAGCGGCCATCATCGGCATCGCGGAGTTGCCGGCGCAGCGCCGTCCGGCCGGGCCGCCGCTGTTCACCCTCGACCAGTACGCGCTGCTCGCGAAACTGGCCGTCGAGGACGCCGGTGTCGATCCGGCGCATATCAACGGCCTGCTCACCCACGGCGTGGCCGAATCGGCGATGTTCGCGCCGGCGACACTGTGCGAATACCTTGGCCTGGCGCTGGATTTCGGCGAGCGCGTGGACCTCGGCGGGGCCACGTCCGCCGGAATGATATGGCGGGCCGCCGCTGCCATCGAACTCGGCATCTGCGACGCGGTGCTCGCCGTGGTGCCCGGATCGGCATCGGTGCCGCAATCGGAACAACGCCGGGCCGCTGCCCCGAATTGGTATGGGGCGTCGTCAAATAACTACGGGTCACCGCAGGCCGAGTTCGAAATCCCCTACGGCAACCTGGGGCAGAACGCGCCGTATGCACAGATCGCTCAGCGTTACGCCGCGGAATACGGCTACGACCCCGCCGCGGCCGCCAAGATCGCGGTCGACCAACGCACCAACGCGTGCGCGCATCCGGGTGCGGTTTTCCACGGCACCCCGATCACGGTCGACGACGTTCTGGCCAGCCCGATGATCGCCGACCCGATCCACATGCTCGAAACGGTGATGCGCGTGCACGGGGGAGTCGGTGTCCTGCTCGCCAACGCCGACCTCGCCCGCCGCAGCCGCCATCGCCCGGTCTGGGTCAAAGGCTTCGGGGAACACATCGCCTTCAAAACCCCGACCTACGCTGACGACCTGTTGCACACCCCGATCGCGCGCGCCGCAGACAAGGCGTTTGCCATGTCCGGGCTGAACCGGTCCGATGTCGATATCGCTTCGATCTACGACTGCTACACGATCACGGTGCTGATGAGCCTGGAAGACGCCGGCTTCTGCGCCAAAGGCCAAGGCATGTCGTGGGTTGCCGAGCACGATCTGACCCACCGCGGGGACTTCCCGCTGAACACCGCCGGCGGCCAGCTGTCCTTCGGTCAGGCCGGCATGGCCGGCGGTATGCATCACGTCGTCGACGGGGCACGGCAGGTCATGGGGCGAGCCGGCGACGCCCAAGTGCCGGACTGCGACACCGCGTTCGTCACCGGGAACGGCGGCATCATGAGCGAGCAGGTCGCACTGATCATGCGGGGGGATTGACGCAAGTGACCGCAGAAGCCCGCCCGGTTCCCGAGCCCACACCCGTCTCGCGACCCTTTTGGGATGGCCTGGCCCAGCACCGAATCCTGGTGCAGTACTCGCCCTCGCTGCAGCGCTATGTCTTCTATCCGCGCATCCTCGCCCCCGGCACCCTGGCCGACGACCTGGAATGGCGCGAAACCGATGGTGCGGGAACGCTGTACACCTTCACCGTGGCGCGCAGACCCACCGGACCGCCCTGGGTCGATGCGGTGCCGCAGCTGCTCGCGGTGGTGCAGTGGGATGCCGGTCCGCGGATCAGCACCGAATTGGTCGACATCGACCCGAACGACATCCGGATCGGTATGCGGGTTCAGCCCGTATTCTACGATCTGCCCGAAGGCGGAATCACCCTGCTGAAATACCGGCCCGTATGACCTCAACGGTGCGGTCGGAGGTGCATATGAACGACGGCGTCCAGGCGATGCTCGACCAATTGAACGCCGGATTCCCGCGCGTCGAGAACATGACCGGCCCGCAAGCGCGCGCCGCGGTCGCCGAACGGCGCATGCCGGTCGACAACTCCGACGACGTCCGCAGCGCCACCGACCGTAGCGTTCCGGGCCCCGATGGTGCCATCGGCGTGCGAATCTACCGTCCGCACGGCGAGCCCTCCGGGGACCGCGCCGCGATCGTGTTCTGCCACGGGGGTGGATTCGTCCTCTGCGACATCGAATCTCACGATGGATTCTGCCGGGCACTGGCCCGCGGCAGTCAAGCCGTTGTGGTGTCGGTCGACTACCGCCTCGCTCCCGAACATCCCGCGCCCGCGGCCGCGCTCGACGTGTTCACGGTGTTCTGCTGGGTGGTCGAGCACGCGGGCGAGCTGGGTATCGACCCCAAGCGCACAGCGGTCGCCGGCGACAGCGCGGGCGGGAATCTGGCGGCGGTCACCGCGATACTTTGCCGTGACCGCGGAGTCACTCAACCTGCCGCGCAGTTGCTGATCTACCCGGCGATCGATCCCTCGTTCGAAACCGAGAGTTACCACCGTTACGGCAGCGGATATTTCAACACCCGCGCCGCAATGCAGTGGTATTGGCGTCAATACCTTGGTGTTGAGCGGCTTTTCGACCCGCCCGCCCTGGTGGCTCCGGCCCGCGCACACTCCCATGCGGGCCTGGCGCCGGCAGTGGTGGTCACCGCCGGACTGGATCCCCTGCACAGCGAGGGATGCGACTACGCACGCCGGTTGCGCGACGCGGGAGTGCCGGTCGTGCACCGTGATTTCCCCGGATTGTTCCACGGTTTCATGACGATTCAATCCTTTCCTCCGGCGGCATCGGCGCAGCATCTGGTCTGCGCCGACCTGCGCCAACTACTGCATACGACAAACCGAAGCCTCTTGACATGACCGAAGTAAGCGACGTCATCGTCATCGGCGCCGGTTTCGCCGGGCTTTACGCCGTGCACCGAATCGCCTCCTCGGGATTGTCGGTGACCGCCATCGAGGCGGCCCCCGACGTGGGCGGCACCTGGTACTGGAACCGCTATCCGGGTGCGCGGTGCGACGTCGAAAGTGTGGACTATTCCTACGCTTTCGATGAAGCATTGCAGCAGAGCTGGCAGTGGAGCGAACGCTTCGCCGCCCAACCGGAGATCCTCGCTTATCTGGGGCACGTCGCCGACCGTTTCGATCTGCGCCGCCACTACCGATTCGGCGTCGACGTCGTCGGTGCCGCCTTCAACCAGGCCGACGGTCGCTGGCATGTCGACACCGCGACCGGGGAAAGCTACGCGGCACAGTTTCTCCTGTGCGCAACCGGCTGCCTTTCGGCGGTCAATCGGCCCAATATTCGCGGTGTTGAGGGCTTCTCGGGTGAGGTGTATTTCACGGCCGCGTGGCCGCGCGAGAATCCCGATCTGCGCGGCAAGCGGGTAGGCCTCATCGGCACGGGATCCTCCGGGATCCAGGTGGCTCCGATCATCGCCGCCCAGGCCGAAAAGCTGGTGGTATTCCAGCGATCCGCGAATTACACCATCCCGATGCCCAACCACCCCTGGTCGGCCGAGGAACAGCGCCAGATCCAGGAACAGTATCCCGAGCGTCGCCGGATCTCCGCCTATGCGTCGGCGGGCACACCGCACGGCACCTACCACAAGAATGCCGTCGACACCGAACCCGAGGAGCAGGCCAACGCGCTCTGGCAGCGCTGGCGCGAAGGCGGCGTCCTGTTCGCCAAGACCTTCCCCGACCAGACCAGCGACCTGGCCGCCAACGACGTCGCGAGGCAATTCGCCGAGGAGCGGATCCGGGAAATCGTCACCGATCCCGTTGCCGCAGCGGATCTCATCCCGGTCGATCACCCGATCGGAACCAAACGGATCTGCACCGACGATGGTTACTACGCCACCTTCAACCGTGACAACGTGCGGCTGGTCAACCTGCGCCGCGAGCCCATCGAAGGCATCACCGCCGATGGCGTACGAACCAATGAAGCGACCTACCCCTGCGATGTGTTGATCTTCGCCACCGGCTTCGACGCGATGACCGGGGCGTTGACCCGGATCGACCCGAGCGGGCCCGGGGGAGAACGGTTGCGTGACATCTGGGCCGACGGCCCGGTGACCTTTCTCGGTCTGATGGTGCCGGGCCTGCCGAACCTGTTCACGATCAGCGGGCCGGGCAGTCCTTCGGTGCTGGCCAACATGGTCCTGCATGCCGAGGTTCAGGTTGACTGGGTCGTCGACCTGGTGCGGGCCGCGCGACGACTTGGGGTGAGCGAGGTCGAGCCACGCCGCGATGCCGCCCTCGCCTGGACCGACCACGTGGCCCAAGCAGCCGGACGGACGCTGTTCCCCAAGGCGGCATCCTCGTGGTATCTGGGCGCCAACATCGAAGGCAAGAAGCGAACCTTCATGCCTTACATCGGTGGGTTCGGTACTTACCGGCGCCACTGCGACGAGGTGGCCCACAACAATTACTCCGGGCTGGTGTTGACGACGAAATCAAAGAGGAAGTGAGACAGTGCCGGAGACGGTTCAGCAGCTCTTACGGCAGCGCAGGCACGACAACACCCCTGCGGTTGCTCACGGCGAGGAGACCTGGACCTGGCGCGAGCATCTCGCCGAAGCCGAGTCCGAGGCGGCGGCGCTGATCACGCTCGCCGATCCGGCCCGGCCGCTGCACGTCGGTGCCGCGCTGGGCAATTCACCGGCAATGCTGCGCGCGATGGCGGCCGCCGCGCTGGGCGGCTACGTGCTGTGCGGCCTAAACACGACCCGCCGCGGAGCCGCTCTGCTCTCCGACATCCAGCGCTCCGACTGCCAAATTCTGTTAATCGACGACGACCACCTGCCCCTGTTGGAGGGCTCGGATCTCAACGCAATTCAAGTTCTCGACGTTGACGGGACACGCTACGCCGATGCGGTCGCCGCGGCGCCACCGCTGACTCCGCACCGCGAGGTCACTTCCGCCGACACCTTCATGATGATCTTCACCTCAGGCACCAGCGGTAATCCCAAGGCCGTACGGTTCGCTCACGGGATGGCCATCATGTGCGGCGCCAGCCTGATCTTTCAATACGACGTCACCGCGGCCGATGTCTGCTATCTGGCGATGCCGCTGTTTCACTCCAACGGCGTTGCCGCCGGCTGGGCCGTCGCTATCGGCAGCGGCGCGTTGATGGTCCCTGCCAAGTTTTCGCCGTCACGCTTCCTCGATGACGTGCGCCGCTACCACGTGACATACCTGAACTACGTCGGCAAGCCGCTTGCCCTGATCCTCTCCACACCCCAACGGCCCGACGACGCCGACACGACGCTGCGCATGGCGTTCGGCAACGAGGCAACGGATCGCGATATCGCGGAATTCGCACGGCGTTTCGGGTGCCGGGTGGTCGACAGCTTCGGATCCAGCGAGTTCGCGGTGATCGTTGTGCGAGAAGACGGCACGCCGCCCGGCTCGATCGGTAGGCCCTATCCCGGAGTCAGCATCTACAACCCGACAACTCTGCAGGAGTGCGACGTCGCGCAATTCGACGAACACGGGGCGCTGACCAACTTCGACGAGGCCGTCGGCGAACTGGTCAACACGCAGGGCGCGGGGCCGTTTGTCGGCTACTACAACGATCCGGCCGCGACCGCCGAGCGCATGCGGCACGGAATGTACTGGGCAGGTGATTTGGCCTACCGCGACGCCGAAGGCTGGATTTATCTTGCCGGCCGTACCGCCGACTGGATGCGGGTGGATGGCGAAAACCTGGCGGCGGCACCGATCGAGCGGATCCTGGAACGGCTGCCGCAGGTCAGTCAGGTCGCTGTGTATGCCGTGCCGGACGATCGGGTCGGCGACCAGGTTATGGCGGCGCTTGTGCTTCGTCACGGGATGGGTTTGCAGCCAACGGATCTCGAGGAGTTTCTGGCCGCACAAAACGACTTGTCCCCGAAGGCGTGGCCGCGTTATGTGCGTATCAACGATGACCTTCCGGCGACGGCCACCAACAAGATCCTCAAGCGCGAGCTGATCGCCGCCGGAATCAGCGCCCAGGGTGGCGTGCTGCTGTCACGAGCGCCGCGCGCCACAACATATACCGTCGACGACCGAGCTATCTCGGCTGCGGCACAACCGGTTGCGGATGCCGCAACCTCATAAGCTCAACCGGACTCCGCCGGACTGGGCGCCTCGCCGAATCGGGCCAGGACCAGGGTCCCGGCCACTGCTACGACGAATCCCACGACGACCAGCCAGCCCCAGCCGGGCCGTGCTGTGTCGCCCAGCCACACCACTCCGACCAACGCGGGCGCGATTGTTTCACCGACGACCATGGCGGCCACCGTGGACGTCACCGATCCGCGCTGCAATGCGGAGGTGAACAACAGAAACCCCGCGGCCCCACCTCCGGCAGCCGCATACAGGGCCGGGTTGGTGTAGAACACCGCTTTGGTCGGATCGACCTCGTCGAGCATACGCACGCCGATCTCGACGACGCCGAAGCCACTTCCGGCGGCCAGGCCCAGCGCGAGTCCACGCCGGCGGTCGCCCAATCGGCCGGCGGCGGCTCCGCAGAGGAATAGTGCGCCGACCACGCCGATCAGCGCCCAGCCGAGTCCGGCTGGGGCATGGCGAAAGTGGGCGGGCCCCGCAGCACACGCGAGCGCGGCGAGGCTTACGCAGACCACACCCACGGCCGTCCACTCGGCCGAGGAAAGCCGCGCCGAGAGCACCCACGCGGACACGATGCCGGTGACGGCGATCGAGGCGGCCAGCGCTGCGGCGACGACGTAGATCGGCACCAGGCGCAGCGCCATTACTTGCAGCACGAAGCCGACGCCGTCAAGGCCAATGCCCGCGAGATAACGCCACTGCCGGACGGCACGCAACAAGAGCACTGCGTCAACACCGGACTTGCCGCCGGCTTCCACCGACCGCGCCGCGACAGCCTGCAGTACCGAGGCGGTGCCGTAGCACACCGAACAACCCAGAGCGAGTAGGAATCCGATGAGCACAGACTGACAATACGATGATGACCGGTATCGAAGGCAAAGTAGTGGCCATCACTGGAGCGAGCAGCGGGATCGGCGAGGCGACGGCGCGTCTGCTCGCTGAACGCGGCGCGAGGGTGGTCCTGGGTGCGCGACGCGTCGACCACCTCGATGAGATCGCGCAGGCGATACGAGAGTGCGGGGGACACGCCGTCACCTGCCGGACCGATGTCACCGTTTGTGCCGACCTCGAGGGACTCGTCAGCACCGCCGTCGATCAGTTTGATCGCCTCGATGTGCTGGTAAGCAACGCCGGAATCAGCAAGATCGGGCCGATCTCCGATCTGGACGTCGACGGCTGGTCGGCGATGATCGACGTCAACCTTCGCGGGGTGCTGCATGGATTCGCCGCGGCGCTCCCGGTGTTTCGCCGGCAGGGCCGAGGTCACTTCGTGACGACGGTATCCACGGCGGGGTTGAAGATTGTGCCCACCATGGCGGTTTATGCGGCGACCAAGAACGCGGTGCGCACCGTCATGGAAGGTCTGCGCCAGGAGTCCACCGATGGCGTGGTGCGGACCACGTCGATATCGCCGGGCTTTGTCGATACTGAGCTCGACGGCTCGATCGACGATGTGGCGCTGCGGGAGCAGATCCGGCGCACCATGAACGACTTCGGCATTCCGCCCGACGCGGTCGCACGAGCCGTCGCGTTCGCGGTCGAACAGCCCGACGAGGTGGAGATCGGTGACATCACGATCCGTCCCACGGTTCAGGGTTAGCGGCCGCGCTGCGTGAAGCGATACACCGCCTCGGCAATCTCTTGCGGGTGGTCTTCTTGGAGAAAGTGCTTGGCGGGCAACTTGATTGCCCCGTTCGGCATCACATGGTCGAGATGATCTGCAAGCGCTGCGCGCAGTATTCCGTGTCGGAGATCGCTCCTCGGGTATGCAAGTCCTCGAGCTGCCGCAGCCGCTCCGACACCAACTCCTCGGGTGCCCGAGGTGCCAGCGGACGTGCCCACACCCCGGGCTTTGAATTGTCGACCGCGGTGTGCCAGCCCGTGCCGAGGTTGATCAGCCGCAGTGCGAACAGCACGCCGGCCGCCGTGATGGGCAGCCCGAAATAGAGCAGCCACTCCAAGGGCATGCCGGCGCGGCTCAACGCGAAATAGCGGGAGACGAGCACTAGCGCGACGATCGCGCCCGACAGCAGCACGGCGGCCTTGGTTTTCATGCGTGGTTTCCTTACCTGCGGTGCGCTGCCGGCAGCAGCGGTCGTCTAGCAAGTGGAAACCGGGTGCGTGGCTACCGATCCCAATATCGCTCGGCCGCGAGTGCTATCCCGAGAGACGTGTTTCGCCGGGAGGCCCGCAGAGCGGAGCGAGGTAGTGCAACACCAGGGCGGTGACTATCCCGTAGCCGAGATGCGGAATCAGGTCGCTGACCCAGTCGACGAGGCTCCAGGTGAGTGGATCGGTCACCCCGAGGACGGTCATCGGTCCGTTGGTGCCAATCAGGGCGATGGCCGATGCGACCACCGTGGCGACCAGTAATCCGGGCCGCCAGCCCAGGGCATAGGCCAACCCGAGAATGACGCCCATCCCAATGCCCGCGGCGTAGCCGGTGAGCGCGCCAAGGCCGGAGAGGCGGTTGGCGAGCACGTCACCGCTGCCGGGAACCGTGAGGCCGAACAGCCTCGCCATCGCCTCGACGGTCCGTTCGGGTGTGCTGCTCGTCGGTCGGCCCCGCACCGCGATGTCGAGGTAGGTGATGACATTCAGCGTGGTGGTGCCCGCGGCGCCCGCGGCCGCGCCACTCAGCAGTCCCGGCCAGAGCGGTTTGCCTTGCAGTCGCGACCCAATCCCGGCGAGTTGCCTGGTTTCCATAGCGATCGTCTCCTGTGCTGCAGGCCAGCCTGATCCATGTTCCGGTAATGATAGGGGCGCCGCCGACGGTTAATACCCTGTTGAAAGGTCCTGCACATCCGGCGGGAGGTACTACAATCGATGCCGTGGGGAATCGCAAGAGCAGGACGGTAGCCGCGTTGTGCGGCGGTGCGGCAATGGTTGCCTTGGCGCTGGGCGGTGTTGGCGATGATGGCAAGCCGCAGGCCAGCGCGGCGGCCCCGACCTCCAGTGTGGTCCCGGTGCCTCCCTCACCAGGGGATACCGTCGGCGGCGGCGCCTTACCGGTCAAACCCGCCGGAGGCCCCGGCTGCATCCTCGGCCTGAACTGTGGGCCTATTCACCCCAACCCCCCGCCGCCCCCGAGCCGCCACCCGAGTCTTCCGCACGGTCCGCAAAATCCGGGTCCCGGACCCGAGAATCCCTAGTCGGCCAGGTCGCAGTAGCCGGCCAACCGAATCCCACGCGGTTTTCCTATCATTTGGTAATGAGCGCCGGTGGGCTGGATACCTTGGGCTCGCCGGCATTCACCGACGAGGACTCGGCCCGGTTTCGTGCGGCCGGTTGGTGGTCGGATGCGACGCTATCGGACGCGGTGCGGCACAACGCCGAACAGTCACCGGACCGCCGCGCTTATTCGGACCAGCCCGGCATCTCGCTGACTTGGCGTGAATTCAACGCTGTAGCAACCGATTTAGCGGGCCAGCTGGCCGGTCTCGGTGTCGCTCGCGGTGATCGGGTTGCCGTATGGCACGGCGACTCCACTGCGATCCACGTGCTGTTCGTCGCGATCGAACGCTGTGGCGCCGTCGTCATCGGCATCGGCGCCCGTGCAGGCACCCGCGAGGTGATCGCGCTACTGCGCAACTCGGAGCCGAAGATCCTGATCAGCGGCCATCAGCACAGCGATGCCGCAGCCCGGGTTGCAGCAGAATCGCCGGTGTCCCTGCTGGTCCTGGGTCAGGATGCGGGTCTGCCACGCCTGGATGTCGACGTGCAGAGCAAGGCGGTGGCAGGTGAATCTCAACTCGGCGCCGACGACGTGTTTCTCATCAACTCCACCTCCGGCACCACGGGCATGCCCAAGTGTGTGGTGCACACGCAAAACCGTTGGCACTACTTTCACCAGAAAGCCGTCGCCAATGGGTTGCTGACATCCGACGATGTGTTCTTGCCCGTCATCCCCACGCCCTTCGGCTTCGGAATATGGACCAGCCACACCACCCCGATCTACCTCGGCGCCAGCTCGGTGATCCTGGACCGCTTCACCACCAGGGCGGCGTGTGAGGCAATAGCCGGGCACAAGGTAACCGTATTATGTTGTGTCAGTACACAATTAACGATGCTTATGGCCGACCGCGCATCCCGGGATTACGACCTGAGCTCGCTGCGTGTCGTGTTCACTGGGGGCGAGGCGTTGCCGTATCGGCCCGCTGCCGAGTTCGAAGAGCTGACCGGCGCAAAGATCCTGCAATTCTACGGCTCGAATGAAACCGGCTTGCTCAGCGCGACAACCGTGGATGACTCTCTGCAGCGTCGACTGCGTACCGGCGGTCGCATCGTTCCCGAAATGGCGGTCCGGCTCTTCGACGGGGATCAAGATGTCACCGCGACCGGACGAGGACAGCCGGCGTGCCGGGGCCCGGCGACCAGCCTCGGCTACCTCGGGGGTACCGACCACGACAAGCTGTTCACCCGCGATGGGTGGATGCTCATGGGCGATATCTGCGAGCTCGACGCCGACGGCTACCTCACGGTCACCGGCCGAACATCCGACTTCATCCTGCGCGGTGGCAAGAACATCAGCGCATCGCAGGTCGAGGATGCCGTCATGACCCATCCGGCGATTGCGCTCGCGGCCGCCGTGGCGATGCCGGATCTGGTGTTCGGGGAGAGGGTCTGTCTCTACATCGAACTCGCCGACTCTGCGACCGTCGATCTGCCCGAACTCGTCAAGCACTTGCTGGCCCTGGGGGTTTCCAAAGAGCTATTGCCCGAACGCCTCATCGTCGTCGACGAGATACCACGGTCGTCCGGCGGAAAGGTCGCCAAAGGCGATCTCCGCCAAGATATTCGAGCAAGGATGGAGACCGAGCATGAACACACCTAACCCACGACGAGGTGGCCTGGAGGTGTGGGCGCCGTCGGCGGTGCCCCCGATCGGCGTCGAGCTCTCCAACGAGCAGGCGCTCGCCGTGGCCTTCCGCCATCTGGCCGGCATCGGGTTCGCCGAGAATATGGCCGGCCACATCACCTGGCAGCTCGACGGACAAAGCGACATGTTGGTCAATCCGTGGGGCCTGTGGTGGGCCGAACTCACCGCATCCGATATCTGCCTGGTCGACAGCGAAGCTCGGGTGGTCCGCGGTCGTTGGGATGTCACCCCGGCGATCCACATTCATACCGAGTTGCACCGAGTCCGTGAAGACGCCCGGGTGGTCATTCACAATCATCCGTACTACGTCTGCGTGCTCGCCGCGTTGGGCCGGCTGCCCGAACTGGTGCATCAGACCGGCTCGCTGTTTCTGGATGACCTGTGCCTCGTCCGTGCCTACGACGGCGAGATCGACAGCCCGGCCCGCGCAGCCGATCTCGCGGAGCGGATCGGAGGCGCCAATCTGACGATTCTGGCCAACCACGGCGTCATCGCAACCGGTCACAACCTGGCCGAGGCGGTGTACCGGGCGGCCTCGATCGAACGGGTATGCAAGCTGGCCTACGACGTCATGCTCACCGGCAAGGACCCGGTCACGATGAACTGGTCGGACATGGCGGGCATGCAGCGATCGCTTATCGAGCGGGCCGCCGACGTCTACTGGGCGGGGGCGGCACGGATGACCATCAAAGCGGATCCCGATGTGCTCACCTGAGCCGGCCATCGAGTGTGCGCCCACGACCGCGACACGCCCATCTGCTCCGCCGCCCGCGCACACTCGAAGCCATGACCGCACACCGAATGCCCTGCCCCGCAAGGAGATTAACCAGTGAAAGCGATTGACGAGCTGGCCGCGAATCTAAGTTTCACAACCGCGAAAACGGGTGAGGATCGCTCCGTGACGTTTCTGCCGGACCCGCCCCGGGCGCCGCGCCGCTACACGGTGATCTCGGTCGACGATCACATCGTTGAACCCCCGGATACATTCACCGGCCGCCTGCCGCGAAAGTTCGCCGACCGGGCGCCGCGCGTCGTGGACACCGACAGCGGCGGTCAGACCTGGATTTATGACAATCAGGAACTGCCCAATGTCGGGTTCAACGCCGTGGTCGGGCGACCGGTTTCGGAGTACGGCTTCGAACCCGTCCGATTCGACGAAATGCGCAGGGGTGCATGGGATATCCATGACCGCGTCAAAGACATGGATCTCAATGGCATATACGCGTCACTGAATTTCCCCTCGTTCCTGCCGGGATTCGCCGGCCAACGATTGCAGCAGGTAACCACGGATCGCGATCTGGCGCTGGCCTCGGTCCGCGCCTGGAACGACTGGCACCTCGAGGTGTGGGCGGGGTCGTATCCCGAACGGATCATTCCCTGCCAGTTGCCCTGGCTGCTGGACCCCGAACTGGGCGCCAAGATGATCTACGAGAACGCCGAGCGCGGCTTTCACGCCGTGACGTTCAGCGAGAACCCCGCGATGCTCGGATTGCCGAGTATTCATTCGGGCCACTGGGATCCGATCATGGCGGCGTGCGCCGAAACCGGAACAGTGGTGAATCTGCATATCGGATCATCGGGTTCGTCGCCGTCGACCACCGAGGATGCGCCACCCGACGTCCAGGGTGTGCTGTTCTTCGCCTACGCCATTTCGGCGGCAGTCGACTGGTTGTACTCCGGCCTGCCCAGCAGATTCCCGGATCTCAAGATCTGTTTGTCCGAAGGCGGAATCGGCTGGGTGGCGGGCTTACTGGACCGCCTCGACCACATGCTCAGTTACCACGCGATGTACGGCACTTGGCAGGCGCTCGGGGAGAAGTTAACTCCCGCTGAGGTTTTCACCCGGAACTTCTGGTTCTGCGCTGTGGAGGACAAGTCATCGTTCGTGCAGCGTGACCGAATCGGTATGGACAACATCATGCTCGAAGCCGATTATCCGCACTGCGACTCGACCTGGCCG
>DASYJS010000026.1:0-24668 GCA_035996225.1 Mycobacterium sp. | reverse complement strand
CGAGCAGGGCCTGGTCGACGAGGTGCGCACGCTGCTGCTCGGGGGCCTGCGCGACGGCGTTACGGCGTCACGCGCGCTCGGTTACGCGCAGGTGCTCGCCGCTCTCGATGCCGGCGACCCCGAAGCTTTGCGTGATGCGCGGGAGCAGACGTATGTCGGCACCCGGCGCTACGTGCGACGGCAACGGTCGTGGTTTCGCCGCGACCACCGGGTGCACTGGCTCGACATGGGCGCCGCCGCCGCATCCGACCGCGCCCGCATCGTCGCCGACACCCTGCGGGCGTGGCGGCACGTACCCTGAACTGGTGATCCGCGCCGACGACGAAAACGTCCGCATAGCCGGGATTGTGGGGGTACCGCCCGCTTGCGGGGGAGAGTGGCGCACATGATCTTTGCCAAGGGCCACGGCACCCAGAACGACTTCGTGCTGCTGCCCGACGTCGATGCCGAGCTGCCGCTCACGGCTGAGCGAGTCGCCGCGCTGTGCGACCGGCGCCGCGGGCTGGGTGCCGACGGGGTGCTGCGGATTACCACCGCGGGTGCCGCCCTGGCGGTCGGCGTGCTCGATCGGCTGCCCGACGGTGTCGGCGCGAACGAGTGGTACATGGACTACCGCAATGCTGACGGGTCGACCGCGCAGATGTGTGGCAACGGCGTGCGGGTGTTCGCGCACTATCTGCGTGCCAGCGGCATGGAGTCCCGCGACGAGTTCGTCGTCGGATCGGTGGCGGGGCCGCGGATGGTCACCCTGCACCACGCCGACGGCACCAACGCCGATGTCACCGTCGACATGGGCAAGGCCAACCGGCTGGGCTCCGGGGAGGCTGTGGTCGGTGGGAGGCGGTTCACCGGTCTGGCGATCGACGTGGGCAACCCGCACCTGGCGTGCGTCGACCCGCGGCTGAGCAGCGAAGAGCTCGCGGGGCTCGATGTCGCCGCACCGGTGCACTTTGACCGTGCGCAGTTCCCGTACGGGGTCAACGTCGAAGTGCTCACCGCGGTCGCCGGTGGAGTGGTTCAGATGCGGGTCCACGAGCGCGGGGTGGGCGAAACCCGCTCGTGCGGAACCGGAACGGTCGCGGCCGCGGTGGCCGCCCTCGCCGACGCCGGGGCCGACACCGGGACGCTGACCGTGCGTGTGCCCGGCGGTGACGTCGAGGTCACCATCACCGACGCCACCAGCTACCTGCGCGGGCCGTCGGTGCTGGTGGCCCATGGCGAAGTGAGCGAGGAATGGTGGCACGCCCAATAATTCGGATGCACGTCACAGGTTTGGCGTGCAGTATTGCTAATTGCCTATGACACATCCCGAAAATCCGTATCACGATCAGCGGGTTAACCATCCCGCGTCCGAGCCCAGCGTCGGCGAACTCGCCCTCGAAGACCGATCAGCGCTGCGCCGCGTCGCCGGGCTGTCGACAGAACTCGCCGACGTCTCCGAGGTCGAATATCGCCAGCTGCGTCTGGAACGCGTGGTGCTGGTGGGGGTGTGGACCGAGGGCAGCGCGGCCGACACCCAGGCGAGCCTGGCCGAGCTGGCAGCCCTGGCCGAAACCGCCGGCTCGCAGGTGCTCGAAGGCCTCATCCAGCGCCGCGACAAGCCCGACCCGTCGACCTACATCGGCTCGGGCAAGGCGCAGGAGTTGCGGGAAGTGGTGCTGGCCACCGGCGCCGACACCGTCATCTGCGACGGTGAACTGTCCCCGGCGCAGCTGACCGCGCTGGAGAAGGCCGTCAAGGTCAAGGTCATCGACCGCACCGCGCTGATCCTGGACATCTTCGCCCAGCACGCCACCAGCCGCGAGGGCAAGGCGCAGGTGTCACTGGCCCAGATGCAGTACATGCTGCCGCGGCTGCGCGGCTGGGGTGAGTCGATGTCCCGGCAGGCCGGTGGCCGCGCCGGTGGCAGCGGCGGCGGCGTGGGCCTGCGCGGTCCCGGTGAGACCAAGATCGAGACCGACCGGCGCCGCATCCGCGAGCGGATGTCCAAGCTGCGCCGCGAGATCAAGAACATGAAGCAGGCCCGCGACACCCAGCGCAGTCGCCGGCTGCACAGTGACATGCCGTCGGTCGCGATCGTCGGCTACACCAACTCCGGCAAGTCCAGCTTGCTCAACGCGCTCACCGGAGCCGGTGTGCTGGTGCAGGACGCATTGTTCGCCACCCTGGAACCCGCCACCCGGCGCGCCGAATTCGACGACGGCCGGCCGTTTGTGCTCACCGACACCGTCGGATTTGTGCGGCACCTGCCCACCCAGCTGGTCGAGGCTTTCCGCTCCACTCTGGAGGAGGTCGTCGACGCCGATCTGCTGGTACACGTCGTCGACGGCTCTGACGTCAACCCGCCGGCCCAGATCGATGCGGTGCGCCAGGTGATCTCCGAAGTGATCTCCGACCATGACGGTGATGCGCCTCCCGAGCTGCTGGTGGTGAACAAGGTCGATGCCGCAAGCGATCTGATGCTGGCCAAGCTTCGGCACGGCCTGCCCGGTGCGGTGTTTGTCTCCGCGCGTACCGGGGACGGTATCGACGCACTGCGCAGGCGGATGGCCGAGCTTGCCGCACCCACCGACACCGCGGTGGACGTGGTGATTCCCTACGACCGCGGCGATTTGGTGGCCCGCGTGCACGCCGACGGTCGCGTCCAGCAGGCCGAGCACAACTCGGAGGGGACGCGGATCAAGGCCCGGGTTCCGGTGGCGCTGGCCGCGAGCCTGCGGCAATTCGCCGCGGGCAACGAGGTCTTGTAGCCGTCGGAAGGTGCCGCTAGGTCGGCCCCGAGGCCAGCTGCCGACCAACCGTCTGGTTGGTATATGTTGGGCCGCAGAGTTCCCGTTCGCCGGAGGTTATCCATGAGCAGCGCAATCAGGTACCAGCGCACACTGTTTGAACCCGAGCACGAATTGTTCCGCGAGTCCTACCGGGGCTTTCTCGATCGCCATGTCGCGCCCTACCACGACGAGTGGGAGAAGGCGAAAATCGTCGACCGCGGTGTCTGGCTCGAGGCCGGCAAGCAGGGGTTCCTTGGCATGGCGGTGCCCGAGGAGTACGGGGGCGGCGGCAATTCCGACTTCCGGTACAACACGATCATCACCGAGGAAACCGCCGCCGGGCGCTACGGCGGTATCGGCTTCGGCTTGCACAACGACATCGTTGCGCCGTATCTGCTGGAGTTGGCCACCGAAGAGCAGAAGCAACGCTGGTTACCCAAGTTCTGCAGCGGGGAGTTGATCACCGCGATCGCCATGACAGAACCGGGAACCGGCAGCGATTTGCAAGGGATCAAGACCCGCGCGGTCAAGCAGGGCGATCACTATGTGCTCAACGGATCAAAGACTTTCATTACCAACGGAATCAATTCTGACCTGGTGATCGTGGTGGCCCAGACAGATCCGGAAAAGGGTTCGCAGGGCTTTTCGCTGCTCGTTGTCGAACGCGGCATGGAGGGCTTCGAACGCGGCCGCCATCTGGACAAGATCGGGTTGGACGCACAAGATACGGCGGAGTTGTCCTTCACCGACGTCAAGGTTCCGGCCGAAAACCTGCTGGGCGACGAGGGTAAGGGCTTCATCTACCTGATGCAGAACCTGCCGCAGGAACGGATCTCGATTGCCATCATGGCGGTCGCAGCGATGCAGCAGGTGCTCGACCAAACACTGCAATACACCAAGGAGCGCAAAGCCTTTGGCAAGCCGATCGGCAGTTTCCAGAACAGCCGCTTCGTGCTCGCCGAGCTGGCGACCGAGGCCACCGTGGTGCGGATCATGGTCGACGAGTTCCTCCGGCTGCATCTGGACAAGAAGCTGACGGCCGAACAAGCGGCAATGGCCAAGTGGTACTCGACCGAAAAGCAAGTGCACCTGATCGACCGTTGTCTGCAGCTGCACGGCGGCTACGGCTATATGCGCGAATACCCCGTCGCTCGTGCCTATCTCGACGCCCGGGTACAGACGATCTACGGTGGCACAACCGAGATCATGAAAGAGATCATCGGGCGCGGCCTCGGGGTCTAGCCGCGTGATCGCAGCCTCATCGGCCGGCGCCGCCGGTGGTCAACCAATCTTGCTGTCACGCAATATCGAATCGTGCTGACAAGCGCGATGGTGACACGAACGAAGCGCAACTAGTCGTCTTACGCTGTCGTTGCTTGGGTTTGCGGCAAAATAGTCGATGCCCATGAATTGCTCCTTTGCTCGAGTGGATAGCCCGCGAACTGATGGCCTCGCGTACGGTCGGCGCATGTGTTTCGGCGACGTGGCGCGCGTGATCATTTACCCTCGGCGTGTGGACGTCAGCGGGGCTGCCATGAGATGCAGGGCAATCCCCACACCGCGCGAGCCAGCACATGATTGGTCGCGACACGGTCGTCGTCGGGCATCATTTCGACATCAGAGCGGTATCCGTTCTCGTAATATTCGCGAATTGCCTTCGCATTTCTTGTTCGCTAGAGCACAGTTGTGCGAGCCCGGCGATAATACGCATCCTGGTGGGGCTCGTAACCCGCGTTTGGGGTACCAACCGCTCGCCGGGTCAGCCGGGCACGGGCATGGCCATTCGTAAGGGCATATCCGTCGGCTGGGAGGCTTGGTGAACGGGAAGAGGGGTCAATTGCGCAGGCTCGCCAGGCGGGTGCTGATCAGCGTGGCGACCACAGCGTTGGCCGTCGTGCTGCTTGCGCCAACCGTCTCAGCGTCTCCGATCGGCGATGCCGAAGCCGCCATCATGGCCGCTTGGGACAAGGCCGGTGGCGACACGTCGCCGCTCGGACCCCGGAAGGGCGACGTCTATCCCGTCAGCGACGGCTTTGCGTGCGACTTCGACGGCGGCAAAATGTTCTTCACCACGGCCACCGGTGCGAAATTCGTTTACGGTCCGATCCTGGAAAAGTACGACATGCTGGGCGGGCCGGCCGGTAGCGATCTGGGATTTCCGACCATCAATGAGGTGCCCGGTCTGGCCGGGCCCGACAGCCGGGTGGCGACGTTCTCGGCCAGCGACAAGCCAGTGATTTTCTGGACGCCCGATCATGGCGCGTTCGTCGTGCGCGGCGCCCTGAACGCCGCCTGGGACAAGCTCGGCAGCTCGGGCGGTGTCCTCGGTGCCCCGGCCGGAGACGAAACCTACAACGGCGAGGTTTCCTCGCAGAAGTTCGGCGCCGGCCAGATCTCCTGGAACCGGAAAACCAAGGAATTCACCACTGAGCCAGCGGGATTGGCCGAACAGCTGAAAGGCTTGCAGGTAGCGATTGATCCCACCGCGGCCATCAATATGGCCTGGCGTGCGGCCGGCGGTGTCAACGGTCCGCTGGGCGCCAAGCAGGGCGGGCAGTACCCGATCGGTGGCGACGGAATCGCCCAGAACTTTGCCGGTGGCAAGGTGTTCTTCAGCCCGCCGACCGGCGCGAACGCCGTCGAGAGCGACATCCTGTCGAAGTACGAGTCCCTCGGTGGCCCGGTCAGCAGCGAACTGGGTTTCCCGATCGCCAACGAGTCCGACGGCGGCATCGCTCCCAACAGCCGGATCGTCACGTTCTCCGCAGCCGACAAGCCGGTGATCTTCTGGACCTCCGACCATGGCGCATACGTCGTGCGCGGCGCCATGAAGGCCGCCTGGGACAAGCTGCGTGGTCCCACCGGAAAGCTGGGCGCCCCGGTCGGCGATCAGACCGTCGACGGCGACGTGATCTCGCAGAAATTCACCGGCGGCAAGATCTCGTGGAACCGCGCCAAGAACACGTTCTCCACCGACCCGGCCAACCTGGCGCCATTGTTGTCCGGCTTGCAGGTGTCGGGCCAGAACCAGCCGAGCGCTACGGCATCGTCTCCGCACGCCAAGGGGTGGCTCTCTTGGCACTGGTGGTACCTGTTGGCTCTCATTCCGCTGGTCATCTTGGTCCTGCTGGTGGTGTTCGTGGCCTTCCGGTGGCGGCGCCGTCGCGCTGGCCGTAACGCCGCGCCCTACGACCTTGAGCGCGACGTCGACGTCGGCGGTTACGACGACTCGGGTGAGCCGCATTGGGGTCCCGATTACGCCGACGCCACCACCGAGCACTTGTCGTACGGCGACGTGCACTCACCGGAACACGAGGACGCCGACGACGCGCCGCGCGTCAGGTGGCCCCACGGACCCGAAACGGCCGAACTGGCCGAAGACGCCGGGTATGGCGACCAACCCCTGCCCGGGTCCGAGGAGGAGTGGGATCAGCTGGGGGTCGACGAGGATGATCCCGACACCGTCGACACCGACTCCATCCCCGTGGTCTCGGCGGATGATCTGTTCGAGGCCGGCTATGACGACGAGCCCCCGGAAGCCGCCCAGCCGGATGCTGCCGATGTGCCGGCTTATCCGGATGCCGTCGCGGATGCCGACTACCTCGATGCCACCGGCCCGGAAGCCCACCCAGAGGCCGCCGAGGCCGGCTACCCGGATGTCGCTGACGAGGATCCGGTTTATCCCGAGGCGGGCTATCCAGGTGCTGAGGATGAGGAGCCGGCCTATCCCGACGTCGCCGTGCCACACACTCCACCGGACGCCGCCCATCCCGATGCCGCCTACGTTGATACGCCGCAGGCTGCGGATGCCGCGTATCCCGATGTCGCGGTGCCGCATACGCCCCCGGATTTTGCTGCCGCATCCGGCCTCGTGGCCGGGGTCGGCGCCGCGTCCAAAGGCGGGCGGCACGCAGCGGCAGATGGCGACGACGAGTCGGACTCCGGCCCGGCAGCGGCCACCGGGGCACTTGGGCAGGCCGGGCGTCCGACGATCCACCTGCCTTTGGACGACCCTTACCAGATACCCGACGGCTATCCCATCAAGGCGAGCCCTCGCTTCGGCCTGTATTACACCCCGGATAGCGAGCTCTACCACGACACGCTCGCCGAAGTCTGGTTCTCCAGCGAGGAAGCCGCGCTGGTCAACGGCTTCGTCAAGGCGGACTAGACGCCGTACTTTCCGGCGGTTGCGGTCCGGCGCTATACCTTGCGGATCACCGTGACGACTTTGCCGAGCACGGTTGCCTCGTTGCCGGGGATGGGATCGAACGCCGGGTTGTGCGGCATCAGCCACACCTGACCGCCGGCGCGCTTGAATGTCTTGACGGTGGCCTCACCGTCAAGCATGGCGGCGACGATGTCTCCGTTGTCGGCGACGTTCTGCTGTCGTATCACCACCCAGTCCCCGTCGCAGATCGCGGCCTCAATCATCGAGTCGCCGACCACTTTGAGCAGAAAGAGCGTGCCCTCGCCGACCAACTCGCGGGGGAGTGGGAAGACGTCTTCGACCGCTTCTTCGGCGAGGATCGGTCCACCGGCCGCGATGCGCCCGAGCACGGGAACATACGTGGGTTCCGGCAAGGCGTCGGAGCCGGCGACGTCGGTAACCGGCGCGGCCGCCGCGATGTCCTCGGCGCTGCGGACATCGACGGCCCGGGGGCGGTTCGGGTCGCGGCGCAGGAATCCCTTGCGCTCGAGGGTGCGCAATTGGTGAGCGACTGAGGATGTCGATGTCAGGCCGACGGCGTCGCCGATCTCCCTGATGCTCGGCGGGTATCCGCGGGTGGACACCGACTCGCGAATGACGGTCAAGATGGTGCGTTGCCGCTGGGTAAGCGATGAATCCACGGAACGCAACCGGCCTTCAGAGCCGGTGGCTGAGGTGTTGTTGCTGTCGCTCATGGCACTGAATGTAGCCGCCTGGCGCCCAAGAATCAAACATGTGTTCGACTAGCGTGTCGCGTTTCGGCCTGGCCTGGAAAGTGATCCGCGGCACTCGGCGAATCACAATGGTGTAACTCTCGAAAAGACCGGGTACTTGTGCTGCATGACAGTGGTAGCGACCGACGCAGGTTGTCGGTGGGGTGGTCTAGCGTCTTGCTCGTGCGACACGCTTCGCTCAAATGTTCGGATTTCGAACACACGAGCGATAGTGTCGAACACACGAGCGAGGATTTAGTCGACCGGAGGAACGCACATGACGCTCATGCACACGCACACAGTCTCGCCGCGTACTAGCAACATGCGGCGCCCGGCCGATGGGCTGGTCGCACGGCCTCGCTATGACCAGGAACGCGCGCTGCGATCCCGCCGGCCCGGGCAGATACGCCCTAGCGGTGCGCCGATGCGCTACCGCGGTGCCGGCGTCGCGAGGTCGGTCACGCCGCACCGTCGGCGGCCGGTCACGCTGGGAACGACGGTGGGTCTGGCCCTGATGGCCGGGGTCATCACGCTCTGGCTGGGCCTGGTCGCGAATCTGGGGCAGATAGCCAACGGCGACTCCGGCAGTTCGGCCGCTCCCGTGCCGGACCGGCTTTCGGTCGTGCAGGTCGAACCGGGTGAGTCCCTTCAAGACGTGGCACACCGGGTGGCGCCGGAGGCGCCCGCCCGCCAGGTCGCCGACCGGATCCGCGAACTCAACAACCTGCACTCGCCGATGCTAGCCGCGGGCCAGACCCTGATCGCGCCGGTCGGCTGACGCCGCCACGGTCTATTGCGAAAACCGCTCTACGCCAGGGCTCTTCAGTTCTCGCCTCCGGTGTGCGCAGACGGGTCCCGGTTGCATTGGCCCGGCGGGGGAGCGCACAGGTACGCTCGGAGTGTTCTGCGAGATGTCGGCACAGCGAAGGAGCGGTCATGCATTGTCCGTTCTGCCGTCATCCCGATTCGCGGGTGATCGACTCGCGGGAAACCGATGAAGGCCAAGCCATTCGGCGCCGCCGCTCATGTCCGGAGTGCGGACGACGGTTCAGCACCGTAGAAACCGCGGTCTTGGCCGTGGTCAAGCGCAGCGGTGTCACGGAGCCGTTCAGCCGCGAAAAGGTCATCAAAGGAGTCCGCCGCGCGTGCCAGGGCCGTCAGGTGGACGAGGATGCGCTGAATCTGCTGGCCCAGCAGGTCGAAGACACTGTGCGTGCCGCGGGCTCACCGGAAGTTCCCAGTCACGAGGTCGGCCTGGCGATCCTCGGCCCGTTGCGCGATCTGGACGAGGTGGCTTACCTGCGCTTCGCCTCGGTATACCGGTCCTTTTCTTCAGCCGACGATTTCGAGCGCGAGATCGATGCGCTTCGCGCGCATCGCAAAGTATCGACGCCCACCTGATGGCTGGCCGTGCGGCTCGGGCCGAACGGCATGCGTCGTCACCGGGCTAGGCTGATTTCATGTCCGGCGACTTGCATCCCGATCTCGGGGCGCTCGCGCCGCTGCTCGGCACCTGGGCTGGTCGTGGTGCGGGTGCGTATCCGACGATCCAGCCCTTCGAGTATCTCGAAGAAGTTGTGTTTTCCCATGTGGGCAAACCATTTCTGGCTTACGCGCAGAAGACCAAAGCGGTAGCCGACGGCAAACCACTGCACGCCGAGACCGGCTACCTTCGGGTGCCGGAACCCGGTCGCGTCGAGCTGGTTGTGGCTCACCCCAGCGGCGTCACCGAAATCGAGGTGGGCTCCTACCAGGTGGCCGGCGACGTCATCGACATCGAGCTGGCCACGACGTCGATCGGATTGACCCCGACCGCGAAAGAGGTGTCCGCGCTGAGTCGTTCCTTCCGCATCGACGGCGATCAGTTTTCGTATTCGGTGCAGATGGGTGCGGTTGGGCAACCCCTGCAGCATCATCTCGCCGCGGTGTTGCAGCGCAAGTCCTAATTCCCGCAGGTGCCGGTGCACCCTCGGTCAGCGATCAATCCAGTTGTGTCACACCGTCGTTGACGGCACGACCGGCGACCCGGACCCAGCCCTCGGCACTCCAGGCCGTTTCCAGTATCGATCCCTTGCCCTGGGTGATGCTCAGCCCGCGGCTGAGATGGTCGGTAATCCGCATCGCCGCGGAGCCGGTTGCTTCGTCTTCGGGCACACCGAGATTCGCGGCGAACATCCGGGAACGCAGCGACCCCGCGGACTGATCGATCCAGGCCCACAGGTAGTGCGCGGTGTCGTCGGGAAATTCGCCTGCGTCGGCCGCGAGAAGATCGTCAACGGAATCGAATTCATGAAAGAACAACTCATGAGCCCATTCCGAGCGGGCGCTGATGCCCACCAGATCACCCTCGTAGTGCACTTGCACAATGCCGGCCGGCACCGCAAGCGTGTTGATCGGCGTACCGTTCGCGCGCAGCCACCACGACGCGCCGACACACGGGTGTCCGGCGAACGAAAGTTCGGTGCGCGGAGTGTAGATGGCGGCCTGCGCGGTGGTTGCGCCCGCGGCGGGAAGATCGACGAATATCGTTTCGCTGTAACCCAATTGAGTTGCCACCTGCTGGCGATCGGCGGGATCAACCTGCTTGGCGTCGACCACGCCGAGCGGATTGCCGAACTTACCGTCCTGGTCGGTGAAGACACGCAACACCGTCACATCGATACCCATGGCCCGACTGTACGGCCCCGGTCAAAGCCGGCCGGCGATCAGGTAGCGCTGCGCTCGTCGGCTCCCATCGCGTTGAGCACCGCGACGCGGGTGTCGGCCGAGCCGGTGACCGTCGCTTCGCCTCTTCCGGTGCGAAGCAAGCTACGCAGCGCGGCCTGGTCGTGTTCGGCGGGCGCGGTGGTGTCGATGAAGCGCTGGACGACGTCGATAAAGCGGGCTGGATCGTCGTGAAACGGGAAGTGGCCCGAGCCTTCGAAGATCTCGAGGCGCGAGCCGGGCATCGCGGAGTGTGCCATCCAGGCGTGCCGGACGGGGACCACCACATCCTTGGTACCCCAGACGATCTGCGCCGGGATGGCTTCGGCCAGATAACATCGATCCAGGAAGGTGACGATCTGCCCGCGCCAGTCCACCACGGCCCGCAAGGTTCTGCTGAATGCCGATGAGGCGGTCGGCTCCGGTAGGTCATCCAGGATTCGCAGCACGTTCGGCAGATCGCGGCCCAGGCCGGTCGACCCGATCGCCAGGCCCGCTAACCGACCCGCCAGCTGAACCGCGGGAAGTACCAGCGGCAGCCGCAGCAGCGCCAGGGCCTCGCTGCCGATCGGCAACGAGGCCAACCGGAAGGCGACGTTGACGTCCTTGGTGACGCCGCCGGCAGCGACCAGGATCAGCCGTTCCACCAGATGCGGGAACTGGTAGGCGAATTGCATCGCCACCCCACCGCCCAGCGAATGACCGACGATGGTCACGCGCTCGATATCGAGCACGGAAAGCAGATCGCGCATCCCGTTGGCGTAGCCGGCGACCGAATAGTCGGCGCGTGGTTTGTCGGACTGCCCGTGCCCCAGCAGATCCGGGGCGATCACGGTGAACCGCTGGGCGAGCTTGGCCTGCACGGTATTCCAGGTCGTGGAGTTGTCGCCGATACCGTGGATCAACAGGATGGCCGGTCCGGAGCCAGCGATGCGGAACGCCCGCTTGTACCCGTGGATGGTGCGGAACTCGAGGCTGGGGGTGGTCACTTCGCGCACCGGGCGAAGATTGCTCTTGCGCTTCCGCTCAGTCATCTCGCCACCCTTGTTGTCGCGCCGGCTCGGGGCGTTTAAGCCGGGTCGTCGTCGTCGCGCTTCTTGTCCGCCTGCTGGGCCAGGAATCGCTCGAACTCGGCGCCAAGCTCGTCGCCGCTAGGCAGGTCCTCGTCGTGTGTTAGTAACGACCTATTCTCCTGAGCGTCGATGAAGGCATCGTACTGGCGCTCGAGTGCAGCCACCACTTGAGCGACCTCGGCACTCGCCTCGACCTGCTCGTCGATCTTGGCCCGGATGTCTGCCGCTGCCTCGGTCAGCGCCGCCACGGGTAGCTCCAGCGAGCCGGTCTTGGCCACCTGCTCGAGCAACGCCTGGGCGGCGGCGGGGTAGTCGGTCTGCGTCAGGTAGTGCGGGACGTGGACGGTGAAACCGACAACCTCATGCCCGTGCTGACCCATCCGGTATTCCAGCAGGTTGGACGCACTGCCAGGGACCTGGATCTCCGAGATCCACGGCTGGAAAGCGGTGATCAATTCGCGGTTGTTTGAGTGCGCGGTCAGCGTGATGGGCCGGGTGTGTGGAACCGCCATCGGAACGGTGCCCAGGCCGATGGTTTGCCGCACCCCGAGCCGCTCGGCCAGCAGACGCACCGCAGTGATGAATCGCTCCCACTTGAGATCCGGTTCCATGCCGGCCAGCAAGAGAAACGGGGTGCCGACGCTGTCGCGCAGCGCGTACAGGCTGAGCTCGGGGTCGTCGTAGCTGGTGAAGTGATCGGTCTTGAAGGTCATCTGCGGTCGCCGGGAGCGGTAGTCCAGCAGGTCGTCGATCGCGAACGACGCGACCAGCTCGGTGTCCAGGGCGGCTTTCAGGTGGGTGGCGGCCAGCCGGATCGCATGGCCCGCGTCCGAGAAGCCCTCCAAAGCGTGCACCAGCACCGGGCCGCGGCCGTCCGATGTCGCCAATTGGGGTGCCGGGAACTCCAGCTCGTACATGCCGGGTTGCCCGGGCTGGTAGTACAGGTCGTCGTCTTTGTGTTCGTCGGCCATTCGGGTTTGCCTCCTCTCGGGAGTTTCTCCAGGGTGCCCTAACCAGTGTCCCCCGAATCGATAGGCACCAATAATCGAAACAAGATGACGCGCGAACGTAATCCGGCTGGAACAACTCCGGCGGCACCGGATCTGCCAGGCAAATCTACCGTCGCCGGGCGATGCGTCGAATTCCGCGTCCGCCCATGCGGTCAGGCATGATGGGAATCGATGCGCGTCCCGATCCTGCTGCTGTGCCCAATAGTCGGCCTGGCGACGTTACTGGCGTCGTGCGGCCGACCGGTCCTGCACGTGTCGGTACCCACGACCACGCCGGCACCGAAGACGAGTACGTCGGTACAGCGCCTCAGCCAGCCCGGGTCGGGCGCGGTGGCGGCTCCGGTGGACCCGGATAGGCGGGTGGGAGCAATCTATCTGGACGGCAGCACCCAGCACGTGTGCACCGGCTCCGTGCTGCATTCCAAGGCTGGCAACCTGGTGTTGACCGCCGCGCATTGCCTGGCCGGAGCTGCCCAGATCACCTTCGTGCCCGGTTTGTCCGGCGATGGGCCACCGCCCGACCTCTGGACCGCTGACAACGTCTACCTGGATCCACGCTGGGTGTCCAGCAAAGATCCGCACGCCGATTACGCGATCGCGCGGGTCATCAACGACCACGCTGGTTCGGTGGAGTCGCAGGCCGGCTTGGCGCTGACACTGGGCACGACTCCGTCTCCCGGCAGCCACGTCAGCGTTGTGGGTTATCCGAGTGGCGTGGGTGGCTCGCCGATCGGCTGTCAGGGCAGCACCGCGCTTACCGACGGGGGATTTCCCTCATTGGTATGCCAAGGGTTGGTTGGCGGCACCAGCGGCGCGCCGTGGGTCAGCGGTACCGCCGTGACCGGGCTGATCGGTGGACTCGAACGCGGCGGATGCGCCGAGAACGTGTCCTACTCTGCGCCGTTCGACGACCACATCGCCCAGCTATTGGCCCGCGCCGAAGCCGGCGGTCCGGGCGATCCGGTGCCGGTCGACTTAGACGACACCTGCTAGTCGGCGATCAGCGGCGGAACTGGTTGAGCGCCCGCACCTTGTTCATCACGTCGAGCGCGGCCACCTTGTAGGCCTCGGAGAACGTCGGGTAGTTGAACACCGCGTCGACCAGGTACTCGACGGTGCCGCCACACCCCATCACGGCCTGCCCGATGTGCACCATCTCGGTCGCGCTGGTGCCGAAGATGTGTACCCCGAGCAGCTTGAGATCGTCGGTGGACACCAGCAGTTTGAGCATCCCGTAGGAGTCACCGGCGATCTGGCCGCGGGCGAGCTCCCGGTAGCGGGCCACGCCAACCTCGTAGGGGACCGAGTTCTTGGTCAGTTCCACTTCAGTGGCGCCGACATAGGAGATCTCGGGAATCGAGTAAATGCCGATCGGCTGAAGGTCGGTAATGCCGTTGCACGCTTCGCCGAACGCATGGTAGGCCGCCAAGCGGCCCTGCTCCATCGACGTCGCGGCCAGGGCGGGAAACCCGATGACATCGCCGACGGCGTAGATATGTTCCACCTTGGTCCTGAACTTGTCGTCGACCCAGATCCGTCCACGGCCCTCGACCTCGACGCCGGCGTTGTGCAGATCGAGGTGATCGGTCTGCCCCTGGCGCCCCGCGGAATACATCACCGTCTCGGCGGGAATCTGCTTACCGCTGGCCAGGGTGGTGATAGTGCCGGCAGAACCGACGTCGACGGCGGTCACCTCCTCGCCGAACCGGAATGTCACCGCCAGGTCGCGCAGGTGAAACTTCAGCGCCTCCACGACTTCTGGGTCGCAGAAGTCCAGCATGTCGCTGCGCTTTTCCACCACAGTCACTTTGGTGCCCAACGCGGCGAACATCGAGGCGTACTCCATGCCGATCACACCGGCACCGACGACGACCATCGAGGCGGGCAGCGTCTTGAGATCGAGGATTCCGTCGGAGTCGAGCACCCGGTCCTCGTCGAACTCGACCCCGGACGGCCGTGCCGGCCTGGTGCCGGTGGCGATGACGACGTATTTGCCGCTGACGGTTAGCTTTTCGCGTCGGGAGGGGTCTTCGACCTCAATGGTATGCGGGTCGACGAACCGGGCGTGCCCGATCAGCAGGTCGATGCGGTTGCGCATCAGCTGGTTGCGCACCACGTCGACCTCTTTGCCGATGACGTGTTTGGTGCGGGCGAGCAGGTCGGCCGGGGTGATCTTTTCCTTGACGCGGTAACTGGCGCCGTACAGTTCACGCTGGTTCATGCCGGTGAGGTAGAGGACCGCTTCGCGCAGCGTCTTTGACGGGATCGTGCCGGTGTTGACACAAACGCCGCCGAGCATTTGGCCGCGTTCGACGATGGCCACGGACTTGCCAAGCTTCGCCGAGGCGATGGCGGCCTTCTGGCCGCCCGGCCCCGTACCGATCACGACAATGTCGTATTCCTGCATCGAACCCATGGTTAGACGATAGAGCCCACAGTCGAGACTTTCTCCACAAGACGACGCTCAATCCCGTTGCGCGAGCACGGTCTGACGGTGCCGGCCAGCAGCGTTGGGGCTCATGACGCCGCATTCGCCCGATTTTGAACTGAACCGCCCCGGAGCGCTGGTCGCCGCGCTGCCGGCCGTTCTCGGCTTCGTTCCAGAGAATTCATTGGTCTTGGTGTCGTTGAACGGTGGCGAGCTGGGAATGGTGATGAGGGTCGACCTCTCCGAGGAGCTCGTCGACCGGATCGGACACCTCGTCGAGGTTGCCGCCGCGGCGGAACCCGAGGCCGTGATCGCCGTAATCGTCGACCAGGACGGCGCAGACTGTCCGGTCTGCAACGAGGAGTACCGGCAGCTGTGCGCAATGCTCACAGAGGCGTTGTCGCAGAACGACATTGAGCTCTGGGCGGCGCACGTGGTGGACCGGGTGGCCCTCGGCGGACGCTGGCATTGCGCGGACGGCTGCGGCTCGAGTGGCACGGTCGACGATCCGTCGGCGTCGCCGCTGGCCGCCGCGGCGGTGCTGGAAGGCCGGCGGCTCTATCCGCGCCGCGCCGACCTGCAGGCGGTCGTGGCCGTCGAGGATCCGGCCCGCAGCGCCGCGCTGGCCAGTGTGCTCACCCGACAGGCGGCCACCCGCGCGCAGGCACATGGTGTGGATCCTGCGGGCTGCGGGCGCCGTGACGTGGAAAGCGCGATGGCCGCCGCCGCCCGCGTTGGCGGCGGGCAATCGCTGTCCGACGCCGAACTGGCCGCGCTGGGCTGCGCCCTGCATGACGTGCAGGTGCGCGACACGTTGTACGCCCTGGCGATCGGCGAGACCGCCGGGGAGGCCGAGACATTGTGGGCGTCGCTGGCGCGCACCCTTCCTGTGCCGTGGCGCGTCGAAGCACTGGTATTGCTCGCGTTCAGCGCCTATGTGCGCGGCGACGGGCCGCTGGCCGGGGTGTCATTGGAGGCCGCGCTGCGCTGCGATCCGGACCATCGGATGGCGGGGATGCTCGACAGGGCCTTGCAGTCGGGTCTGCGACCGGAACAGATCCGTGAACTCGCGGTGACCGGCTACCGACTGGCTAAGCGACTCGGCGTGCGGCTGCCGCCGCAGCGGGCATTCGGCCGCCGTGCGGGGTAGTGGTGGGTCAGACCTTCTCGACCTTGACCGCGTGCGCCATCTCATTCGGCAGGGTGACCTTCTCATGCCCCGGTATCAGGATGGTGACTCCAGCGGTACCGGTTTCGACGGTCACCCGCGCGTTGGGCACCACGCCGGCGTCCTTGAGCCGCGTGATCAGATCGATGTCGCCTTGAACGTGCTCGGTGAGCTGGCGGACGACGACCGCGACCGGCGATCCCGCCGGCAGCTCGGTCAGCCGGACCAGGTTGACGCCGTCGGCGCCGGAATCCGGACCCACGCCCAGGTCCAGCAAACCCGGAATCGGGTTGCCGAACGGGGAAGTCGTCGGGTTGTCGAGGACCTTCACCAGCCGACGCTCGACATCCTCGCTCATCACGTGCTCCCACCGACATGCCTCGGCGTGCACTTCTTCCCACGGCAACCCGATGACGTCGACGAGCAGACGCTCGGCGAGGCGGTGCTTGCGCATCACGGCGATGGCCAGCGCCCTGCCCTTGTCGGTGAGCTCCAGGTGCCGATCACCGGCGACGTGGAGCAATCCGTCCCGCTCCATCCGGGAGACGGTCTGGCTGACTGTAGGCCCGCTTTGGTCGAGCCGTTCGGCGATCCTGGCACGCAGCGGTGTCACGCCCTCTTCCTCGAGGTCGTAGATGGTCCGCAGGTACATCTCGGTGGTATCAACCAGGTCGTTCATCCAGCACCCTCCATTGACGCCGAGTCTACTTGGCCAGCTGCCGAAATGGGTCCAACGCTCCCTAGGCAAGCAGTATGCCCGCCGCGGATTCGCGGCGGGCATACTGCTTGCTACCTGGCTGAGTGGGCTGCCTTCGGCGGCGGCTCAACTCGCATACGAGCGCAGCCGTTCGGCGCGGTCTCCGTTGCGCAGCTTGGCCATCACGTCGCGCTCGATCTGGCGGACCCGCTCGCGGGACAGACCGAACAGCTTGCCGATCTGGTCCAGGGTCCGCGGCTGGCCGTCGTCCAGACCGAAACGCAACCGGATCACCTGGTGCTCACGCTCGTCGAGAGTGGCCAGCACGCTGCGGATGTCGGTGTGCAGCAGCTCGGCGATGACCGCGTTCTCCGCGGACATCGCCTCGGCGTCCTCGATGAAATCGCCCAGCGGGGCTTCTTCCTCGGAACCGACCGGCATGTCCAGGCTGACCGGGTCGCGGCTGTGCTCGAGCAGGTCATTGATCTTCTCGACCGGAATTCCAGACTCGTTGGCCAGTTCCTCGTCGGTGGCTTCCCGTCCCAGGCTCTGGTGCATCTCCCGCTTGATCCGGGCCAGCTTGTTGACCTGCTCGACGAGGTGAACGGGCAGCCGGATGGTGCGGCTCTGGTCGGCCATACCCCGGGTGATGGCCTGACGGATCCACCACGTGGCATACGTCGAGAACTTGAATCCCTTTGCGTAGTCGAACTTCTCCATCGCACGGATCAGCCCGAGGTTGCCCTCCTGAATCAGGTCCAGCAACGGCATCCCCCGGCCGGTGTAGCGCTTGGCCAGCGACACCACCAGACGCAGGTTTGCCTCCAGCAGGTGACTGCGCGCTGCCTGGCCATCGCGTGCGACGGACGCTAGATCGCGTTTGCGGTTCTCGCCGAGACGCTTACGAGTCGCGAGCAGATGCTCGGCATATAGCCCGGCCTCGATGCGCTTGGCCAGCTCGACTTCGTCCGCGGCGGTCAGCAACGCCGTCTTCCCGATGCCGTTCAGATATACGCGCACGAGGTCCGCTGCGGGGCTCTGAGCATCTAGATCGCTGTCAAACCTGCCTGTGATGGCGCTCGCCATGGCGGCCTCCCGATTGGCTTGTAACTGTCATGCTGTTAAACGACAGATCAGCCCTGAGAGTTCCCACCGCGCCGCCATCTCACACGCCTTGACGTGCAGAAATGTGCCGATGACCTGAGAATGTCCTGAGAAGTGCGCTTAACGGCCGGTTAGCCGGAACCGGCGTCGTACCCGCGACCTGGCGAACCGGGTTGCGGGTGCCGGGGGCGCGGCGGCTCGAGTGCCGGCCGCTCGGCCGTCGGAAACAGCGGAGTGCGCCTGCGGGCATCGTCGAAGCGGCGAGGTTCACCGACACGGCGAGGCGGACGGTCGTTGGCGATCAGCACGGCCATCCAGGGCAGCGGCAACGACACGGCGATGATCGCCAGCGAGATCATGCCGTTGTGCCAGGCGCCATAGGCGAGGGCCGCAAGGATCAGCGCGGGAATCCGGAACGACATTATCGTCAGGTACTTACGGACCCGGGCGCGATGCTGCTCTTCATACGAGGGCTCGGCGGCAGTAATCAGCACCGGCCGGGCCTTGTGGCCGTCGAAGTCGTCAAACTTGTCGTCGAACTCCGGATCGGAGCCGCGCTTCATCTCTCCACTGTCCCACACGTGATCGATTCCGGCTCAGCCGGTTTTGCAGCGATGCCGAGCGTGCACAATATGAGGTATGCGAACCCAGACGATCGAACGCACCGACACCGACGAACGCGTCGACGACGGGACCGACAGCGACACCCCCAAGTACTTCCACTACGTCAAGAAGGACAAAATCGCCGAGAGCGCGGTCATGGGCAGTCACGTGGTCGCGTTGTGCGGTGAGGTTTTTCCCGTCACGCGGGCGGCCAAGCCGGGCTCACCGGTCTGCCCGGATTGCAAACAGATCTACGAGAAGCTCAAGAACAGTTGATCAGGGCGGCGGCTCAGCCGGCGCGGCATCGCGTTGCTGTGTCGCCGGGTTCGTCGTCACGGGATTCGATAACGACTCCATCGTCCGCTTCAGGGTGGGCGAACGCGCAAACAACCACTTGCGCAGCCGGTGGGCATGCGTCCGGGGCGCGGGGAATTCTTCTTGGATCGCGGCATTGAGTTCGGCGCCGATCATGATCGCGAAACCGCCGAAGAACGCGAACAACAAAAACGCGATGGGCGTGGACAACGCGCCGTAGGTGTAACCGGTGCTGGTAATCCACCGTAAGTAGACCCGCAGGCCCAGCGTTGCGATCACGAACACCGCGGTGGCCAGGATGGCGCCGAAGACAAGCCGATGCGTTGGCAGTGGTTCCGGCAGTGACACCCGGTACAAAACGATGACCCCGAACATCAGGCCGAGGATCAGCGCCGGGTAGTAGCCGTAGTGCAGCGCGTTGGCCAGCGTGTCCGGGATGTGTTCGGACACCTTGCGCGGGCCAACGACCACTAGCGGCGCGGTCACGACCGCGGCTACCAGTCCCACCACATAGAGGAACAGCGCGAACAGTCGCTGCCGCACCGGATGGCGCAGCGGCGTTTGGTCATGCGCCTCGACCACCGAATCGACGAATGCCGAGATCGCCGACGAACCCGCCCATAGTGACAGCAAAAAGCCGAGGGAGACGACCTCGCCACGGGCGTGCGCGGTGATATCGCGGACGGTGGGTTCGATGATCTCGTTGACGACGCTGGCCGAGAACAAACTGTGGGCCGCCGAGATCGCGCTGTGCTCGATGCTGGGCAGCGCGTCCGGGCCGAAAAGGGGTGCCACGTACGCCAGACTGCCCAGCATTCCCAACAGCAGTGGAGGCGTCGAAAGCGCCGACCAAAAGCCCGCTTGCGCGGACTCGGCAAAGATGGAATCGTCCCAACTCTTTGTCAGAGTCCTCAACATGATTCGCCAGATGTGATGGCGTGACGGTTTTGCGGTCTGCTCGCTCATACCGGTCCAGCATTACCGATGAGTACGCCCACACCTCACATTGTGAATGGGTGAGTTCTGCTGGAACCTAGCTTTCGCTGACCTGCAGCACTGCGGCGAGCTCAACGAGCCTCGCCTCGTGCTCGTTAGCGTGATGTTGGCAGAAGAGAAGCTCGGCACCGGAAGGCAGCTTGGCGCGTACGCGAGCTGCGGCACCGCAGCGATCGCAGCGGTCAGCTCTAGTCAGCTCGGGACTTGTCAGAGTTGCGTTCATTGGCTTCTCCGTTCTCGTGTATCCACTTTCTCAGACGTTCGGGGTTTTCGCGTTGTTCCCCGATCGTTATCAGGTGTGTCGTTTCTCACGGATTTGTCACACCTGTCAGGCAGGCGCTTTAAGGTGACCGAACGTGGCTTCAGCTACCGACGTATTGATGCATCTGTGCGGGGTCGACGAGTGGTCTCGTGCCCGCGATCGCGGGGCGATCCACCCCCCGCCGCCCGGCCCGGGCGGTGCTGCTCAGTTCATCCATCTGTCGGCGCCTGAGCAGGTTCATCTGCCGGCCAACCGGCTCTTCCGCGGTCGCCAAGACCTGGTCCTGCTGCACATCGACCCGGCTTTGCTGGACTCGCCTGTGCGCTGGGAACCAGGTGTGCCAGCGGATCCGGCGGCGATGTTGTTCCCGCACCTGTACGGGCCGCTGCCGGTCGCCGCTGTGAAAACGGTCACCGTTTATTTGCCGGGTCCCGGGGGAACTTTTGCGCCGGTCGCAAGTCCTCAGGACCCTTCCGGCGACTCCATGTAGGCGTCGGCTTCGATCTCCACCAGCAGCTCGGGTGCGATCAGCGCCGAGACCTCGACCATGGTCGCCGCGGGACGTATCCGTCCGAAGACCCGGGCATGCACCGCTGCGACCTCGCGCCATCGTGAAATATCGGTCACGTAGATGCGGGTGCGGATCACGTCGGTCAGCGAAGCGCCCGCCTGTTGCAGCGCAATCTCGATGCGGCGCAAGGCGTCTTCAGCTTGAGCGGCGATATCACCTGCGGGCCCGGAGCCGGTGGTGCCGGCGACCGCCACATACGGGCCCACTTGCACCGCACGCGAATAGCCGACCGCCAATTCGAACTCGGAGTCTGACGAGACGAGTTTTCGGTTGGCTGCCATCCGGTCACCGTACGACGGCGGCATGGCCGGCGCGGTCGATTCCCGTGTGTCGAACCGGATTTCCGGTGCGCAGCGGTGGCCAGACCGTCGCCGAGGGTGATTTACCTTGTGCGACAACAAATCTGGGGCAGGTGCCCGCGCCGGGTCCTCAGTCCAGGTAGTCGCGCAGGACCTGGGAGCGGCTGGGGTGACGCAACTTCGACATGGTCTTGGACTCGATCTGGCGGATGCGCTCGCGCGTCACGCCATAGACCTGGCCGATCTCATCGAGGGTACGAGGCTGGCCGTCGGTAAGACCGAAGCGCAGCCGTACTACGCCCGCTTCGCGCTCCGACAGCGTCTCGAGCACCGACTGCAGCTGATCCTGCAGCAGCGTGAACGACACCGCGTCGACGGCCACCACGGCCTCGGAGTCCTCGATGAAGTCACCGAGTTGGCTGTCGCCCTCGTCGCCGATGGTCTGGTCCAGCGAGATCGGCTCACGCGCGTACTGCTGGATCTCCAGCACCTTCTCGGGCGTGATGTCCATTTCCTTGGCGAGCTCTTCGGGCGTGGGCTCGCGGCCCAGGTCCTGCAGCAGCTCGCGCTGGATACGGCCGAGCTTGTTGATCACCTCGACCATGTGTACCGGGATGCGGATGGTGCGGGCCTGGTCGGCCATGGCGCGGGTGATCGCCTGCCGAATCCACCATGTCGCGTAGGTGGAGAACTTGTATCCCTTGGTGTAGTCGAACTTTTCGACCGCGCGGATCAGGCCCAGGTTTCCTTCCTGGATCAGGTCGAGGAAGGCCATGCCGCGGCCCGTGTAGCGCTTCGCCAACGAAACCACCAGCCGCAGGTTGGCTTCCAGCAGATGGTTTTTCGCGCGGTCGCCGTCGCGGCAAATCCACATCATGTCGCGGCGCTGGGCGGCGGGCAGCTTGTCGCCGCGCTCGACCAGCTCGGTCATCAGCTGCGTGGCATACAGGCCGGCTTCGATCCGCTTGGCCAGCTCGACTTCTTCCTCGGCGTTAAGCAGCGCCACCTTGCCGATCTGCTTGAGGTAGGCGCGAACCGAGTCCGCGGACGCGGTGAGCTCGGCGTCTTTACGAGCCTGCCGCAGTGCCTCGGATTCGTCTTCGTCCCAGACGAAATCGCCGGATGCCTTGTCCTTTTCGGTGGGCTCGGAGATCTCCTCGTCCTCATCGGCCGGCGCCTTCGCCTTTTTGGCGACCGGGGCGGCCTCGACTTCGTCGTCGCTGGCCTCGGCGTCGGCCTCGGGCGCGGCTTCCTCCTCCAGGTCGTCGAGGCTGAGGTCGGCCTCGATGTCGAGTTCCTCGACGGGTTCAGCTTCGAGGTCGGGCTCGCCGTCGAGTTCCTCGGCGGCGTTCTCGTCGACGCCCTCCACGGTCTCGTCGTCCCCAGCACCTTGGGATGCGGCCTTTGTCCCGCGACCCGATGTCGCCTTGGCCGCGGCGGCCTTGCCGGGGGTGCGGCTCTTCTTCGGCGCGCCGCCCTCGGCGGTCGCCTCGGTGTCGTCGTCGGACTTGGTGTCCGGCGATGCCGGCTTCGTCGCCCGTTTCGCCGGCGCGGTGCCATTGGCGACCTTCGCCGCCGGCCGCTTGGTGGGAGACTTCGTGGCGGTGCGCTTCACCGGCTCATCGGTCGCCGGACTGGTCTTGGTCGCTGCCACTTACACCCCTTCGGTTACTCACTTTCGGTGGGTCTGGGCATGGTGAAACCGAAAGTGTCTGCTATGTCGAATGTCGGCGTTGGTATCAGCGTGACTTCTCGCACGCTATCTGTCGGGCGGTCGCCGTGGTCCATTGTAACGACAGTGTGCGCTTGTACCGCCCTAGCGGGGAAAATTCAGCGCGTTACGTTCGCGGTCGAGGCCATCGCGGCACCGACGATCCCGGCAGTATTGAGCAATGCCGCCGCCGCCACCGGGGTGCGATTTTCGAGCAGCGGCAGCCATTGGTCGGCCTTTCGGCTGATGCCACCACCGGCGATGATCAGGTCGGGCCATATCGCGTTCTCGATGGCGATCAGCACCCTGGTCACCTCCTTGGCCCAGCGCTTATAGCTCCACTCGTTCTTATCTTTGACCGACGACGCCGCGCGCTTCTCGGCCTCCTTACCGCCCACTTCGAGGTGTCCGAACTCGGTGTTGGGTATCAGCGTCCCGTTGTGGATCAGGGCGGACCCGATCCCGGTTCCGAAGGTCAGCAACACCACCAATCCGGAGTTGTCCTTGCCCGCCCCGTAGCGCTCTTCGGCGAGTCCAGCCGCGTCGGCATCGTTGAGAACGGTGACCGGCTGGCCGTCCAGCTCGGCGCTGATCACCTCGCGCGCGTTGGTCCCGATCCAGGCGCGGTCGACGTTGGCTGCCGTCTGGACGATGCCGTCGGTGACGACACCGGGATAGGTCACCCCGAGTGGACCAGTCCAGCCGAATTCTTTGACGACGGCGGCGATGGTTTCGGCGACGGCCGACGGCGTGGCGGGTTGCGGTGTCAGCAGTTTGACCCGGTCACCGACCAACAGTCCGGTGTCCAGGTCGACGATTCCGCCTTTGATTCCGCTGCCGCCGACGTCGATGCCGAATCCACGACGCTGCGGCATGCCGGAGGCTGCCTTGGTACCGGGTGTATCCGTGGCCGAGTCGGTGCTTGTCAAAGAAATCTCCTTGGCGAGATTTGGGCTGTTTCACACCTTAGCTGGCGACGACGCGGTCGCGTTCGTGGCCGAGCCGGGCAAGCGGGCAGGGCGTCTCCGGTCTCCGCCGCCGTGGGCGACTGTGATGCGATGGACCGGTGACGCGACCCGACGACGATCCCGCGCGGCTGCGCTCCGTAGCCGAAACGCTGGCCACCGAAGCCGCCGAGTTCGTGAGGTCTCGCCGCACCGAGGTGTTCGGCGCCCACGCGGGCACGACCGACAGTGGTGCGGTGCGCTCAAAGAGCACACCGACCGATCCGGTGACGGTGGTCGACACCGAGACCGAACGGCTGCTGCGCGATCGGCTGGCCGAATTACGGCCTGGCGACCCGATTCTCGGCGAAGAGGGCGGCGGGCCCGCCCGGAAGGCCGCGTCCGCGGACGCGGTCACCTGGGTGCTCGATCCCATCGACGGCACGGTGAATTTCGTCTACGGCATCCCGGCTTACGCGGTGTCGGTCGGGGCGCAGGTTAACGGCGTGTCGGTGGCCGGCGCGGTCGCCGACGTCGTCGGGCGCCGGATCTATTCGGCGGCAAAAGATCTCGGTGCGCATTTCATCGACGAGCACGGGACGCAGGCGTTGCGGTGCGCCGACGTCGACGATTTGTCGATGGCATTGCTGGGCACCGGATTCGGATATGCGATCGGGCGACGTGCCGCCCAGGCTGCGTTGCTGGCGCAGCTGCTGCCGTTGGTTCGAGACGTGCGTCGCATCGGTTCCGCGGCGCTGGACTTGTGCATGGTCGCGGCGGGGCGGCTGGATGCCTACTACGAGCACGGGCTGCAAGTGTGGGATCGCGCGGCGGGTGCGCTGATCGCGGCAGAGGCCGGGGCGCGTGTGTTGGTGCCACCGCCGGACGGGCCCGTCGGTGGCGCCGGACTGGTGGTCGCGGCCGCACCCGGAATTGCCGACGAACTGTTGGCGGCCCTTCAACGGTTCAACGGCTTAGAGCCGATCCCGGACTGACTCAGCAGCTGCTGGCGTGAATCTTCGACAGCAGCGAGGGATCTGACGTCCCGGTGGCACCGGGACGCAGGATGGCGAGCACCGAATCGATGTCATCG
>DASYJS010000025.1:0-10297 GCA_035996225.1 Mycobacterium sp. | reverse complement strand
AGTGAGCACCATCGTCCTGGCCGGCGTCTCGCTGAACCTGGCGATTACCCATACTGCCGGGCACGTCACCCAGGCCGGTTTCGACCTCGTCGTCCCGCGCGACGCCGTCGGTGGAACCCCTCAGGACTATGCAAAACAAGTGCTGGACAACACCATTGCCGTACTGGGCCGGCTGACCACGGTCGATCAGCTGATCGGCGAATGGACGCCCGGTCAGGTTTGACCGTTAACCGTTCGCCACAGGATCTCGGTGGACGCCATGAGCACCGCTTGGCGCGTCGTCGACGGAATCTCGTTGTGACAGACCATCAGCCACGAGCGCTCGAGCATCGCCATGATCACCAGACCGGTGGCCACCGGGTCAAGGTCGGGCGGTGTCGGCGCTAGCTTCGCGATGCCCTCACCGAGTGCGGCGGCGGTTCGGCGGTGCGAGCGGGTGACTGCGGCGCGGAATTTGCGATCGGGAGGCATGTCCTCCGTGGAGCGGATGACGAAGGCACCGTTGCGGTCGAGGTAGCTGAAGTAGCCGGCAACCCAGGTCTCGATGTCCTCCCTGTTGGGCGGGCTGCCCTGCTCCATGAAACCTTCCACAACGGCGAGCGCTTGGCGGTAGGTATCGGTGCCGAGTTCGATGAAGAGTTCGGTCTTGTCGGAGAAGTAATAGTAGAAGTTCGCCCGGGTGACGGGCGCGAGATCGGTGATGTCCCTGATGGTGACTCCCGAGAATCCCTTGCGTGCGAACGCAGTCCGCGCGGCGTCCAGAATTGACTCTCGGGTACGGTCGGACTTTGGCGTTGTCCGCCGGGGCGAGGCCTCAGACGCCATGGGTTACCGGTTCGGCTGCGGCCCGCGGTTCTGGATAGAACCCGCTCGCCCATCGACGGAGCGCGCGAAAGCCCGCCGCCTCCGAGGTCGCCAGGCCCGGCGGTTCCAGGTACTTCTGGTGCTCCCAGATCCGGATGTCGTCGGGCAGTGCGAGTTTCGCCGCGGCCAGGCGCGCCTCGAAATCACCCGGGCCTTCTGAGTTTTCCTCGCTGATCCAGTAGCCGGCAAAGATGTCGGATCTGGTGTCGTCTACCGGTGTCGCGCAGATCGAGATGACTCGGATTCCGTCACGGACGTGTTCGCCGTTGTAGCTGACACCAACGCCTGACCAATAAATCTCGATCGTGTTCATTGTGTCGCCGTCGCGGTCCAGGCCGTCGGTCCACCTCCGGCCGAAGCCGACCTTGGCCGACCAGGTTGAGCTGTCGGTGCTTTCGCGCAATACCACGGGACTGACCGGGGTGTGATGTACGAACTGGAAGTGGTGAGGATCGACAGCGTTCTCGGCAATCACCTGGGGATGCACCTTCACCCGCTCGTGCCGCGTCCGGCAATCGGCACCCAGTGGGTGGAACCGCCGCGAGCCGACGTGATCGCCGAGCACCGCGAAGGCGTCGGGCGCTTCCCACAGTGGTTCCCTGGCGGTGCTGTCATGCCAGATCAAGATTGAGTCGTTGAGTTCTGCGACCGGATAGGAACGTACTCGTCTGGCCTTATTGGGACGATCCTGGTACGGAATGTGGACGTTGCGCCCGGCGCCGTTCCACACCCAGCCGTGAAAAGGGCACTGGATGCCTTCTTCGACTACGCAGCCACCATGAGCCAGGCTCGCGCCAAGATGCTGGCAGTGCGCGTCCAGCACCTTCACCGCCCCGTCCAGCTGCCGGAATGCGACCAGATCCCGGCCGAAATAGTGCATCGGGACCACCTCGGCGACGGCGAGGTCAGCACTCCAACCGACCTGAAACCAACCGGTGGGCAGCATGCTCGGCACGGTTTGCATTATCGGAACGTCCTTTCCACGCACGACACATAGCAGCAATACCCCGAGGCTACTCATTTTTGACACTTTTGTCGAAAAAATCTGGGACCCCAGCCGCGGTCGTGACCACCAACCAGGACGTACAATCACATGTCTTACTAGGTTAATGATGTAACGCCGACGGATGTGAGAACACATGGACTGGGGTCTGCCGTGGCCAGGACCCGCGCTTGCGACGCAGGCCGAGGCCGCCGGGGCGCAGGCATTTTGCGCCGGCGAGTTCGCCGACCTGAACGCCTACGTAACAGCGACTGAGATGGCTCTCGGCAGCTCGCAGGCAAAGATCGGCCCCGGAATCGCCTATGCGTTCGCCCGGTCCCCGTTCGTACACGCCGCCGCGATCCGACATCTCGCCAAACTCGCCCCGGGCAGGGTCTTTCTGGGACTTGGGTCGGGAACCTCACGGATGAACAAGGACTGGTTCGGTGTCGACGCCGCCCATCCCGCCCCTCGGATGGCCGAACTGATCGAGGTGGTCAGGGCGTTCCTGCATGCCGAGAATGGTGAACGCGTTCGATACGACGGACGGTTCTACTCGGTCGACGCCGACATCCGTGCACCGGTGCTCGGCCGGTTGGACGTGCCCATCCTGATCGGAGCCTTCAACAAGATCATGGTGCGCACGGTGGGGCGCAAGGCCGATGGCGTGCTGGGGCACGGCTTGTTCACTGATCGGTGGTGGACCGAACTCGTGGAGCCCGAGCTGGCCCGCGGCGCAGAATCAAGCGGACGCGATCCCGCCGGCCTACAACGCTGGGGCTGGCTAATCACCGCGATCGACAACGATGACCCGGCCCGCGCCGTCCGGGACGCGCGGCTTCAGATCGCCTTCTACTTCACCGTGAAGACCTACGACTCACTCGTCGAACTGCACGGCTGGACGGATGAGGTCGCCCGGATCCGTTCGGCCTTCCGCAGCGGCAAACCGGAGACGATCGCCGACCATGTCACGGACGACATGCTCTGGTCGATCGCGATCTGCGGCGACGACGCACAGGCGCGCGAAATGCTTGCGACTCGCAAACGCTTGCCCGACATGGCGTTTGCGTCACCGCCTAGTTTCCTGGTCGGACGCCGACGGCGCGCCAGCTACGATGCAGCGGCCACACGCGTTTTGTCGCAGCTGCACTGACGCAGGCCGGATACCCCAAATAGGCACCTCACATGGTGTACTGAGTAGTACATGTCTAGTTTTCAGGAGGCCGCGATGCCCAAGCGGGAACCACTCGCGCCGATGACCGCACGAGAGAACAACGGTGCGGTGCGGTCACCCAAGACGGCCGAAATCGTGGCGGACACGTTACGGCGGATGATCGTCGAGGGACAGCTCAAAGACGGCGATTTCCTACCCTACGAAGCCGAACTCATGGATCACTTCCAGGTCAGCCGGCCATCGCTGCGAGAAGCCGTGAGAGTCTTGGAGTCCGACCGCCTGGTGGAGGTGCGGCGCGGCTCACGCACCGGCGCCCGGGTTCGCGTCCCGGGCCCCGAGATCGTGGCGCGCCCAGCGGGCTTCCTGCTCGCCCTGGCGGGAACCACGCTCACCGACGTGATGACCGCACGGATGGGGATTGAACCGTATGCGGCTCGACTGCTCGCAGAAGATGGCACCGTGGCGGCGCACCGCGAGCTGCGCGACCTCATCAATGAGATCCCCTCTGCATGGGAGACCGGCAAATTGGCCGCAGCCTCGACCGGGTTGCACCGCAGACTGGTGGAGCTGTCGGGGAACGCGACGCTGACCGTGATCGCCGGCATGCTGCATGAAATCTTCGAAAAGCACATGACCGCAGCATTTCTCAGCGTCGAGAACGTCGTGCCCAAGGCTCAGTACAACAAGCTGATGCGATCGTATATCCGACTCGCCGATCTGGTGGCCGAGCGCGACGGTACAGAAGCCGAGGCGCATTGGCGACGACACATGGAGAACGCCGGCGCAGCGCTGCTCAAAGGCTACGAGAAGACGAAGGTCCAAGACATCATGCATTGAGTGGGCACCGCCCCACCGTCACTTGAAGGACATTTTGATGCATAAGCCGCTCAACGGAGTTCGCGTTCTGGAGGTTGCACAGTTCACCTTCGTTCCGTCGGCGGGCGCGGTGCTCGCCGACTGGGGTGCCGACGTGGTGAAGATCGAGCATCCCGTCACCGGCGACGCGCAGCGCGGGTTGGTAAAGGTGTTGGGCGCCGCGGCAACGGTACCCGGATCGTCGTTCGCGCCGATCATGGAGGCGCCCAACCGCGGAAAGCGCAGTGTCGGGCTGGCACTCGACAATTCCGAGGCGCGTCCTCTGCTCGACGAACTGATCCGGCGAAGCGACGTGTTCCTGACGAACTACCTGCCGTCGTCGCGGAAGAAGCTGTCCATCGACGTCGACGACGTCCGCCGCGTCAACCCCGACATCATCTACGTTGTGGGCAACGGCTTCGGCTCCAACGGGTCCGATCGCGATGCCGGAGCTTACGATGCGACAGCGTTCTGGGCCCGCGGCGGCAGCGCCGACGGCCTCACATCGCCCGACGCCGAACACACCCCGTTCATGCCCGCCGGGGCTTACGGAGACAATATCGGCGGGATCACCATCGCCGGAGGCGTGGCGGCGGCACTCTACGGCAGACAGACCACCGGTGAACCATCGGTGCTCGACGTCTCGCTGCTTGCCGTCGGCGCCTGGGCAACCCAATTCAGCGTGAACATGGCCATGCTGATGGGCGGTCCAGTGCCCAAGGTAGAGCGCCGAACTCAGGCGCCGGGTAACCCGCTCACCGGCGCCTATAAAACGTCAGACGGAAGATTCGTCCAGTTGTCGATGCTGCAGCCGACGCGATATTGGCCAGAATTCTGCCGGCTGATGGGTCTGCACGATCTCGCCGAAGATCCGCGGTTCACCACGATCGAGGCGATGGCCGAGCACAGCGAAACTGCTCAACGAATCGTTGCGGAAGTGATCGGCAATTTGGCCTTCGCCGAGTGCCAAGACCTATTACGCAAGGGCAGAGGGCAGTGGGCCCCGGTCCAAGACGCCTGGGAAATAGCCAATGACGAAGCACTGACCGCCAACGGTCGCATCGCCGAAATCATCGATGCCGAAGGTCATCCGCAGAAGCTGGTAGCCAATCCGGTGAAGTTCGACGATGATCCGGCAAGCCTGGCCCGGGCGCCGCAGTTCGCGGAGCACACCGATGGGGTACTGCGCGAACTAGGCATCGACGACGACCGCCTCATTGAACTCAAGATTGCCGGGGCGATCACTTGATCTCGCCACTGTGCCTGCAGTCCAGACGAATCTGCGTGGAAAAACTATCGCCGATTGCTGAAGACATTAAACTATATAACGGATAGTATTCCCGCATGTCGGCACTGGGCCAGCAAACTACGCAGCCTGACCAGCGGCCCGCCGCGCTCGCCGGGGAGTTGTATCGAGTTCTATTCGAGGTGTTCTCGGTGCTGGGCCGTCGCGATCCGGGCGGCATCCTCCCCGGCGATCTCACGCTGGCACAACTGTCGATTCTGATGACACTGCAGGAGCGCGGACCGATGCGGATGACGACGTTGGCGGCGCATCAACGTGTCCGCACCCCCACAACGACGGTGGCAATCCGTCGACTGGAGAAGCTGGGACTTGTCGACCGGTCACGCGATCCCACAGATCTGCGTGCGGTCGTCGTACGGATCACACCGCACGGCCACGCGATGCGGTGCAATGCGTTGGCGTCAAGGCATGTGCAATTTGCAGCAATGCTGGCGACGCTCAGCCCCGAGGATCGCGCAAGCCTCAACAAGGCACTGTCACCACTGGATCGCCTCGCGGGCCAGGGCAACATCTAGGGAGTTGGCATACCCATGATCTCGGAAACTCGCCACAGAGGTGTGCGAAACGTCTTGCCCCAGCGACGAGTCCGCCGCGCTTTGCGAATAGCGTTGTGGGCCGGTCTGCTGATGGCATTCGTCGCTGTCTCCCCCGTGGGCCTCTCGCATGCGGCACCATCGGGCGACGATGGGGCCGGACAGTGCTCCTTCATCCTCACGCCGCCGAAAGTCACGCAAGTGTCTGGATTGAGCGTCGTGGTGGCCACTTTGCGACCTGGACCGTGCACGATCCATGCCCAGCCAAACTTATCGGTGGTATGTCTGTCGGTAGCCGGGCAGGGGTCGCAGGGAGAATGTGCGTCCCAGAATGGCCAGAACCCGGCGGAGGTGCGCTATCCCTACCAGCCCGGCACGACCTACGTCGTGAAGGCGCAGGGATGCGTTAGCACCTTCCAGCCACCGTATACGCTTTGCCAGAATTTCGGCCCAACGCAAACCACCCTATGAGGTCACGGCGGGAAGATATCCCTTGGGCCACAAGATATTCCGTCTAGACAGGGTCGAACGAGGAGATAAGCCAGCGGGCACCGGTCTTGTCCAAAGTCACCCGGACGGTGGACGCGGTTTCGCTGGGCGCGTCGTTGCCAACGGTCACCATCTGGTCGACGAACACCAGGACGACCGCATGCTGTGGAGTCGCCGATACCGAAGCGGCAGCGGGAACAGTGGCGACCGCCGAGATGTGCTGCTTCTTCGCGCCGGGGATCACCACGTCGTGGATCAGCTGCGTGTAGGAATCCTTGAAGGTGCCAGTCAACCGATCGCGGGCGCCCCCCAAATCCTTATCGACGGTGTCGGGCTGGTAGGACAGTAACGCCGCGGTGGAATCTTTCGCAGCCGCAACGGACTCGATGTCGGCGACTCCGGACCCGCGGAGCCATGCGTCTTGCCACTTCAGATAGCCTGCGGCCGCCGCTATCGCCACCGCCAAGACTGGCAGCAGTCCAAAGGCTAACACGCGCGACCACTTAATTTGGCGCCAATGTGCCGGTGGCTCAACATCTTCAGTGTCCTCAGGTTCAACGTCGTCGGAGGATGCGTCCTCCGATTCCACAATCTGTTCGGTGTTGGTGTTCTCGGCGTCCGCGGTGTCTTCGGGCTCGTCGGTCTCGATCGCAAACTGCTCGGTTTTCTCGGCGGAGACCTCGGGCGCGTCCTGGCCGGTCAGGGTTTCGGTTTCAACCCGCACGGGGATGGTTCCTTTTCTGGTTCGTAGGATCGGTGGTCGGCGCTTGCCGAGCTGCGGCTTCCTCACTGCACAAACTCGACGTTGGAGACCTTTGCCTCGTCGCCGACTTTTTTCACCGAGATTCGCATTCGCCAATGTCGTGGCTCCTCTTCGGCCGCACCGGCATTCGAAGTTTTGACGGAAACGGCGACCAGCACCTGGGCTTCATCGCCCGATTGCGACTCGAGGCCCGCCTCAACGACGGTCCCCGCTGACTTCGACTGCGCCTTCTTGACCACGTCAATGAAAGGTTTCGACCGCTTGGAGAAGTCGTCGTAAAAGGTGCCCGTCGCGGAATCCAGAATGCGCTGTATGTCGGTGTCCGCGTGCTGCCAGTCGATCGTGGTGAGATTCAGTGCGCCCTGCCGGCCCACCTGGATCAACAGCGCGCGCTGCGCCTGGGCCTGATGTGCCTGATAATCCCGGAATCCCAACCAGCCGGCCAGCGCGGTCACGGCGACCACCACGACCACACCCAACACTGTTGCCAGCCGCACCGGCGAAATCGACTTCTTTTCAGTGGCAACGTCTTTGGGATCGTCGTCCACATCGGCGTCAACTGCGTCGTCGTAATCCTCGGCGTCCTCGGTTTGGACTTCCGCCGCCTCGGAGCTCGTCTGCTCGGAGGCGACCTCATTGGGCGATTCAGATGCACCCTCGTCGTTGTTCACTTCGTCGCGGGAGGCATCAGCATGCTCTGCCATGTTTGCTCCTTTACGGCACCGGGGGTCAGCTCGGCCTTTGTATAAATGTGGCCGTCTGGTCCCTCGTACATGCCGGTGGCTGGATCGTATTGGAAGGCCGCTATGGGCGGCGGTGGCGGACCGGGCGGCAGCGGAGGCGGCGCCTGCCCCGGCGGCTCCTCGCCCGGCCTGTACTGCGGGACACCCTGCCCCGTATATGTTGCGTTCGGATCACCCTTCCAGTTCCACCCGTCGTTCAATGGAACGTATTCTTGGTCGCTTTCGCACATTTTCACCGTCGGGGCGCGCTTGCCCGGGCGGGTCTCGCACGGATAGTTGTGCGCGCCACGCACGTTGAGCATCGAGTCTTGCGGCACCCGGCAGTAAAAGTCGCCTTTAGGGGGCTCTGGGTAGTCCTCGTAGCTGGCGGCCCGCTGCTGCTGGGGCGGCAGGAACCCGGTGGTGCATGCCGGCGGCCATCCGAGGTTCAGGTTGAAGCTCAGGTAAGCACCGAGGTAGTCCTGCTTGGTATTTCGGTTGGCCACGCCGACCGCTTGGATGTCTGCCGCGCCCTGTGGCAGCTCCACCAAGAGGCCTTCGAGGTTGTCCCGGTAGGTGACCCCCACCTGGCCAACACTGACCAGGTTGGCCAGCACGATCCCCAACGTAGGGTTGAGCCGGTCGATGAGTTGCCGGGCCTGGTCGGCCGCTGGACCGCCCTTCTGCAGTAATCCCGCCACCGCGGAATCGTTGTTCCGTAGCTGCGACGTAATGGTCGCCAGGTGAGCGGCCCAGGCCTGGACGGAGTCCGATGATGCGGTTTGGCTATCGAGCACTGGCTTCGACTGGTCGATCAAAGTAGTGAGCGCGTCCAGGTTCTTGTGGGCGTCGATCGCCAGATCGGTCGTTCCCTTCACCAGTCGGGACAGGTCTGGGCCTAGTCCGCCGAAGGCGACATATCCCTCGTCGACCACCGTTTTCAGGTTGTCGCGTGGGATCGCGGCCAGGCCGCGATTGGTCGCCTCCAGCAATGAGTTGATATCCGGTGGGACATACGTGCGGCCGAGGGGGATTACGTCGCCGTTTTTCAGCGATGGCCCTTTCGCGGTGCGTGGCAGCAGCTCGACGTATTGCTCGCCAACTGCCGAAACGCTGTGTACTTGGGCGTCGACGTCGGCGGGAACGTGGATGTCCGAATCCAGCTGAAGCACCGCCTCGGCCCCGGTCTGGGTCAGACGCACGGTCTGCACCCGGCCAATCTCGACTCCGCGGTAGGTGACGTTTCCGCCCGGGTACAGGCCGCCCCCTTGGGGCAACTGCACCGCGACCGAGTATCGGTCAATGCCGAAGAACACGGTCGGTACCTGCATGTAGGCGAAAAACATAATGGTGCCCGCGATCAAGCTGACCACTGCAAAAACCAGCAGTTGGATTTTGGTTCGCTTCGTCAACACGATGTCACGGCCCCTGGTTGGAGTGGTAAGGGACGACTAACGGGTTGCCGGGGTTGTACTGGCTGCCGTTCATGCAGGGACTGGGCATCTGGCCGATGGTGCGCCCCCACTGCAGCTCTAACTCCGTCAGATTGCACTCAAAGCGGGTACCGGTGAAAAATCCGGAGTCGATCCGGCTCAGCGTGAGGTCGAGGACCGCGGTCAAGTTCGCGTAGTCGCCGCGGTTCCATTTGCTGAGCGTGTCCTTGGGGAACGGGAAGGTTCCAAAGAACCCGAGCGAGCGAGTTAGCGCCGGCCCCGCGTCGGCCAGTGATTGGAGAACCGGACCGAGGTCCGTCAGTTCCTTGACCAGGTTGGACTTGGTCTTATTGACCGAGTCAGCAGCAAGCGCGCCGACTTTGCTCAGCTCGCCGAGCGCGTCGGCGAGATTGTTCCGCTCGTCTTTGAGCACGGTCAACGCACCCGGCAGCGTCTTCAGCGCCTTATCAATTACCGGCTTCTGGTCGGCGAGTTGACCGACCAGGTTGTTGAGGCTGTCGGTTGCGGCGATGATGTCGTTTTTTTGGTCGCTGAGGTAGCTGACGAACTTATCGAGTTGTCCGAGAAGGCTTCTCAGGTCCTGCTCGCGACCGGTAAAAGCGGTGCTCAACGCCTTGATGATGTCCTGGATCTGGCCCAGGCCACCCCCGTTAACCAGCAGCGACACCGCGGCCAGTGTCCGTTCGGTGGATGGGTAAGCACCGGCGGAGGTCAACGGGATCAGTGATCCAGCTTTGAGCTTGCCCTCGGCCGGTACCCCGGCGGGTGGCGCCAGTTCTAAGTGGACCGAGCCCAGCAGGCTGGTCTGCCCCAGTGTGGCCGTTGCATTGGCCGGCAGGTCGACGTCCCCGTCGATCGTCATGGTGACCACGGCATGCCAGCCCTGAAGTTCGATGTTGGTCACCGTGCCGACAGTGACGTCGTTGACGCGGACGCGGGAATTCTGTTGGAGGTTTTGAACATCGGGCATCTGTGCTTGGACGGTGTATGAGCCCGCGCCGCCGCCCTTGGTGCCCGGCAATTTGAATGAGTTCGCGCCGTGGAAACCACACCCGGACAACACGGAAACGACCAACACCACCACGAGCCCCGTGACAACGCGAATCCGGTGCGACAAGGGAATCATTGTCCCCCTCCAGGTGGTGTCATCATCCC
>DASYJS010000024.1:0-1952 GCA_035996225.1 Mycobacterium sp. | reverse complement strand
CAAGTCAGCGCCACCAAGCCAAACAGAAATAGGTAGATCTTGGCCTCTGTAATGTGCTGAGCCGTCGGGTGATTGAGCCACAGCTGTGCCCCCAACCCGCCTAGGTGGCTGGTGTAGTTCGGGTCGCTCTGGGGCGGTCGGTCCAGACGGTGGCGCGAGCGGGCGCGCCAGCGGCCTCAGTGATGCGGTGAGTGCTGTTTCGGCTGCCGGGGTTGGTGTTCGGCCGGGTCTGTGATCCGGGTGTGGGTCGTTGCTGTGGGGTCGTGTGGAGGGTTGTGGCCGCTGTGCTGGTCCGTCATGTGCTGGCCACCGCCCAACCAGTAGCGGCGAAGCGGAGCCCGAGCCTGGCCAGACGCGCAAGGTTGTGCGCGGCGGCGAGGAGGTTGAAGTCGGCGTCGATCTTGGATGTGCCGCGCATGCGGGCCCGGCGCCCGCCATGGCGGTGTCGCATCAGGTGGGCGAGCTTGCGTTCGACCTTGGGGCGGGTGGCCCGGTAGTCGGCCACCCACTCCGGATCCTGTTGCCGGGTGCGGGCCTCGGCCAGGCGGCGCTCGTAGCGGCCGACCCTGATGGTGCGTCCGTCCTCAGCCTTGGTGCACTGCGCGCGCAGGGGGCAGTCGCGGCAGGCCTCGCCGAAGTAGGCGGTGCCGTCGCCGTCGCTGTTGCGGCGGATCGGGGTGCTGACCCCGTTCGGGCAGGTGACCGTGTCCGCGTCGAGGTCAACGCCGAAGCGGTCCTTGCTGAACATGCCGCCCGCGGCGGTGGGCGGCTGGGTCTTGCACCGCGAGGCGATGTCGTTGTCGGCCAAGTGGTCGAGGAACTCGCCAGCGCCGTACGCCGCGTCGCCGTACACGGCCGGCTCATTCGCGTTGGCGTCGACCGCGTCGACTTCGCCGGCTGCGCTGTCGGTCGCGGGGGTGCTGGTCTTGCTGATCAGATCGTCGATGAGGTCTTCGGCCACACTGGCGTCACCGACGTTGCCCGGCGAGACCACAGTGTCGGTGATGATCTCGCTATCCGGGTCGACCGCAGCGTGGCCCTTGTACCCGTCGAAGCCCCGGGCGGCTGTCTTGTGCCCGTGCCGCGCCTGGGGGTCCACGGTGGAGATCACCCGGTCCTTGGCGATCCGCCGAGCGATACGAAACGCGCCATCGTCGGTGGCCTGCAGATCCTGACCCAGCACGGTGGCCAACAACTCGCCGGCCTGCGCAACCTCCTGGCTCAGCTCCCGGCCGTCCAGCAACGCCAGGCACGCGTACCCGTCCCGGGCCCGCGAGTCGATGAGCGCGTCCCGGGCGGCGGCATCATCCCAATCGATACAGGGCTTGGCGGTACTGGCGTAATCGTCTCCGCCCGACAGCACCGAGCGCAGCTCGGCCTCGAGTTCGGCATCGGCCACGCGCAGCAGCCCACGCACCGCGGAGCGGATCAACGTGATCGTGTCCATCGTGGCCACCGCGTCATACAACGGCGTCGAGTCCAGCACCCGCTTCGCCCCGACCAGCCCCGCCGCGGACGCGGCTTTCAAGGCCACCGCGAAGATCCGCCGCGGATCGTCCGACTTCGCCAACCGGGCCCGCATATCCACCAGCACCGTATGCGCGAAGCGGCCCCACCCCGTGCCGTCGTAGCCGCCCACCCCGGCCGCGTACCGCCACCGCGCGTCGAACGTGTAACGCTCCACCGCGTCCCGATCAGACAACCCCTCCAACCGCTGCAGCACCATCACCGTGGCCACCACCGACGGCGGCACCGACCGACGCCCCTTGTCACTGAACAGATCCGCGAACATCTCGTCCGGGAACAGCCGATCCCGCTCCCGATGCAACACCGCGTAGATCGAACTCTCCGGCAGCGCCCCGTCGCAAAAGCGCGTCACATCATCGAGCAAATCGCCCTGACGATCGGCCTGTCCAAGCGTCACCCAGCACCCCTGCATCAAGAACTACAGT
>DASYJS010000023.1:0-8220 GCA_035996225.1 Mycobacterium sp. | reverse complement strand
GCCGCGCATTGGAAGCTGGCGGCCTTCGCCGAGGGCGTGGTCGATGAAATCAACGCCCGCACCCGCTTCCTCCTAGTCGGCTTGCCGGGGCCGCCGCCGGCGCGCACCGGCGCCGATCGCACGTCGGTGGTGTTGCGGATCGAGAATGTACCGGGGGCGCTGCTCGCCGCGCTGGGCGAATTCGGCATCCGCGATATCGACCTCACCCGCATCGAATCTCGGCCGACCCGAACCGAACTCGGCACTTACCTGTTCTTCACCGACTGCGCCGGCCACATCGACGACGACGCCGTCGCCGAGGCACTCAAGGCGCTGCATCGTCGTTGTGTGGACGTGCGGTATTTAGGTTCCTGGCCGACGGGCCCGGCGGCAGGGATAGGACCACCACCAGCAGACGAGGCGTCGCGTTGGCTGGCGCGGCTGCGCGAGGGCAAACCTGAGCAGGCCGAGAGTTCCGGGGCGGGGGGATTGGAACGGTGAGTGGTCGTTTGGTGCTGCTGCGACATGGCCAGTCTTTCGGCAACGTCGAGCGCCGGCTGGACACTCGGCCGCCCGGGGCGGAGCTGACGCCGACCGGACGCGACCAGGCCAGGGCGTTCGCTCTTGATGCCGGACGCCCGGCGCTGCTCGCGCATTCGGTGGCCACCCGGGCGTCGCAGACGGCCGCGGTGATCGGCGCAGAGGTCGACGTGGCTCCGCGGGAAGTCGCCGGCATCCACGAGGTGCAGGTCGGGCAGTTGGAGAACCGCAACGACGACGAGGCGGTCGCGGAATTCAATGCCATCTACGACCGATGGCAGCACGGCGAACTCGACCTGCCCTTGCCCGGCGGCGAGACCGCTAACGAGGTGTTGGCCCGTTATATCCCGGTGCTCACCGACTTGCGGATGCGCTACCTCGACGACCGCGCCTGGAACGGTGACATCGTCGTCGTCAGCCATGGCGCGGCGATCCGGCTGGTCTCCGCGGTGCTGGCCGGCGTGGACGCAGGCTTCGCGCTCGACAACCACCTGGGCAATGCCGAGTCGGTGGTGCTGGCCCCGATCACCGACGGGCGGTGGAGCTGTCTGCGGTGGGGAACCCTGACGCCGCCGTTCTACCCCGAACCCAGTGAAGCGGTCACCCCGGTCGCCGACGCGGTTCGGTCGAGCACCGATCCGATGGGCTGATCAGACCGCCAGCGCCACCAATTCCGTGCAGGTGCAGCCGACGGCATCGCAGTCGATGACGAACGCGTGCGCAAACAGCTCGGGACTGACGCAGTCCGTCTCGGTGCATTCCGAACGGCGCAGTGAGTGTCGAATGATGGTGCCGTGGCAGTGTTCCAAACCCGCCCGGCAGTCGCGGCAATCAGCGCTCATAAGCCGTTCCTAGCACCAGGGGATGACAAATCGGCGGTGCCGCGCCCGGATACCCGCGGATTATTAGCCCCAGCCCAGTTCTTCCAATCGGTCGTCGTCGATGCCGAAGTGGTGGGCGATTTCGTGGATCACTGTGATCGCCACCTCCTCGACGACGTCGCCGTCGGATTCACAGATCTCCAGCAGCGCCTCGCGGTAGATCGTGATGGCGTCCGGCAGTGATCCGCCGTAGTCGGAGTCGCGTTCGGTCAACGCCACCCCTTCGTACAGTCCCAGCAATTCAGAGTCGTCGGGATGACGGTTCTCAACAAGGATGACGACGTTGTCCATTGCGGCCGCCAGCTGGGCAGGGATCAGGTCGAGTGCGTCGGAGACCAGTTCGTCGAACCGCTGCGGATCCATCCGCACGGCCACCCGGCCTAACCTCCTGGCGCCGGCTCGGCTGGCGGAGGCGGTGGTGCCCCGGGCGCGGGTTCAGCCGGCGCGGGCGGCGGTGCCGGTGCGTCCAGGGGCGGGCCGGAACCCGGCGGCAGTCCGCCGTCTTGGGGCGGGACCTGCTGTGGCGCCTGCGTCGCCGGCGCCTGCGAGGCGGGTGCCCGGGGCGGCGTCACAACCGGCTGTTGTTGTGGCAGGTGCTGATCGCCCTGCGGCATCTCCGGCGGAGCGCTGGACTGCGCGGGCGGGGCGCTCGGCACCTGGACCGGGACCGGCGGCATCGTGAGCCGCTCCTCGGGTATGTCGGGAGGAGCCACCGGGGCTTGACCGTTGATCAGCAGCTGACGCTTGGCGCTATTGACCAGGGTGGCCCAGCCCCCGTTGCCCAGCGTGGCGCCGATGCTGCAGGCGACCTCCCGGCTACCCGCCGACCAACTGGGCAGCGACACGGTGGGGTAGATCAGCGTCAGCGTGGTGGTGCGCAACTTGGTGGGCGCGAGGTAGGCGTCGGTCATCTTGGTGCAGGCGTCCTTGATGTAGCCGTCCTGCTCGGGTTCGGCAGGCAGTGCACCCGGGAATTTCTCGGCCAGGTTGACCGTGCCGGTGACCTCCATTGCGTGCGGGGCCTTGCAGTCGATCGGAACGTCGATGGGCTGATTGGCGGCCGGGTCGATGCCCAAGCAGGTGCCGGCGGGCCAGACCTTGGACTGGTCGACGTCGGCGATCTTGCCCTTGAAGGCGGCCTGTTCGTTGTTCGAACCGGGCATCTGCAGCCCGCACAACATGCGTCGCTCGCCGGACTGACGCCACGCCCGGTCACCCGCCCACAACAAGCTGACGCTGAACTTGCTGTTCGGGTCGTACTTGGGGCCGAGGTAACGGCCCACCGCGGCCTCGCATTGCTCCTGGCTGATCTGCTGAATGCGAGCCGGCGACGGCGGGGCGGCATTGGGCCCGTACTCCGAGCCGGGGAAAGTCCGCATGTCGATCGACTCGGCGACCTCGAACTTGTGGTCGTCTGCGCACTTGACGATGGTCGCGGACTCCGGCGTGACGTCCGGCCACATCAGGCAATCACCGCTTTTGGCGCGATTGAATGCGGCGTCGCTCTTAGCTCCGGTGCTGGGTACCGGATTGCTGTCGAGATAGCCGGCAAGTCGGCCCTGCCCGGGGCCGCTGACCGGAAGGGCGGTTACCAATCCGGCGATCAGCAGGCCGCCGAGCGCGAAGAGGAGCAATGCCCGCCGTGTCGCCGTCGCCTGCAGGGTGCGCGGCAACTGGAAGCCGGCCAGCGGCTGCTCCGCCTCGGTCGCGGGCGGGCTGGGTGCGGCTTGCGTCTCGAGCGTGTCCGACATCCCTTCCATTCTGACAGGACCCTTGCGCCGACGTGACAAAAGTTACAGATGTGAGTCCTGGGATGAGCTGTAGCGGATGCTCCGTGCGGCGAGTGCCGAGCCGAAAGTAATCTTCAGGCCGTGATCGACCTCAAGCTGCTCCGGGAAGACCCCGACGCCGTCCGCCGTTCCCAACTCAGCCGCGGCGAAGACCCGGCGCTGGTGGATGCCCTGCTGACGGCCGACGCCGGCCGCCGGGCCGCCATCTCGACCGCCGACACGCTGCGCGCCGAACAGAAATCCGCCAGCAAGAGCGTGGGCGCCGCGTCGCCCGAGGAGCGCCCGGCCTTATTGGCGCGCGCGAAGGGGCTCGCCGAGCAGGTGAAGGCCGCCGAGACCGCCCAGGCCGCTGCTGAGACGGCGTTCACCGCGGCCCACCTGGCGATCTCCAACGTCGTCATCGACGGGGTCCCCGCCGGCGGGGAGGAGGCCTTCGCCGTCCTCGACGTCGTCGGTGAGCCCCCAGCGATCGAAAACCCGAAGGATCACTTGGAACTGGGTGAGGCGTTGGGTCTCATCGACATGGCGCGCGGCGCCAAGGTATCCGGCTCGCGGTTCTACTTCCTGACCGGCCAGGGCGCGCTGTTACAGCTCGGCCTGCTGCAGCTGGCGCTGCGTCTGGCCGTCGAGAACGGCTTCATTCCGATGATCCCGCCGGTGCTGGTGCGTCCGGAGGTGATGGCGGGCACCGGATTTCTGGGCGCCCACGCCGATGAGATCTACCGGGTCGATTCCGACGACCTGTACCTGGTCGGTACCTCGGAGGTGCCGTTGGCCGGCTACCACTCCGACGAGATCCTGGACCTGTCCGGCGGGCCGTTGCGGTACGCGGGCTGGTCGTCGTGTTTCCGCCGCGAGGCCGGCAGCTACGGCAAGGACACCCGCGGCATCATCCGCGTGCATCAGTTCGACAAGGTCGAGGGGTTCGTCTACTGCACGCCCGCAGAAGCCGAGGCCGAACACCAGCGGCTGCTGGGCTGGCAGCGCGAGATGCTGGCCCTTATCGAGGTGCCGTATCGGGTAATCGACGTGGCCGCAGGCGATCTCGGCTCATCGGCTGCCCGCAAGTTCGACTGCGAGGCATGGGTTCCGACGCAGCAGACTTACCGCGAGCTGACGTCGACGTCGAACTGCACCACGTTCCAGGCGCGCCGGCTGGCCACTCGCTACCGGGACGGCAACGGCAAGCCGCAGACCGCCGCCACCCTCAACGGCACGCTCGGCACCACCCGCTGGCTCGTCGCGATCCTGGAGAACCACCAGCGGCCCGACGGCAGTGTGCGCGTCCCCGAGGCGCTGGTGCCGTTCGTCGGCACCGAGGTGCTGGAGCCTTAAGCGGCGACCGTCTCGCCCGCCTTTGCATGCCGGCGTTGGCGCTCCATCGTCGCGAAGTAGAAGGCGAACGGGAACGCGAAGCTAGTAAAGAAGCTGGCCAGGAAGAACAGCCATGGGCGCCGGATCCCGCGCCGGAGGCCGTCGACGATGGTAAACGCCGGCATCAGAATCACGTTCGCGATGATGTAATCCTGGTTGCCCGACCCGCATGCGGGGTTGGCGAACTGCTCCCGCAGGAAGGTCGGATAGCTGGCCGGCCCGGAGATCAGGTTGCCCTGCCCGTGTGCAGCCATCACGAAGTGGATGTTGAACCAATAACCCAGCGCGATCGACGCTATGCCGGCGGCGTAGTACACGCATTCCAACGGCGAAAGCCACGGTCCGCCTTGGGGTCTGGCGTAGATCTTCGGGTTGGACGCGATGATCCCGGCGATGCAGGCAAGCCCGAGCGCAAAGTGAATGATGATGGAGGCCATGGGCGAAGTCTCACCCCCGCCCGAAAGTTTTGTCAATATTGACACAAGAAGTGGAATGGCAAATCCAAAGTCTTGGTACCTTACTGCAATGGTCAGGCCCGCTCAGACGGCGCGCAGCGAACGCACCCGGGAAGCGTTGCGCCAGGCTGCCGTCGTGCGATTCCTGGCACAGGGCGTGGAAGACACGTCCGCCGAACAGATTGCCGCCGATGCCGGGGTGTCGCTACGGACGTTCTACCGCCACTTCACCTCCAAGCACGACTTGCTGTTCGCCGATTACACCGGGCTGCATTGGTTTCGTGCGGCGCTGGATGCCAGGCCGGCCACCGAACCGATCATCGATTCGGTGCAGTCGGCCATCTTCTCGTTCCCGTATGACGTTGACGCGGTGAGCAAGATCGCCGCATTGCGGCAAGACGAGCTCGACCCCGGTCGCATCGTCCGCCACATTAGGGAGGTCCAGGCCGACTTCGCCGATGCCATTGCACTGCAGTTGCAACGGCGTAGCCACGGGGCCGGCGGTACCGCGGACCCGACGGCCGACCAACGGGTGCACTCCGCGGTGACCGCGCGCTGCATTGCCGCCGCGGTGTTCGGCGCGATGGAGGTGTGGATGGTCGGCGACGACCGGTCTCTCGGCGAACTCGCACGCCTGTGCCACGCGGCGCTGGAGTCGCTGAGAGCGGGGATCACCGATTCCTGGATCACGGCGACCACCCCCAAAGTTTCGTCATAATTGACAAAACTTTGGGGACGTGCGAGCCTCCTTCCGGAGGGCAGGACATGACTGGTTATGACGCGATAGTTATCGGTGCAGGGCATAACGGGCTGACCGCGGCGGTGCTGCTGCAGAAGGCCGGACTGCGGACGCTGTGCCTGGATCCCAAGCTCTATGCCGGCGGCATGGCCTCCACCGTGGAGCTTTTCGACGGCTACCAGTTCGAGATCGCCGGCTCAGTGCAATTCCCGACGGCGTCCGAGGTGGTCAACGAGCTGGGCCTGGACACCCTGCCGACGATCGACTTGGACGTGATGTCGGTGGCGTTGCGCGGCGTCGGTGATGATCCGCTGATTCAATACAGCGACCCCATCAAGCTGTTCACCCACCTCAACGAGGTGCACGGGGCAGACGCCGTCAACGGAATGGCGGGGCTGATGGCGTGGAGCATGGCGCCGAGCCGGGCGCTGGGCCGGTTCGAAGCCGGCATGCCGCCCAAGAGCATTGACGAGATGTATGCATGTGCCACAAACGAATTCGAACGCTCAGCGATCGATGACATGTTGTTCGGATCGGTTACCGACGTGTTGGACCGTTACCTGCCCGACCGCGAGAAGCATGGTGCGCTGCGCGGCTCGATGACCGTGTTGGCCGTCAACACGCTCTACCGCGGGCCGTCCACCCCGGGTAGCGCGGCGGCGCTCGCCTTCGGACTCGGCGTTCCCGACGGCGACACCATGCAGATGAAGAAACTGCGCGGTGGTATCGGCGCGCTCACCTCGCACCTGTGCGAGGTGCTCGAGAGCCACGGCGGCGAAGTTCGGTTGCGCACCAAGGTGACCGAGATTCTCGTCGCCGACGGACAGGTGACCGGGGTGCGCACCGAGGCGGGCGAGACGTTGAGCGCCCCGATCGTCGTCTCCGGCATCGCGCCGGACATCACACTCAACGAGATGATCGATGCCGCAGCGCTGCCCGCCGATATCCGGGAACGCTATGCGCGCATCGACCACCGCGGCAGCTATTTGCAGATGCACTTCGCGCTGGCCGAGGCCCCCGCCTTCGCCGCGCCCTACGAGTCCCTCAACGACCCGGCGATGCAGGCCTCGATAGGCCTGTTCTGCACGCCGGAGGAAGTCCAACAGCAGTGGGAGGAAGCTCGGCGCGGGATCGTTCCGGCCGACCCGACGATGGTCTTGCAGATCCCCTCGCAGAACGATCCGGACTTGGCGCCGCGGGGAAAGCACGCGGCGTCGGCATTCGCGTTGTGGTTCCCGATCGAGGGCGACGTGGATTACGGGCAGGCGAAGGTCGAAATGGGTCAGCGAGTGATCGACAAGGTCACCCGGCTCGCGCCGAATTTCGAACGCAGCATCATCCGGCACACCACCTTCACGCCCAAGCACATGGGTGTGATGTTCGGTGCCCCCGGCGGCGACTACTGCCACGGCCTGTTGAATGCGAATCAGGTCGGCCCGAACCGGCCTGGGCCGAAAGGCTATCTCGGCCAACCGATCCCGATTAAGGGGCTCTACCTGGGCAGTGCTGGTTGTCACGGTGGACCCGGAATCACGTTCACCCCCGGCTACAACGCCGCTCGTGCGGCCCTGGCCGACCGCTAGCCGAACCGGGCCAGCAGCTCGTCCAGCAGGGCGAGGAACTCGTCCGGGCGCGCGGGAGTGAATGCGGGGCTCGGCCGGGTTCCCGGAATGTCCAGGGTGATCAGCGTGGACCGCAGTGGCCGCTGCACGTCCAGAGGCAGCCAATGACGTGGGTCTGTGCCGCCCCAGAAGGTGAACCGGGTCGTGAACCAGCCCAACGACTGGGCGTTGTACCCGCGGATCATGCCCAGCGCGATGATCTTCGACGTACCGGAAGGAAAATGGTAGCGGCGCAACGTGATCGCCGCCCGATCCAGCTGCACCAGGCCGTCGTCGTACGTGTCGCTCATGCCCGGCGGCTCCGCAGCTGGTGACCGCGGGTGGTCAGGCAGCGACCGTCTTGCAGTCGCCATTGCCAGCCATGCAGATTGCAGGTCAACGTGTCGCCTTCTATCACACCGAATTTCGAAAGGTCGGCTTTGAGGTGGGGGCAACGTCGCTGAATCTCCCAGCCGTTCACTGTGATCGACGCGGAGTCATCGTGGGTCTCGGCGAACCAACCGTCGGCATAGGCGATCCGTTCGTCGGTCAGGCACTTGAAGAAGGTGTACAGGTATTCGTTGTAGCCGCCGACCCGCCATGCCTGGAAACGAGTGGACAAGAAGATGGTGTTGACCCAGTCGGGTTCGCCGTCGCGCAACACGGTTCGAACCAACTCCGGCTCGATGGCGAAGCCGTAGCGGACCTTTTCGTGGGGAATACGTTCGCGCACGGTCCGTTTCGGGAAGTCCAGAACCACGGTCTCGGGACCGATCACCAGCTCGACAGGGTAGCCGATGCCGTCGCAGATCTCGTCGCTTTGCAGCATGATCGGCTCGAACAGTGCGCGCAGGGGTTCCA
>DASYJS010000022.1:0-4951 GCA_035996225.1 Mycobacterium sp. | reverse complement strand
CGAAGCTGGCCAATAACGCGATCACCACCGACCCGGCGGTATCTCAAGACCTCGGTGTGATCGGACGTGACAACCAGAACCGAATCCGCTGGGGCAACTTGCTGACGCTGCCGGTGGCTCAGGGTGGGCTGCTTTACGTCGAACCCGTTTACGCCTCTCCGGGGGCCAGTGACGCCGCCTCGTCGTACCCGCGGTTGATCCGGGTGGCGATGATGTACAACGACAAGATCGGTTACGGTCCGACGGTCGGTGACGCGCTCACCGGGTTGTTCGGGCCCGGTGCGGGTGCGGCCGCGACGGGGATTGTTCCCACCGATGCCGGTGCACCCCAGACTCCGCCCGCGAGTCCACCTACGCCGGCCGCGGCGCCCGGCTCGCCGCCGCTGCCAGCCGCAGTGCCCCCGGCTCCGGACGGATCGACGACGTTGTCGCCCGCCAAAGCGGCTGCCTTGCAGGAGATTCAGACGGCGATCGGCGCCGCGCGAGATGCGCAGAAAAAGGGTGATTTCGCCGGCTACGGCTCAGCGCTACAGCGACTCGACGACGCCATCACCAAGTACAACAACGCGAAGTAGATCGTCGTGGGTCACGTCATTGTGGTCACCGGCGCGTCGAGCGGGTTCGGTCGGCTCAGCGCCGAAGCGTTGGCGCGCGCCGGCCACACCGTCTACGCGTCGATGCGTGACATCAACGGCCGCAACGCCGCTCAGGTCGAAGCCGTCAGCAACTTCGCCAAGGAGAGTGGCGTGGACCTGCGGACCGTGGAAATGGATGTGCAGTCCCAGGTTTCGGTGGACGCCGCTGTCGAACAAGTCGTCAACGCCGATGGCCGCATCGATGTGCTGGTCCACAACGCGGGACACATGGTGTTCGGCCCGGCCGAGGCGTTTACGCCCGAACAGCTGGCGCAGCTCTACGACGTCAACGTGGTGAGCACGCAGCGGGTCAACCGGGCCGTGCTGCCACACATGCGACGCCAGCAGCAGGGACTGCTCGTCTGGGTGTCCAGCAGCAGCTCGGCCGGGGGCACGCCACCGTATTTGGCGCCGTACTTCGCCGCCAAGGCCGCGATGGACTCACTGGCTGTGTCCTATGCGCGCGAACTGACCCGGTGGGGCATAGAGACGTCGATCATTGTGCCCGGTGCATTCACCAGTGGTACCAACCACTTTGCCAATGCCGGCTCGCCTGGCGACCAGGCAGTGCTCGACGAGTACGAAGCGGGACCCTATCCGGATTTCGGAGCCCGTGTTCAGGAGGCCTTCAACGCCATCGTGCCTGCGGACGCCGATGTATCCGTGGTTGCCGACGCGCTCGTCAGCGTGGTCGACACCCCATTTGGCAAGCGCCCATTCCGGGTTCACATCGATCCGGCGCAGGACGGCGCCGACGTCGGCTTCGCGGTGTTGGATCGGCTCAGGGCTGAGATGCTGCATCGCGTCGGCCTGTCGGATCTGTTGAATCCGGCCAACTTGAGCTAGGCCGTTGCCGTGCGGAATCTGTCCCGGTAGGCCTTGGGCGAGACGCCCAGGTACTCGACGAACACCCGCCGTAGGGTTTCGGCGCTACCGAAGCCGGCCAACCGCGCGGTGTCGGTGACGGTGCGACCGGCGTCGAGTGCTGCGCGGGCGGCATCGATGCGCACCATTTCGACGTAGCGGGCCGGGGTGGTACCGAGCTCGGACTGAAATAGCCGGGTCAGCTGCCGCGTACTCAACGAAGCCTGGGTCGCAAGCGATTTCACGCTGTGGTTGGCGGCCGGGTTGGCCGCGACCGCTTCGGTGACCGCGCGCAGCGATGACTGTGGCGGTGGATCGGCCTCAACCAACACCGAGAATTGTGATTGGCCGCCCGCGCGTTTGAGATAGACGACCAGCCACCGAGCCACGTCGCGGACCAGTTCGGTCCCGTAATCCATTTCGACCAACGCCAGCGCTAGGTCGATGCCCGACGACACCCCAGCCGAGGTGAAGACCTCGCCGTCGCGGACGAAGATCGCGTCCGGCTCAACGGTGATATTCGGGAAGGCCCGGGCAAATAGCCGGGCATCGTGCCAGTGCGTGGTGGCGCGCCGGCCGCTAAGGAGCCCGGCCTGGGCCAGTAAGAACGACCCCGTGCAAATGGACGCCATACGCCGGGTCCGTGCCGACACTGATCTGATGGCGTCGACAAGCGCGGGATCGATCGCTCGCCTGGGCAAGTTGTCGCTGCCGGCGACCATCACGGTATCGGCGGAACCGATCGACGAAATGCTGTCGGTGACACCCAACCGGGTCCCGATCGAGGACGTCACGTCACACCCATCCACCGAGGCGATTTTGAGCTGGTAGTCGGCGCCGAATCGGTTGGCTTCGACGAAGACTTCCGCCGCTCCCGCGACGTCTAACAGCGTCACCTCGTCGAACACGACGATCACCACCACCCGCGAATGCGCTCCGGCTTCAGCCACGAAGCCATTGTGTCGCTTTCTGTGGAGAAGACGGCGCGAATCGCAACGGTCGGATAACCCGGGACCCCGCAAACTAACAACCAAGACCACCCGAGGAGACGAGATCATGGATATTCAGTTGATGGACACCATCGCCGACATCGTCATACCCGACACACCACTGGTGCGGGACATCACCACTTACATCCGCGACGCCGAAGACGACTTGCTCTTTGACCACTCCCGCCGGGTGTTCCTCTTCGGTGCCCTACAGGGCCGCCGCCGCGGACTGGAACCGAACTTGGAGCTGCTCTACGCCGGGGCGCTGTTTCATGACCTGGGCCTCACCGAGCGCTACCGGACCTCGCAGCTGCGCTTCGAGGTAGACAGCGCCAATGCGGCGCGGAAGTTCCTGCTGGAGCATGGCGTCGATAAAGCCGACGCCGACAAGGTGTGGCTGAGCATCGCCTTGCACACCACTCCCGGGATCCCGGAGTTCCTGGAGCCCGAAGTCGCCTTGGTGACCGCTGGTGTCGAAACCGACGTGCTGGGCATCGACCGCGACGAGCTTTCTCCCGCTGCGCTTGCCGCCGTCACGGCGGCTCATCCGCGTCCGAATTTCAAGCAGCGCATCCTGACCGCGTTCAACGACGGAATGAAGCACCGCCCGCAGAGCACCTTCGGCACCGTCAACGACGACGTGCTCGCGCACTTCGACCCGACATTCACCCGCGAGAACTTCGTCGACATCATCCTCAACAACACCTGGCCCGAATAACCCCTCAACCCGAGCCGCTTTGCGAGCTAAAGGGATCGGCCATGACAACTGCACTGTCCAGCACCCGTCGTGACGCCGACGAGGTTCGGCCGTTTAACGCTCCAGCCAGCTTCTTCGAGAACCTGCAAAGGGTGCTCGTCGACTTGATCGAGTTACACCTGGTCTCGTCGGCGCCACCGAAACTGTCGACATGATCACCAACCGGATTTACGCTGTCGTGGGCACCATGCGCGCCGTGCACGACGACGTCGACGCCGCCGATCCCTCGACCGCCGACTTGCTGCACGCGATCATCGACGGCTTGGAGAAACAGGCCTGGCTGCTCAAGTCCGAAAACGGTACAGCTTAAGGGATTTCAGATGGCCGATGCGAAGCAAATCGGGGTTTCGGTGGTGCAGCCAGGTGAGGGTGACTACGTGGCCATTCCAGGCTTTGGGGCGGCGTTCAAGCTCTCCGGCAACAACAATAACGGCGAAGTGTCCATCGTCGAGCATCCGTTCGAGGTCGGCTTCCTCTCCGCGGCGCACCGCCACAGCCGCGAGGACGAGCACTCCATCGTGCTCGCCGGTGAGATCGGCTTCCGGTCCGACAACAGTGAAGTAGTCCTCGGCCCCGGTGGCTACATCACCAAGCCGCGCGGGCAGATGCATGCGATGTGGAATGCCGGCACCGAGCCCGGTCGCATCATCGAGATCATCACTCCCGGCGGGTTCGAGAATTACTTCCGGGAGCTGGGGGAGTTGCTCGTCGAACACGCCAGCGGCGATGCGGGCAAGCCACTGCACGAGACGCCGGAGTTCGGTGAATTGGCGACCAAGTACGGGCTGACGTACGGCACGCCGGACTGGATGGACGACATCGCACAGCGATACGGCCTCAACCCGCCTTCGCACTGAGCTGGGCAATTCGCTCTCGGCGACCCGCGATTTGGATAGCTTCGTACGTGTTCGGTAACCTGGCATTTACCAACGCGGGGTGGAGCAGCTCGGTAGCTCGCTGGGCTCATAACCCAGAGGTCGCAGGTTCGAATCCTGTCCCCGCTACCAGCGAAGGTGGCCCCCGGAGACTTCTCCGGGGGCCGTTTTCATGCCGTTTCGGAAAACCACCAGATGCACCGCGAGCTCCTACCCGCATTGTGGCGGCCCTAGGAGACCGCAACGACCAACGCTTCGCCACCACCACACAGCAGTGCGCCGAACGCAAACCAGGACCGGGCCTATGGGCTCGAACTCTAGTCGGTTAGCGGAATCACCTGCATCGCAACAACCTTGGTCAAATGATCGATCGAGGGCGGAGTGCTGGGGGCACTCCGCCCTCGATCAACGGTGCTGTCTATTGGTTGAGCTGTGCGATGGCGGCGACGATCTCGGGTTTGTCGGATTGCAGGCTTCCTTGCCATCCGACGTTTTCAAGTGGGTAGTGGTTGACCAAGACGAGAACCTCCTCGGTGTTGGCGATGCCGTCGTAGGCCGCGGCGATCGCCGATTCGATTTTTTGCACCAGTTTCCGTTTCGCGTCGAGGTTGGTCAGTTCTGGTGCCTCCAATGAGCACACCGGCCGCACCGGCTCGGCTCCGATGCGTCCGTCCTGGGAGATGTCGCCGGCTGGGTATTCGCGCAACCAGCCCCGGGTGTCGGGGATGGGCCATGCCTCGTGCAGCGCTTCGGTGACCTCCTTCAGCATCTTGTCTTTGGCGTCTTGGTGCGCCCCTGACGGGGCGTCAATGGTGAACACGGGCATTAGTT
>DASYJS010000021.1:0-10067 GCA_035996225.1 Mycobacterium sp. | reverse complement strand
GGAACCGGCGTTGAACCCGAACCAGCCGAACCACAGCAGGCCGACCCCGAGCAAGACCAGCGGCAGGTTGTGCGGGCGCATGGCGTCTTTCTTGAAGCCGATGCGGGGTCCGAGCACCAGCGCCAGAGCCAGCGCTGAGGAGCCGGAGACAATCTCGACGACGAGACCGCCCGCGTAGTCGAGCACGCCCATCTTGGCCAGCCAGCCATCGGGACCCCACACCCAGTGCGCGACAACCGAATACACGGAGATCGTCCATACCGGGACGAACACCATCCAGGCGGCGAATTTGGCGCGGTCGGCGATCGCGCCGCTGACCAGGGCGGCGGTGATGATCGCGAACGCCAATTGGAAGGTGGCATAGAGCAGTTCGGGAACCGTGCCGTGCGTGGTGTCGGGGTTAATGCCGAGCATGCCGATATGGCTGAGGCCGCCGATGAACCCACCCGTCCCGCCTTCGGAGAACGCGAGGGTGTAGCCGACCAGCAGCCACGCCACCGTGACGAGCGGGATAGAGATGAAGCTCATCATGATCATGTTGAGCACCCCGGTGGTGCGGACCATGCCGCCATAGAAGATTGCCAGGCCGGGGGTCATCAATAGGACCAGCGCGGTGCTGGCCAGCAGCCACGCGGTGGCGGCGGGGTCGATCGCATGCATTTTTTGGGCTCCTTTGCCACACGGCAACCGGGATATTGCCATGTTTGTGGTCCCGGTAGGTTCGCTGGGTGTCCGCAGGCCAGCTCTTAGTCGATCCGGTCCAGGCCGCCCATCGATTGCTGGGCGCCACCCTCATCGGGCGGGGCGTGAGCGGGATCGTCGTCGAGGTCGAGGCCTACGGAGGGGTTCCCGACGGTCCCTGGCCGGACGCGGCGGCGCACTCCTACCGGGGGCGCAGCGGCCGCAACGGCGTGATGTTTGGGCCCCCGGGGCGCCTGTACACCTACCGCAGCCACGGGATCCACGTGTGCGCCAATGTCTCGTGCGGACCCGACGGCACGGCCGCCGCGGTCCTGCTGCGCGCCGCCATAATCGAGGACGGCGCCGATGTCGCCCAGGCCCGGCGCGGCGAGGCGGTCCGCAGCGTCGCGCTGGCGCGTGGTCCCGGAAACCTGTGCTCCGCGTTGGGAATTACGATGTCCGACAACGGGATTGACTTGTTCGACGCCGACGGACCGGTGACGCTGAGGTTGAATGCGGTGAATGGCGCGGTGGCGGGTCCACGCGTTGGGGTCAGCCAGGCCGCCGACCGGCCGTGGCGACTGTGGGTTGCCGGTCGACCGGAAGTCTCGGCGTATCGGCGAAGTCCGCGGGCGCCTGCCCCGGGCGCCAGCGACTAGCCTTTTACCCCATGATCCTCGACGAGCTGGGCTGGCGTGGGCTGATCGCGCAGTCCACCGACCTCGACGCCCTGGCCGCCGAAGTGCAGCGCGGACCGGTGACGGTGTACGCCGGCTTCGACCCCACCGCGCCGAGCTTGCATGCGGGGCATCTGGTGCCGCTACTGGCGCTGCGGCGGTTTCAGCGGGCCGGCCACCGTCCCATCGTGCTCGCGGGCGGCGCCACCGGCATGATCGGGGATCCGCGTGAGGTCGGCGAGCGCAGCCTCAACGAGGCCGACACGGTCGCCGAATGGACCGAGCGAATTCGCGGTCAACTGGAACGCTTCGTCGACTTCGACGACTCACTCACCGGCGCGATCGTCGCCAACAACCTCGACTGGACGGCCCAGATGTCGGCGATCGAGTTCCTGCGGGATCTCGGCAAGCACTTCTCGGTCAACGTGATGCTGGATCGCGACACCATCCGGCGCCGGCTGGAGGGCGACGGGATCTCCTTCACGGAGTTCAGCTACATGCTGTTGCAGGCCAACGACTACGTCGAACTGCATCAACGCCACGGCTGTGCGCTGCAGATCGGCGGCTCGGATCAGTGGGGCAACATCATCGCCGGAGTTCGCCTGGTCCGCCAGAAGCTTGGCGCGACGGTGCACGCACTCACGGTCCCGTTGGTGGCCGCGGCCGACGGCACCAAGTTCGGCAAATCGACCGGCGGCGGCAACCTGTGGCTGGACCCGCAGCTGACCAGCCCCTATGCCTGGTATCAGTACTTCGTCAATACCGCCGACGCCGACGTGATCCGCTACCTGCGGTGGTTCACCTTCTTGTCCGCCGACGAGCTGGCGGAGCTGGAACAGGCCACCGCCGATCGTCCGCAACAACGTGCCGCCCAACGCCGTCTCGCGACTGAACTCACGGTCCTGGTGCATGGCGAGGAGGCCACCGCGGCCGTCGAGCACGCCAGCCGGGCGCTCTTCGGTCAAGGCGAGCTGGACCGCCTCGATGAGGCGACGCTGTCCGCCGCGTTACGGGAGACCTCGGTCGCCGAGCTCAAACCCGGTGGTCCGAACGGGATTATCGACCTGTTGGTGGCCAGCGGCCTGTCGGCCAGCAAGGGCGCCGCCCGACGCACGATCGGCGAAGGCGGCGTTTCGGTCAACAACGTTCGGGTCGACAGCGACGAATGGGCCCCGCAGGCCTCAGATTTCCTCTACGGCCGGTGGCTGGTTTTGCGTCGCGGCAAGCGCAATATCGCCGGCATCGAAAAGGTGAGTGGTTAAGGTTTAGGCGGGGATCTCGTCTTTCGGAGGGGAAGCCGAATTCGAGAAGGGTAAGTCTCGTTGGATGGATGACGAGATCCCCGCGTGACAACCATTTTTCGCGGGTTTGCGGCTTGCCGCTATCCCACGAACGGTGGAATTGGGGGTGGATATCCCGTGTCCACCGTCGGGGGGACAGCGCAGCCTGGTGGGTCGACACGGCCACCGTAAAGTGCTTGCGCCGGGGCATATTCCACCCGAAGCCGTCAACAAGTTCCCGCAAAACACGGTGCTGGGCAAACCTTTACCTTGCCGTGCCCTAAACGTGACACTGGTTGGCCACTGTAGTCACAGTGATTTTGCGCGGTTACACCGAACAATCGATGAGAAGCGAGAGATGACGGCGCAGTCAATGGTTTACCAGCGGACCTTGCAAGTCGGCGGCCAGGCGAAGACGCTCGGGTTTGTGGCGTTGACCGCGGCTTTGGTTGCCGCGGCCGCGACGATGGCGGCGCCGATCCGCGCCGACATGGCGGGCAATGCCTTCCTGTCTGCCCTGACCAATGCCGGCATTGCCGTCACCCAACCTGCAACGACGCTGGCGGAGGGCCAGCAGGTCTGCCCAATGCTGGTCCGACCGGGTGGGTCGTTCGACTCGGTCGTCTCGGACATGGCCACCGGCAACGGAATGACCGAGAAGAATGCGGGCATATTCACAATTCTGGCGATCGGGACCTTCTGTCCTTCGATGATCGCGCCGTTGATACCGGACCGGTTCAAGGCGTAGCGAGACCCTCACCCCGTGCCCGTATCCTCTTCAGGGGAACGGAAGCGATCGAGGTGAACGACACGAGTGGCCGACGACAGACAGCGTCCCAACGGCGAACGACGGCCGCGCCCGTCGTCGGGCTGGTCAGGACCGGATAGGGCGCGCCCGGCCCAGCCGCGGGGCACCAGCGCCGACGTTGACCGCGCGGCGGACAACGGGCCCGCGATACCGCCCGGGGTGGACGCCAAACAGCTGGCACCCGAAATTCGCGGCGAACTGAGCACCTTGGACCGCGTTACCGCTGACGCGGTGGCGCGCCACCTGGTCGCTGCGGGTGAGCTGATGGACGAAGACCCGGAAGCCGCCCTGAACCATGCCCGTGCCGCGCGGGCCAAGTCCAGCAGAATCGCGGCGATTCGCGAAGCCGTCGGAATCGCCGCCTATCGCTACGGGGATTGGGCGCAGGCACTGGCCGAATTACGCGCCGCCCGCAGGATGGGCAGCAAGTCCTCGTTGCTTGCGCTGATCGCGGATTGCGAACGCGGCCTTGGCCGTCCGGAGCGGGCAATCGAATTGGCACGCGGTGAGGAGGCGACCCAACTCAGCGGAGACGGCGCCGACGAACTGCGCATCGTGGTCGCCGGCGCCCGTTCCGATCTTGGGCAGCTCGAGCAGGCGCTGACTGTCTTGTCCACGCCGCAACTGGATCCGAGCCGCACCGGTTCGACGGCCGCCCGGTTGTTCTACGCCTACGCCGACACCCTGCTCGCGCTCGGCCGTGACGCCGAAGCGCTGCAATGGTTCTTGCACTCCGCGGCCGCCGATGTCGACGGCGTCACCGACGCCGAAGACCGGGTCGGCGAGCTGGGCTGAAGTGGCGGGATCGGATTAAGTGAAATCCATTGCGCAGGAATATGATTGCCTGCTGATCGACCTGGATGGAACGGTGTTTCGCGGCCACCGTCCCACCGACGGCGCGGTGCAGACGCTCGACGAGGTGCACAGCCGCAAGCTGTTCGTCACCAACAACGCCTCCCGCAGCGCCGACGAAGTAGCGACGCACCTGCGTGACCTGGGCTTCACTGCCGGCGCCGACGACGTCGTCACCAGCGCCCAAAGTGCCGCCCACCTCCTTTCCGATGAGCTGCCGTCGGGTTCGCCCGTGCTGATCGTGGGCACTGACTCGCTGGCCAACGAAATCGCCGCCGTCGGACTGCGTCCGGTGCGCAGCTACGACGACAACCCCGTCGCCGTCGTCCAAGGTCTCTCGATGACCATCGGCTGGCCCGAACTTGCCGAGGCCGCATTGGCCATCCGGGCCGGCGCATTGTGGGTGGCGGCCAACGTCGATCCCACGCTGCCTACCGAGCGAGGCCTGCTGCCCGGCAACGGATCCCTGGTGGCCGCGCTGCGGGCCGCGACCGGCGCCGAACCCAAGGTGGCCGGGAAACCCGCCCCGACGCTGCTCAACGATGCGGTCGCGCGCGGCGATTATCGCTCGCCGTTGGTGATCGGCGACCGGTTGGACACCGACATCGAGGGCGCCAATGCCGCCAAGTTCCCCAGCCTGATGGTGCTGACCGGGGTGAGCACCGCGCGAGACGCGGTGTACGCCGAACCCGCGCAGCGGCCCACCTATATCGGTCACGACCTGCGCGCGTTGCACCAGGACAGCAATCTGCTCGCGGTCGGGCCGCAGCCCGGCTGGGCGGTCGACGTCGGCGATGGTGGCGTCACGGTCGGCGGCAACGGCACCGACGATGGGGACGGGCTGTCGATCGTGCGCGCCGTCGCCAGCGCGGTATGGGGTGCCCAGTTCGGCGGGCAGCCGGTGCGCATCCGGGCCACCGACGACCGGGCCCGCGACGCGCTCGAGCGCTGGTCCCTGGTGCACGGGGACTAGCGGGTGACTACCGTAGAACCGCAATGAATATCGATCCTGATCAGATTCGCGCCGACATCGACGCCCTGCTAGCGCAGCTGCCCGACCCGGCCAACCCGGAAAACCGGGAAAACGGGCCGTCAATCGCCGAGCTCGAAGAGATAGCACGCAAGCTTTCCGAGGCACATGACGTGCTGTTGGCTGCGCTGGAGTCGGCGGAGAAGGGCTGAGTGCGGGCATGGCACGACGCGCCCGCGTTGACGCCGAGCTGGTGCGGCGCGGCCTTGCGCGATCTCGTCAGCAGGCCGCCGAGTTGATCGGCGCCGGGAAGGTCAGCATCGACGGCATGCCCGCGGTCAAGGCCGCCACCGCCGTCGCCGTCACCGCGGCCCTGACCGTCGCCGACGACGACGAGCGTCGGTGGGTGTCGCGCGGGGCGCACAAACTCATCGGTGCGCTGGACGCTTTCGGGATCCCGGTCGCGGGCCGGCGGTGCCTGGACGCCGGTGCGTCGACCGGCGGATTCACCGAAGTCCTGCTGGATCGCGGGGCCGCCGAAGTCGTGGCCGCCGACGTGGGCTACGGCCAGCTGGCCTGGTCGCTGCGCTCCGACCCGCGGGTGATCGTCGTCGAGCGGACCAACGCGCGCGATCTGTCACCCGAGGCGGTCGGCGGGCGCGTCGACCTCGTCGTGGCTGACCTGTCGTTTATCTCGTTGTCAACCGTATTGCCCGCGCTGGCTGGTTGCGCGGGCCCCGGCGCGGATATCGTTCCCATGGTGAAGCCACAGTTTGAAGTGGGGAAGGGCCAAGTCGGTGCCGGCGGGGTCGTGCACGACCCCGGGTTGCGCGCCGACTCGGTGCTGGCCGTCGCGAGACGTGCCGGAGAGTTGGGCTGGCACACCGTCGATGTCACGGCCAGTCCGCTCCCGGGACCGTCGGGCAATGTCGAATACTTCCTGTGGTTGCGCGCCGAAACGGATCGGAGGCTCTCGTCCGATGGGCTGGTCGACACGGTGCGGCGCGCGGTAGGCGAGGGCCCGCAATGACGGCCGAGCGCACCATCCTGCTGGTCGTGCACACCGGACGCGAGGATGCGGCCGAGACTGCGCGACGCGTCCAGAAAGTGTTAGGCGACAACGGTATTGCACTTCGCGTGCTGTCCGCCGAGGCGGTCGACAGGGGATCGCTGCAGCTGACTCCCGACGACGTACGGGAGATGGGGGTCGAAATCGAGGTCGTCGACGCCGATTCCGACGCCGCAGAAGGCTGCGAGCTGGTACTGGTGCTCGGCGGCGACGGCACCTTCTTGCGCGCGGCGGAACTTGCCCGCAACGCGGGTATTCCGGTGCTGGGCGTCAACCTGGGCCGCATCGGCTTTCTGGCCGAGGCCGAAACGGAGGCCATCGACAGGGTGCTGGACCATGTGGTCGCCCAGGACTACCGCGTGGAGGAGCGCCTCACGCTCGATGTCGCGGTGCGCCACCGTGGACGCATCATCGATCAGGGGTGGGCGCTCAACGAAGCCAGCCTGGAAAAGGGCCCGCGGTTGGGTGTGCTGGGTGTGGTCGTCGAAATCGAAGGACGGCCGGTGTCGACCTTCGGATGTGACGGGGTGTTGGTGTCGACGCCGACCGGATCGACCGCCTATGCGTTCTCCGCGGGCGGCCCGGTGCTGTGGCCGGATCTCGAGGCAATCCTGGTGGTGCCCAACAACGCTCACGCCCTGTTCAGCCGGCCGATGGTCACCAGCCCGGACGCCACCGTCGCGGTCGAGATCGAGGCAAGCGGCAACGACGCCCTGGTGTTCTGCGACGGCCGCCGCGAAATGGTGCTACCGGCCGGTGGACGGCTCGAGGTGAAACGTTGTGGCACAGCGGTGAAATGGGCACGCCTGGACAGCGCACCTTTCACCGACCGCTTGGTGCGGAAGTTCCGGTTGCCCGTGACCGGTTGGCGCGGAAAGTAGGGGTTCTGCAGCGGTGCTGACGCAATGCTGACTGAAATCCGCATCGAGTCATTGGGTGCGATCAGCGCTGCGGTCGGGGAGTTCGGCCGCGGCCTGACCGTGCTGACCGGCGAGACGGGCACCGGCAAGACCATGGTGGTGACGGGGCTGCACCTGCTCGGCGGTGGCCGCGCCGACGCCAACCGGGTGCGCTCGGGCGCCGAGCGTGCGGTCGTTGAAGGTCGTTTCACCACAACAGATATCGACGATGCAGCTATCGCTGCGCTGGACGAGATGCTGGACGCGTCGGGCGGGGAGCGCGACGAGGATGGCAGCGTGATCGCGCTGCGCTCGGTCAGCCGTGACGGACCGTCCCGGGCTTATCTCGGCGGGCGCAGCGTACCCGCGAAATCGTTGGGCGACTTCACAACCGAGCTGCTTACCCTGCACGGGCAGAATGACCAGCTGCGGCTCATGCGGCCCGAGGAGCAACGCGGTGCGCTGGACCGGTTCGCGAAGGCCGGCCCCGCGCTCGAGCGTTACCGCAAACTGCGCGACGCCTGGTTGTCGGCGCGCCGCGACCTCTTCGACCGCCGGAACCGGATGCGGGAGTTGGCGTTGGAGGCCGACCGGCTGACCTTCGCGCTGGACGAGATCGATGCCGTGGACCCGCAACCCGGTGAGGACGATGTTCTGATCGCCGAGATCGTGCGGCTCTCCGAGCTGGACACGCTGCGCGAAGCCGCGGCCGCAGCCCGCGCAGCGCTGTCGACCGACGAAGTGTCGGGGGGCAGCGCCGCTGACAACCTGGGGCGGGCACGGGCCGCATTGGAATCCACCGATGATGCCAAGCTGCAGGCGTTGGCCGGGCAGATCAGCGAGGCGCTGACCGCGGTCGTCGACGCGGGCCAGGAGCTCGGCGGCTACTTGGAAGAGTTGCCTGTCGATGCCAGCGCACTGGAGTCCAAGCTGGCCCGGCAGGCCCAGCTGCGGACGCTGACCCGCAAGTACGCCGCGGATGTCGACGGGGTGCTGGCCTGGGCAGCCGAATCGCGCGACCGGCTCGCTGCGCTCGACGTCTCGGAGGAGGGGCTTGCGGCGCTGGAACGCCGGGCTGACCAGCTTGCAGGTGAATTATCCGAAGCCGCAGTCGATCTCAGCAAGTGTCGTCGCAAGGCGGCGAAGCGGCTGGCGAAAGAGGTGACCGCGGAGCTGTCCGGGCTGGCGATGGCTGATGCCGAATTCACGATCGAGGTGGGCACCGATGTCGCCGCCGAGAAAGATGACCCGGCCGCACTGACTGTGCCTTTTGGGCCCTCTGGGCCGACGCTGGCCCGCGCAGGCAGCGATGGCATCGATCAGGTCGAGTTCGGTTTCGCCGCGCACCGCGGCATGACGGTGCTGCCGCTGGCGAAGAGCGCCTCCGGTGGCGAACTGTCCCGGGTGATGTTGGCGCTGGAAGTGGTGCTGGCCGCGTCGGCGGCGGGTACCACGATGGTCTTCGACGAGGTCGACGCCGGCGTCGGTGGCCGGGCCGCCGTCCAGATCGGGCGGCGGTTGGCCCGGTTGGCGCGCACTCACCAGGTCATCGTGGTAACCCACTTGCCGCAGGTCGCGGCCTACGCCGACGTGCACCTGGTGGTGCATGCGGCCGGGCCACGGGGGACCAGTGTGGTGCGGCGGGTGCTGGACGACGAGCGGGTCGCCGAGCTGGCCCGGATGCTGGCCGGGCTGGGTGAATCCGACAGTGGCCGCGCTCACGCCCGGGAACTGCTCGACGGAGCCCAGAACGATGAGATCTAGCCGTCGGGGCGTTCGAGACCAGATCGGGATCGGCCTGTGACAGATGTGACTCTAGATAACTTCTGGGGCTGGTGTTACGGCGCGCCTCCACCCCCGAGTCGCGCATGACGGACAGAATCCCCCCATGAAGATGTCAGGGCTGCTTACCCGTAATGCTTCCCGTCCGGGCTTGACCGGCACCGCTCGGGTGGACCGGAACATCGACCGCCTGCTGCGCAGGGTCTGCCCCGGTGACATCGTGGTGCTCGACGTCTTGGACCTGGATCGGATCACCGCCGAGGCGCTGGTGGAAGCGGACATCGCCGCGGTCGTCAACGCATCGCCGTCGGTCTCCGGCCGCTATCCCAACATGGGCCCTGAGGTATTGGTCAACAATGGTGTGACCCTCATCGATGAGACCGGGCCGGACATCTTCAAGAAGATCAAGGACGGCTCCAAGATTCGCCTGCATGAAGGCGGGGTGTACGCAGGCGAACGGCGGCTGATCCGCGGCACCGAGCGCACCGACCATGACATCGCCGACCTGATGCGCGAGGCCAAGAGTGGTCTGGCCGCCCACCTGGAGGCGTTCGCCGGCAACACAATTGAGTTCATCAAAAGTGAGAGCCCGCTGTTGATCGACGGCATCGGCATTCCGGACGTCGACATCGACATGCGCCGCCGGCATGTGGTGATCGTCGCCGACGAGCCCAGCGCCGCCGACGATCTACGCTCGCTGAAGCCGTTCATGAAGGAGTATCAGCCGGTGCTCATCGGCGTGGGCACCGGCGCGGATACTCTGCGTAAGGCCGGCTATCGTCCGCAGCTCATCGTCGGCGACCCCGAGCAGATCAGCACCGACGCCCTCAAGTGTGGCGCGCACGTGGTGCTGCCGGCCGACGCCGACGGTCACGCGCCCGGTCTGGAACGAATTCAGGACCTCGGCGTCGGGGCGATGACATTCCCGGCCGCGGGTTCGGCGGTCGATCTGGCTCTGCTGTTGGCCGACCATCACGGCGCGGCACTGCTCGTGACGGCCGGTCACACCGCCAACATCGAAACCTTCTTCGACCGGACGCGCACCCAGA
>DASYJS010000020.1:0-6471 GCA_035996225.1 Mycobacterium sp. | reverse complement strand
CGGCGCAAATTCAAGCCGCCGCTGGTGCTGGAAGACATCGAGAAGCACAAGGTGACAGCCATGGTCGTGGTGCCGGTCATGTTGTCCCGCATCCTCGATGCGCTGGAAAAGATGGACAAGAAGCCCGACCTGTCCAGTCTGAAAATCATCTTCGTGTCCGGGTCCCAATTGGGCGCCGAACTCGCCAGCCGCGCACTCAAGGACATCGGTCCGGTCATCTACAACATGTACGGCTCGACCGAGATCGCCTTTGCGACCATCGCCCGCCCCGAAGACCTGGAAAAGAACGCATCGACGGTCGGTCCGGTGGTCAAGGGTGTGAAGATCAAGATCCTCGATGACAACGGCAATGAGTTGCCCCAGGGCGACGTCGGACGGATCTTCGTGGGCAACGCCTTCCCGTTCGAGGGCTACACGGGTGGCGGCCACAAGCAGATCATCGACGGCCTGATGTCCTCTGGCGACGTCGGCTACTTCGACGAGGACGGCCTGCTGTATGTCAGCGGCCGCGACGACGAGATGATCGTCTCGGGTGGCGAGAACGTCTTCCCCGCCGAGGTCGAGGACCTGATCAGCGGGCATCCCGACGTGGTGGAAGCCACCGCGATCGGTGTCGAGGACAAGGAGTACGGCCACCGGCTGCGCGCGTTCGTGGTCAAGAAGGGCGACGCCGACGTCGACGAAGACGGAATCAAGCACTATGTGCGCGACCACCTGGCCCGCTACAAGGTGCCCCGGGAAGTGATCTTCCTCGAAGAGCTGCCGCGCAACCCGACCGGCAAGATCCTCAAGCGCGAGCTACGCGAGATGCAGGTCGACTAGCGGCAGGCGGTTTAGCGCCGGTCCTGAATGGCGCGAACGATCTGCGTCGCGAGTTTGGGATCGGCCAGCAGTTGGTCGATCAGCGCGGTGAGCACCTCTTGCCCCGTCACCCGCGCCACACCGAGGCGGTCTGCGGCCTCGTGCTGCCAGACGTCGAGGGCGCGGTGTGTGGCGAGCGGCAGGTCGACGGTCCGTCGGGTTCGTCGGTCGCGCGGTGGCTGAGCGGGCGGTTGCGCGAACCCGGTCAGGCGCTGGGTCGGCCCCGTCTGCCCGGGCAGGGGTGTCCTGGCGGTGTAGTGGGCGAACCGCTTGGGACCGGATTCGTTGTGGCCAGGTGTGACACTCATCGCGGCGGCCCTCTCTGGGGTGCAAATCAGTAGATCCGCTTCTCAGTATGCGCGACGTTGAGCACCCTCCCATTGATATCACCGTCAAGCGCCGGCGCCGCGCCGTCGGGGTTGCGCCCGCGGTTTGACGCTCGCGCCGCTTGCGCGTGGGAGTGCCCGATCAAGCTGCTAAGAAGGTATTGAAGGACGGGCTAATGGAGTAGTCAACGGTATCTGCAGTTTGCTGCCGTTGATTATAGGTCATGATGCCGATAATCTACGCTGACGCACGAAACAGTAAGTCATTAACTCGGAATATACATAATTACGGAACTCAGCACTTCAGTAGATGGCTGGTGAACTGGCGGTTTAATAGTTCATGAGATACTGAAACCAGTAGCCGCATAAACTTTGAAGCGCGGCATATTATGTAACCTATGCAAATTCTGACAACATAATCACGCAGAGATATTGCGTAGCTATAGTTGCGAATATCGATCCAACGTAGATATTATTGGTATAACGCATTAGGCCTCGTATAGGGCATCGACCATAGGCGACCATAGATCTGTTCAACATAGTGAAAGGAGCTCACAAATGTTGACTTCACTGCGTTCGGCCCGCAACGCCGCGGTCGGTGCGGCGGGCGCCGGCGTGCTGACCGGAGCGATGCTGTTCGCTGGCACGCCCATCGCGCAGGCCGCTCCGCCGCCCGCCCCCGGCACCACTTTCGAGATGGCCGGCCCCCATGGCGGTCCCGGCATCCCGCTTGGGCCCGGTGGGGGCGGCCACGGCGGCGGCGGTGGGGGCCATGGCGGTGGCGGCCACGGCGGGGGCGGCCACGGCGGCGACTGGGGCGGCCGCGGCGGCGGCTGGAACGGTGGCGGCCACGGCTGGGGCGGCCATGGCGGCGATTGGGGCCGCGGCGGCTGGGGCGGCCATGGCGGCAACTGGGGCGACCACGGTGGCTGGTGGCGGCCGTGGTGGAACTGGTGGTGGTGAGATAGCGACGCGACCACGGCGGGAGCCGCCCGCAGGTAGGGGGAGGAACCACGCCGGTCTGACAAGCTCAGGCCGGCGTGGCCTCACTTCTAGAGACGTCCATGCCGATCCGAGACCGGCCTCGGGTCGGCATGGACTTTGTTTAGGGGTCGCGGGGCAGGCCCAGCAGTCGCTCGGCGATGATGTTGAGCTGCACTTCCGACGTGCCGCCATAGATGGTGGTGGCCCGGCTGGCCAGCAGGTACTCGCCCCACTTGCCCGCTAACTGATCCGGGTCGCCGATCGCGGCGTCGGTGCCGAATGAGGACACCGCGAATTCGGCGTAGCCCTGTCCGGTGCGCATCGACAACAGCTTGGAGATCGCCGCGGACGGCATGGCGTCGCCACCGGCCAGGGTCAACAGCGTCGAGCGCAGGTTCAGCACCTTGGCGGCATGCCCTTCGGCAATCAACTGCCCGGCCCGGTGTTGCGCGACCTGATCGAACTGGCCCTCGCGAACGAACTCGACGAACTGCGGCAGGGTTGCCAGGAAGTTCGCATCGCTGCTGCCAATCGACACCCGCTCGGCGGTCAGCGTGTTGCGGCTGACCTCCCAGCCGCGGTCGACCTCGCCCAGCACGCACTCATCGGGCACGAACACGTCGTCGATGTAGACAGTGTTGAACATCGCGTTCCCGGTGAGCTCACGCAGCGGCTTGACCGTGACACCTTCGCTCTTCATGTCCAGCAAGAAGTAAGTGATGCCATTATGTTTTGGAGCGCTGGGCTCAGTTCTCGCCAGCAGCGCACCCCATTGCGAGTACTGCGCGGCGGTGGTCCAGATCTTCTGGCCGGTAATGCGCCAGCCGCCGTCCGCCCGGGTCGCCTTCGTGGTCAGCCCGGCCAGGTCCGATCCGGCGCCCGGCTCGGAGAACAGCTGACACCAGATCATCTCGCCGCGGAAGGTCGGCGGCAGGAACCGTTGCTTTTGCTCCTCGGTTCCGAACGCGACGATCGACGGAATGATCCATGCGGCGATGCCGACCTGCGGCCGTTTGACCCGCCCGGCGGCGAACTCCTGAGCGATGATGATCTGCTCGACGGGGCCCGATGCCCGGCCCCAGGGCGTCGGCAGATACGGCAAGACCCAGCCGCCCTCGGCGAGTGCCACCTTGCGAGGCTCGCGGTCCATGTCTTTCAGCGCGGCGACCTCGGCGCGGATCTCGGCCCGCAGTTTTTCGGTCTCGGGATCCAGGTCGATGTCCACCCTGCGCATGCCGGTGGTGGTCGCGGTGTTGACCACTTTCTGCGGGTAGTCCGAGCTGCGACCGAAGCAGGCGGCCAGCATCAGCGCCCGGCGGTAGTACACGTTGGTGTCGTGCTCCCAGGTGTAGCCGATGCCACCGTGCACCTGAATGCAGTCCTGCGTGCACCGCTGGGCGGCCGCGGGTGCCAGCGTCGCGGCCACGGCGGCGGCGAACTCGACTCCGGAAGCGACGATGTCCCCATCGTCTTGGCTGGCCTCGTCGATCGCGCGGGCAGCGTCCCACACCGCCGCGGTGGCCCGCTCGGTGTCGGCGATCATCTCTGCGCACTTGTGCTTGATGGCCTGGAACTGGCCGATCGGCCTGCCGAACTGTTCCCGGATCTTGGCGTATTCCGCCGCCGTATCGGTCGCCCAGCGCGCCACGCCGATCGCCTCGGCGGACAGCAGCGTGGACATCACGGCGTACGCGGTTGTCATGGTCAGGTTGCTCAACGCGGCATCATCGCCGACCTCGACGGCATTGGCCCGCACATGCGCGATGGGCCGCAGCGGGTCAAGGCTTTTCACCGGCTCGATCTCCAGCTGGTCGGCGCGCAGCACCATCCACTCGTCACCACTGTCGATCGCCATGGGGAGTACCAGCACCGACGCCTGCGCCGCGGCGGGAACCGCGCGGACTTCGCCTCGGATCACCAGCACTTCCTCACCGGGGCGGCCCTGCCGGGTGGCGGTCAGCCCGGAATCCAGCGCGTAGGCCGCGATGGCCGCGCCGGACGCCAAGTCGGCGAGCACCTTGGCCTCCGGGTCGTGCGCGGCGATCAGCGCGCTGGCGATCGCTGACGGCACGAACGGCCCGGGGACGGCTCCGTAGCCGAACTCGGCCAGCACGATGGCCAGCTCGAGGAGGCCGAAACCCTGTCCGCCGACGGACTCGGACAGGTGAACGCCCTGGAGGCCTTGCTCGGCGGCCGCCTGCCAGTACGGCGGCGGGTTCTCGATCGGGGTTTCTAAGGCCGCGTGCAGCACCTCCGACGGCGCGACGCGCGCCACCAGGGATCGCACCGAGTCCGCCAGGGCTTGATGCTCAGGAATTATTGCGATCGGCATTGGTCGCCTTCCCATTCTTTCGGGGTTCGTTTCGGCCAAGCACTCATTAAACTAATAACCGGTCGGTTGGTTGACCACATTGGCCAGGGGCTCGCCGTCGCGAAGGCGGCGGCAGTTGGCCACCGCCTCGACCAGATAGCGCCGCATCGTGTCGGCGGTGTACCAGGTGACGTGCGGTGTCAGCACGACGTTGTCCAGGTCAAACAGCGCACTGTCGGAAGTCACCGGCTCGACCTCGAAAACGTCGAGCCCCGCGGCGGCCAGCCGCCCGTGGCGCAGCGCTCCGACGAGGGCGTCTTCGTCGACGATGGCCCCACGCGACGTGTTCACCAGCACCGCGCTGGGCTTCATCAAGGCGATCGCATCCCGGTTGAGCAGATGGTGGGTGTCAGCCGTCAACGGTAGGTGCAGCGAGACGATGTCGCTAAGGGCCAGCAGCTCGGGCAGCCGCCGCCAGCCCGGGCGCCCGTCGTCGCGGGTGCTGGTGTGGACGACGACGGCGCCCATTGCTCCGACGATCTCGCTCACCCGCTTGGCGATATTGCCGTAGCCCACCAGGCCGACGGTGCAGCCGCCGATGTCGCGGACCGTCTCGCCCAGTTCGGGATCGAGCGGCCAGCCACGCCCCTGCCGGGTGGCGCGGTCCAGCGCCGGCAGTCTGCGCAACGCGGCGAGCATCAACAGCACCGTTCCCTCGGCTACCGACGGCGCATTGGATCCGGGCATGTTGGCGACCGCGATGCCGCACCTTGTCGCGGTCGCGACGTCGATGGTGTTCACCCCGGCGCCGAGTTTGTGCACCAGCCGCAGCCGTTCCCCGCTGCGCAGGTCGGCGCCTGACAACGGTCGTAGTACATGCCAAATCACGTCGACTTCGGGCAGCTCGCGGTGGAAGCCAGTGTCGTCATCGGCGGCGCACCACCGGATATCGAGCCAATCTGCTTCGGCGGCAAGGAATTCGAGGACTTTGTCACCAGGGACGAAGTGGGCGAGAACTCTCAGCGCCACCGCTTGCTGATCCACCTGGCGATGGTATCCGCCTGCTCGCTACGCGCGCCCGGGGTGGTGAAGTAGTGGTCGGTTTCGATCGAGGCCTGCGACTTGTCGGTGCCGGCGAGCGCGTCGTAGATACGTTGGGCGTCAGACGGGAACACTCCGGTGTCGGCTTCGGCGTTGATCACCAGGGCCGGGCAGGTAATGCGGCTCAGGTGCGGCTCGGCCCGGGTTTGCGCCACCCGCAGGCTCCACATGCCCAGCCAGTTACGCAGTGTGCAGGACGCGGCGATGCCTTGGGCGGAGCGGTTGGCCTTGACCGGCACACCCGCGTAGCACAAGTTGGGCGCACGTTTGGTGGGCTCGATGCCGGGATCGACCATGCGGGGATCGGCCCAGGTTCGCATGACGGAGAACGGCCGGTCGGAAAACCCCGCGGTGCGAACACGTTTGAGCTCCATCTCGGCCCAGTCGGTAATGGCGTGGTTGCGTGCGGTCTGGGCCGAGCGGTAGCGGGCGATGAACTCCGGTGAGTATGGCGGCCCGTTGACCCCGTTGAACAGGTCCAGCTCGGGTTCGCTGGCGACGGGATCGTTTTCGTCGACGACGGAGGCGTCCATCCAGGAGGTCAGCACCTCGGGGCGTCCGGGATGAGCGGCGGTGGCGACGTAGCCGTCCGCGAGCGGCAGCTCGGTCAGACCGGACGCCGGCCGCATGCCCTGCAGTGGGGTCACATTCGGGTCAGCGGCCTGTGACTGGTAGGCGGCCATCAACGATCCGCCTCCCGAATTACCCAGCAGCACAACCGTATCCACTCCCTGGACCTCGCGCAGCCAGCGCACCCCGACGCCGATGTCGACCAGCGCGTGGTCGAGCAGGAAGTTGGCTTCGAAGCCGCGGAACCTGGTGTTCCAGCCGAGGAATCCGATACCCCGGATGGCCATGTAGTCGGCGAGATAGTGCTCGGAGAAGTCG
>DASYJS010000019.1:0-3212 GCA_035996225.1 Mycobacterium sp. | reverse complement strand
GGCTACCGTCGTTACCCGAACTGGACGGCGATGGACATGTCGGCCTTCACCCAGGACAAGACCCCGGCCGAGCGGCTGCCAGACGACGGAGTTCGCCAATGACGCTGGATACCAACGTCGCTGAGTGCTTGACCGGCTGGCTGCGCACTCAACTGCCCGATGCAGACGATGTCCGTGTCGAGGGCCTCGATCGGGTGAACTTCGGGCATTCCGCCGAGATGATGGTGTTGACCATCGTGACGCGAAACGAAAGCCAAGATGTCGTGCTGCGGCTGCGTCCCAAACCGCCGGCGCTGCTGGAACCCTACGACCTCGCACGCCAGTTCAAGATCCTGCGCGCATTGCAGGACAGCGCGGTTCGTGTTCCGAGGGCGCTGTGGCTCGAGGACAGCGGCGACGTCCTGGGACGGCCGTTCTTCGTGATGGAGCGTGTCGGCGGTGACGTCTATGAGATGGAAGCACCTGCCGACGCGGGCTGCGAGACGGTGGCGCGGATGTGTCAAAGCTTGGCCGAACAACTTGCGACCATCCATTCTGTCGACCTCCAGCAGAGCGGGCTCGACGCGCTCGATGACGGCAGCAGCCACCTGCATCGTGAACTCGACCATTGGGCAACCGAAATGGATCGGGTCAAGCGGGATTCGCTGCCCGCTCTGGAGCAGCTCCTCGAGGCGCTACGCGACAGCACACCCCAGCCCTGTCCGAAAGTCACCCTGGTGCACGGGGACGCGAAACCGGGCAACTTCGCGTTCACCGGCGGTGAGGTCAGCGCGGTCTTCGACTGGGAGATGACGACCGTCGGTGACCCTCTCACCGACATCGGCTGGCTCGAACTGCTCTGGATGCAACCCGTCGGTATCACCAGTCACCCTGGCGCACTGGACATCGACGCCCTCTTGGAGCACTACGAAACCGTCAGCGGGATCAAGCTGCAGAATCGTTCCTGGTATCGCGCGTTCAACGCGTACAAGATGGCGGTCATCTGCCTGATCGGTGCGATGCTCGTCGATGGCGGCCACAGCGACGATCAGAAACTCATGCTCGCCGCCTACGGCACCTCGATGTTGACCCAAGTCGGGCTGGCCGAGATGGGCATCGACGGGTCGTTCGACGACGGTCCGGTCCTCCCGCGCGAGGAGCGCATCCAGCAAGTCCAGGCTCACGCCCTCTAGGGTTGGACCGGTCCGGCTATTGTCGGATCGGGACCGCATCGATGGGAGATAGCCATTAGTCGCGAGAAGAAGCTGGTGATCGGGGCCAGCGGCTTCCTGGGATCGCATGTCACACGTCAGCTTGTCGCCTCGGGTGCCGACGTACGAGTCATGTTGCGCCGCACCAGTTCCACCAAGGGCATCGATGACCTCGATGTCGAGCGCTGCTATGGGGATGTCTTCGATGACGATGCCCTGCGCACGGCGATGGCCGGCTGTGATGTCGTCTACTACTGCGTCGTCGATGCCCGGATGTGGCTGCGTGACCCGGCGCCGTTGTTCCAGACGAATGTCGAGGGCCTGCGGCACGTGTTGGACGCGGCCCTTGACGCCAAGCTGAAGAAGTTCGTATTCACCAGCACTGCAGGCGCTTTGGCGATCAGCGACAGCAAAGTGGTCAACGAGGACGATGCACACAACTGGAACCAGGGTGGCGCATACATCGAAGCACGGCTTGCGGCCGAGAAAATGCTGCTGTCGTACGCGCATGACAAGGGCCTGCCCGCCGTCGCGATGTGCATATCCACCACCTACGGCCCCGGAGATTGGGCGCCCACCCCGCACGGCTCCATGCTTTCCCTCGTCGCCAACGGGCGGTTCCCCTTCTACCTGGGCTATTCGTCCGAGGTGGTGGGCATCGAAGACGCCGCCAAGGCAATGCTTCTGGCCGCGGAACACGGGCGAAGCGGCGAACGCTACATCGTGTCCGACAGGTACATGAGCGTCCGCGAGTTGCACGAGATCGCCGCCACCGCCGTCGGCAGGCGACCGCCGAGGATAGGCATTCCGATGTCGGTGTTGCGCGGGGGCGCGCGGGTCAACGACGTTTTGGCGCGGCTGCTCGGCCGCGACCTGCCATTCGCTTACGCCGGAATGCGGATGGCCGAACTGATGTCGCCCCTGGACCACAGCAAGGCCGAACACGAACTCGGATGGACACCCGAACCCGTCGAAGACTCGATCCGCAAAGCCGCGGTTTTCTTCGCTTCGCGCAACTAGTCCGCTTGCTGATCGGCGTGAGCCAGCGCGCCGGGGCCGTATTTCTTTTCGATCAGCGCCCATGGGTCGGCGTAGGGTCCTCGTCCCTCCGCGCGGCGCTGTAGCTTCAGTGCGGTTAGCAAGACCGGCCGCAGTAACGGACCGAGCACGCGCAACACCAGGCGCAGATTCCCCTGGGTCTCGGCAATCCAGGCCATGGTTTCGGGCCAGTCGTGCTCTTGGAAGTCAAGCAGCGCCTGCGATTCGGTGGTGTCGTACCAGCCGGTGAAACTCCAACCGCGGTCGTCGTCGGGGTCGCCGGGCAGGCCCGCCGACGGGCCGAGGCGACCCAGGCCGACGGCGGTCATCAGGTCGCCCTCGAAATCGCTCTGCAGCGCCACGTACGATTCGTTTCCGCCGATGAGCAGCGCCTTGCCGGCAATGGTGGCTTCGCGATCGACACCGTTTGCAAATGCTAGCGCCACATCGCGCGCGTCCACCGCATGCATGCGGTTGTCGTTTGGTAGTGAGCGCATGATCAGCAGGTAGTCACCATTGATGCTCGAGTGGGTGTCCGGCGACATGACCCCGCCGAGTCGAAGGAACGCGAACGGCAGACCGCTGGCACGGATTGCCGCCTCGGCCAGCACTTTGTCCTGGCCGTATTGGTCGATGGGGTTCACGGGGGTGTCCGGGGTGATCCGCTCCGGGTGGCGATGGGGGTTCCGGGATCCATATACGGCCGCGCTGGATGCCATCAGGAAAAGCGGTGGGCGCGGCAGTCCCGCTGCTGCCGCGAGGAGGTTTTCGGTACCGCCGACGTTGACCTTTCTGGCCAATGTGGGGTTTCGGTACGACAGTGGTGACAGGAGCGCCGCAAGGTGAACGATCGCTCCTGGCTGGTGCGTCGCGATCAGTCCCCGCACCGCCTCGGCATCCGTGAGATCGACATATGCGGGAATCAGTGCCCCAGACGGTGCGTTGGCGGACAATTCCTGTTCTACCGCAACGGTTTTATCGTTG
>DASYJS010000018.1:0-2381 GCA_035996225.1 Mycobacterium sp. | reverse complement strand
GATGACCATGGGTTTGGTCGCGGCAGCTTGCAGCAGTTCGCCGAATTCGACCACCGCGTCGGGCACCAGTACGACGAGTCCCAAGACCGTCACAGCCACGGTGTCACAGGCCACGACGACGTCGAGCGCCAACACGGATCTGCGTTCGCTGATACCGACACCGCCGAACACTGCGCGGACCGACGGTCCCGACTCCATTGCGGACAACGGCATCCATCTGCACTTCCTGGTCAACGGGTCGCCGAACGATGTCATGGCCGGCTACAAGACCGCGCTGGAAGGTGCGAGCTGGGCGGTGACCGTCGAGAGTTCGGGTGGCAGCGGCGCAGGCGGCGGCGCGACCTACACGGGGACCAACGGCAACACCTACGGTGTGTTCTCCGGAGGCGGCTACGGCGGTACGACCGACGTCGATGCGTGCGCGTGGCCGGCCAAGCCGGCCAACCCCAACTGCGGTCACCACCAATAGGGACGGTTCTCGGCGACGGGACGCTCAACTAGCAAGCGATTCAACGTCTTTCACGCTGTGCTTGGGTGACCGGGCGGCGCGGCTTTGGCGCCTCGTCGGCGATCTTGCCGTGTGATCTTGCCCATATCTACGGCTAAATAATCGGTATGGCCATACCATATGTGTATACCGAACCAACGTGGCGGCGATCGGAAGGAACCGGCAATGGGATCGTGGCGTGACAAGCTTTCGGAACTTCGGGACGTCGTGCATGGACCCGTCTTCACGGTCAACGACCAGGGTTACGACAACGAGGTGGCGGTATTCAACATGGCGGTGCGGCATAGGCCCACAGTCGTGGTCGGCGCCGCCAACGCCGCCGACGTATCTGAGGCGGTGACATTCGCGGGACGTCACGGCCTGAACATCGCCGTCCTCAACACCGGCCACGGACCGACGGTAGCGGCCGATGAGGACACCGTGATGATCACGACGGGGCGGATGTCTGGTGTGACCATCGACACTGAAAACCGTTCGGTGCGTGTAGAAGCCGGGATACGCTTCGGTCAGCTTGTCGAGGCCGCCGCAAAGTACGGACTGGCTCCGCTGCCCGGCTCGTCGCCGGGTGTTGGCGTCGTGGGCTACACCCTCAGCGGCGGGGTGAGTTCGACGATGGGGCGCAAGTACGGCTGGGCCGCCGATCATGTCAGCGCCATCGACGTGGTGACTGCGGATGGTCAATTACGTTGCGTATCACCGGAATCCGAACCAGACCTATTCAGCGCACTCCTGGGAGGGAAGAGCAACTTCGGTGTCGTCGTGGCGATGAAGTTCGCGCTCTTCCCGATAACGTGGTTGTACGCTGGTGCACTCTTTTACTCCGGTGAGGACACCCGGCAGATACTGCAGGCCTACCGCGAACTCACCGCGTCGGCGCCTGATGAGTTGACGACCGGATTTGCACTGCTGAATCTGCCGCCGCTGCCCGGGCTTCCGCCATTCATGCAGGGGCAGTTGACCGTATCGGTGCGAGTCTCCTATGTCGGTGACGCTCTTGTCGGCGCCCGTCTGATCGAGCCGCTGCGCCAGGCGGCTCCCGTGCTGGCGGACGGCGTGGCCAGCATCCCGTACACCCAGTTCGCCACCATCAGTAACGATCCTGCCGATCCCGCACCGGCAGTTGAACATTTCGGGCTGCTTCGAGAGCTGACCGAGGACACCGTGAAGGCGATTGTCGACGCGGTCGGACCCGGCTCCGGCAGTACGATCAACATCGTCGACATCCGGCATCTGCAAGGGGCTTTCAGCAAGCCGGCACCTTTTCCCAATGCGGTGGGTACGCGCGACGCTGCCTTTGCCATGTTCGGCCTGACCGTCGTGCCGCCCGGGCAAGACGTGGCGGACTACCGCGACTCGGGACGCGAACTCCTTGCGGCGCTGCGGCCTTGGCTTCACGATAGGGCCAACCCAAGCTTTGTTGGCCCGGCCGACACGCCCGAGGATCGCACCAGACAGGCCTACGATCCGGAGGTCTACGAGAAATTGCGGGCGGTCAAAGCAAACTACGACCCGCACAACAGATTTCGGCTCAACCACAACATCCCGCCGCGGTCAGCCGCGTGAAGCCCGCGTTGATCCGTTGTGTCGAGTGGGTTGCTCATTGCCGGTATTCTCGTACCATATGAGGATGCCTGTTGAACGTCGAACGCGCCGGGCCGGGGGAGCCCGCCGGACCGCGGTTGTCGAAGCGGTCGCCGGGGTGCTGGCTGAGCGAGGTTATGAAAATACCCGCTTCGCCGATGTCGCGGCGGCAAGTGGGGCGGCCATCAGCACGCTGCAAAACTATTTCGGGTCGCGCGAGGACATGCTGATCGAGGCGCTGCGGCAGGCGACCGAGATCGAGGTGGGTGCCCTCGAGGCCGTGGCCGACGCC
>DASYJS010000017.1:0-3351 GCA_035996225.1 Mycobacterium sp. | reverse complement strand
TTCTCCCAAATCTCGCGCTCCGAAACGCGGCCTTCGTGTGCGTCGAAGGCTTTCCGTGTGCATCCGGGGCGGCGATTTCCCGGAATCCCCGCCGTCACCGCACGCCGGAAGCCGTCAATGCACACACAACCTCAAGTGCTGTGAGTCCAGTGACGCCTGGGGATTCTGATCCGGATGGGGAGCGGCCGGGCAGCCAGCCCCGACCGTCCACGTAGACTCGTCTGGCCAAGAAATAAGAGGAACGAGGTAGGAAGACGATGAGCGGCCATTCCAAGTGGGCCACCACGAAGCACCAGAAGGCCGTCAAAGACGCGCGCCGTGGCAAGGAGTTCGCCCGGCTCATCAAGAACATCGAGGTCGCCGCCCGTACCGGCGGTGGTGACCCGGCCGGCAATCCGACGCTTTACGACGCCATCCAGAAGGCGAAGAAGACCTCGGTGCCCAACGACAACATCGAACGCGCCCGAAAGAGGGGCGCGGGCGAGGAGGCCGGCGGCGCCGATTGGCAGAACATCACCTACGAGGGGTACGCCCCCAGCGGGGTGGCGGTGCTGGTCGAGTGCCTGACCGACAACCGCAACCGTGCCGCCAGCGAGGTTCGGGTGGCGATGACCCGCAACGGCGGGACCATGGCCGACCCGGGATCGGTGGCCTACCTGTTCACCCGTAAGGGTGTGGTCACGCTGGAGAAGAACGGCCTGTCCGAGGACGACGTGCTGGGAGCGGTGCTGGAGGCCGGCGCCGAGGACGTCAGCGATCTCGGTGAGAGCTTCGAAATCGTTTCCGAGCCAAGCGATCTGGTTGCGGTGCGGACCGCGTTGCAGGACGCAGGCATCGACTATGAGTCGGCCGAGGCAAGTTTCCAGCCGTCGGTCAGCGTGCCGGTCGACGTCGAGGCCGCCCGCAAGGTGTTCAAACTCGTCGACGCGCTGGAGGACAGCGATGACGTGCAGAACGTCTACACCAACGTCGACATCTCGGATGAGGTGCTGGCCGCTCTCGACGAAGAGGCCGGCTAGTCGTAGCCGTGGCGCATGTCCTCGACGATGCGCGGGTTGTCCAGCGTTGACGGCTCGAGCGGGCGCGGCGCGATGTCGTCGGAGAACACCGTCGCGGCCTGCAGCACCTGCGGGCTGAGGTAGCGCAGCGGCGGTGCGTCGGCGGGCATGGTGGGGATCGGTGCGGCATCGCCGGGGCGGGCCAGCGCGAAACCCCAGTCACCGAACGTCGGCACATGCACGTGGTAGGGCGTGACCGCATACCCCGCAGAACGCATCGTCGACACCGTGCGCCAGAACGCGGTCGGCGTGGAGAACGGGCTGCCCGCCTGGACCACGACCAGGCCGTTAGGCGTAAGTGCGTGCGCGACAAGGGTATAGAACTCGGTTGAATACAGCCGGCCCAGCACGGGTGTGTCCGGGTCAGGCAGGTCGACGATGACCGCGTCGAAGCCGCCGGCCGGACGCAGCTCCGGATGCGATGCCCGAAGCCAGCGCATCGCGTCGTCGATCACGACGGAAACCCGCGGGTTGTCCAGCGCGCCGGCATTGGCGTCCCGCAGGGTGGTGCGGGCAATTTCGATCATCGCAGGATCGAGTTCAACCTGGACAATCTTATCGATCCCCTTCTGGCGCAACAGCTCTCGTGCCGCTAGGCCGTCGCCGCCGCCCAGCACCAAGACCGAGCGCGCGCCCTTGCCGAGCGCCGGATAAACGAGGCTTTCGGTGTAGCGGTATTCATCGCGGGTGGAGAACTGCAAGCCGCCGTCGAGGTACAACCGGGTGTCGTTGTCGCGACGAGTAACCACGATCTCCTGGTAGACGGTGTGCCGGTACGTGATTATTGGGTCGGCGTAAAGCCGTTGCCTGCTGGTCGTTTCGATGTCGTGAGCATGCACCAGCAGCACCACCAGAAGCCCGAGGGCCGCGGCGAGCGCACACAGCGCCGTCACCAGCTGCGGGACGGAGATGGCACGCCGCAGCAGGAACATCGCCACAATGCCCGCCGCGACCAAGTTGATGACGCCGGTGGCCGCCGCGCCGCGGATCATCCCGAGATGCGGCAGCAGCGCGAACGGCCAGACCAATCCGCCGATCAACGCACCCAGGTAGTCGGCGGCGTTGAGGTTGGCCAGCGTGCGGCCGGTGTCGGTGGCTGTGTCCCTGGCGGGCACCACCCGTCCCTGCTGCAGCAGCGTCATCAGCAACGGCACTTCGGCGCCGACCAGGCCGCCGATCAGCGCGGTGCCCACCGCCAGCACCCACGTCGATCCGATCTCGCCATCCAGGAACGCGAACACCGCATACAGCGTCGCCGCGGACAGCCCTCCGATGATGCCCAGCAGCGCCTCGACGGCGACGAACATGATGCCCGCGTGCCTGAGCAGCGGCTTGACCAGCAGCGCGCCCACACCCAGCGCCGCGATATAGCCCGCGACGATCAATGAGGTGGCGACGATGCCGCCGCCGTTCAGGCTTGCCGACAGCGTCAGCAGCGCCAGTTCGTAGATGATGCCGCATGCCGCGCAGGCCGCGACGGCAGCGAGCAGCACGGCCCGCCAGCGTATCGACGGCTCCGTAGACCGGATCGCTTCCTGGGTGGTCGTCATGACACCGGTTGTCTCCCTTGTTATTTCGTACCACCCGGGCCGCCGGGAGTACCTCCGGCACCGCTCGACGGCGATCCGGGACCGAACCCGGGGCCGAGGAAGATGAACGCGCCGTGGTTGTATCCGGCGCTGAGGCCTTCGACCCGGATGCTGCACGGGTGGCCGCCATCTGGGCCGACGATCACGATGTTGTTGCTGTACCGCAGGTACTCGTTGTTGTCGTTGTCGGCGCGCGCCTCGGGTTCCTGATAGTCGGCGAGCGTGTCGGCCACCTGGTCGGGGGATCCGGTGCAGAGGTATCGCGTTCCGTTGGCGTCGCGAGAGTACTCGCGATAGTTGCTCGCGATATACGACGCAATGTCTTTCTGCAGCAATATGATTCCGAAAATCAAGGACACCACGGCGGCCACGGCCAGGCCACCGGCAAGCCACAACAGGTGCTTGCGGCTCACGGATGCCACCGGCTCGCAGTGTGGACCACTTCGCCACCGGACCCAAAAGGGGTGCGCGGGTACAGGTGCCACGTCTGCCAGCGCCAGCCGGTGTCGTCGGGTTCGGCGGCCAGCACGGTCAGTGCGGCGTCATCGCCGGGGAATGTGCCCCCGAGCCAACCGGTTTCGGCTCGGCACCGGTCGCGGAGTTCGCGCGCCAGTCGACGAAACGTCGCCTCGTCGTGAGTGTCGGTGGTCGATTCCAGCGAGTAGCCCGAGGCTTCGGCGTGCTCGGGCAGCTTGCCGACGTCG
>DASYJS010000016.1:0-9458 GCA_035996225.1 Mycobacterium sp. | reverse complement strand
GGGCGCTCTGTCAGGTGCTGTGGACTCCCGTCTGCAGCTCCGCCAGAACGTCCTCGAGGCTGAAGGTTGCCGGCTTCTGCCGCGGCGGGAACTCGATGAAGCTCTGGATCATGTTGAAGACGAACGCCTGCATCGGCACCGCCACCCAGGCGTGATCGAGGATCCAGTCGTAGTAGGTGTTCGACGTCTGATCGGCCTTCTCATACGGATCGGTCCGCAGGTTGAAGAGCTTGGGCACCCGGAGTTCGGTGAACGGCTCGGCCCAGATCTGCAACGTGCCGGTGCAGCGTTGCTCGAGGAAGACGAACTTCCAGTTGTCGTACCGCAGCGCGGTGAGATCGCCGTCGTCGGAGACGTAGAAGAAGTGCTTGCGCGGGCTCTCGTCGGTCTCCCCGGTGATGTACGGCAATTGGTTGTGTCCGTCGAGGTGCACCTTGTAGGTGGTGCCATTCAGGTCGGCACCAACCCGGAGTTGGTCGGCGATATCGGGCACCCCGGCCGCCGCCAACAGCGTGACGAACCAGTCGTTGTGGCTGACGATGCCGTTCAGCACGGTTCCCGCCGGAATGTGGCCGGGCCAGCGCACCATCGCCGGAACCCGGTACGCGCCTTCCCAGTTGGAGTTCTTCTCGTTACGGAACGGCGTCATGCCGGCATCAGGCCAGCTGTTCATATGCGGGCCGTTGTCGGTGGAGTACATCACGATCGTGTTGTCGGCGATCCCTAGTTCATCGAGGGTGTCCAGCAAGTTCCCGACGACGTCGTCGTGGTCGAGCATCGTGTCGTGGTACTCGGACTGCCAGCGCCCGGCTCGGCCGATGCTCTCGGGCTTAGGGTGTGTGCGGAAATGCATGTGCGTGGAGTTGAACCAGACGAAGAACGGGGTCTCGGCCTCGTGTTGGCGCTTGATGAAATCGATTGCGGCGTCGCGGAACTCCTCGTCGCAGGTCTCCATCCGCTTCTTGGTGAGCGGGCCGGTGTCCTCTATGCGCTGGGTGCCATCTGCGTTCGCCCAGGTGTGCAGGACCCCGCGGGGCCCGAACTTCTTCCGGAACTCCGGATCCTTGGGATAGTCGACGTTCTCCGGCTCCTCTTCGGCGTTGAGGTGATACAGATTGCCGAAGAACTCGTCGACGCCGTGCGCGGTGGGCAAAAACTCATCGCGGTCGCCCAGGTGGTTCTTGCCGAACTGGCCGGTGGCGTAGCCCTGTGCTTTCAGCGCCGTCGCGATCGTCGGGTCCTCGGCCTGCAGGCCGAGCGGCGCGCCGGGCAGACCCACCTTGGTCAGGCCGGTGCGGTAGGGGTTCTGCCCGGTGATGAAGGCCGCGCGGCCGGCGGTGCAGCTCTGCTCGCCGTAATAGTCGGTGAACCGCGCCCCCTCGGCTGCGATCCGGTCGATATTGCGTGTTCGGTACCCCATCACCCCGTCGGTGTAACAGCTGAGGTTGCTTTGGCCGATGTCATCGCCCCAAATGATCAGAATGTTCGGATTGTCACTCACCGGATTGCCTTTCGCCGTTGAAGGCCCAGGCACCCCGCGCGGGCGGGCACCTGCCTTCCCGACGCCCGCAGGACGGACTCTAGACCCAGACCCTGTCAGCAGCGTTAAATTCTGTGCACTCGGTTGGGCGGTCTAGCGTGGCTTATGTGGCTGCTGGTGTTGGCAAGCTGTCCGGTCCACGTCCGGCCAGTGGATGGTGCGGCCACCCACACGTTGCCCCAGCGGCCACCGAATCTCACCGGGGCGCACGCTAGTCGGGCACCAGGCTTGCGCCTTCCCTGGGGTCACACCACCTGGACGTGCGCGTGTGGCGCGACGTTCCACAAGGGCAAGCTACTCGAACGTCCCGTCGACATCACACCTGAAGCCTCTCGGGTGCTCAACTGAATATTGCAGCCTGCGTGCGGCTTTGGTTAGACCCATGCTGGCAAAGTCTGCGCGCCAGCTGAAGGACGTGCGGTCTCCTTGGTGGAAGCTTTTGGCTCCGACGGCGAGCAGCTTGCCTACGTTGCCACCCGCGACAGGACTGCGGTCAGGCGGCGAAAACGCGGCTTCCCTTGAGCTATACAGGTATACGGTCGAGCAAGCCGCTGTAGATGGCAATGATCTTCTCGGTTTGAACGGATTGCCGCGGAATGTCCCGATGACCGGAAACGATGTTGCTCATCCGTTTCAGCTTGTCCCGATCCTCGATGACCGTTCGAATGGCTGCAGCGATCGCGGCAGGGGACGGACCGGCGGTGAGCAGTCCGCCACCTTCTGGAACTGTTTCGCTCAGGTCAGGATCGCAGTAAATCGTGGGCAAGGACATCGCGGCCGCTTCCAGCAACACCAGTCCCTGGGTGTCGAAACCGTATGACGTGAAAAGAAGCGCACCGCTTGACCTCATGGCTTTAAGGCATTCTTCGTGATCGACCCGACCACGTAGCCGGATCCGTCGGGAGAGGCCAGCAGATTCGATGGTCTTTCGCAGGGACCCCTCCAAAACGCCTTGACCATAGATGTCGAGCGTGCAGTGATCCACTTGTGAAACGGCCTCGATTGCCGCCAGGACGCGCTTTTCTGGTGAAAGGCGACCGCACCAGATGAGCCGAAGCGGCTCACCTTCGGACGGCCGGACAATCTTGGCGGCCATGGCCCGATCGATGACATCATCATCAATACCGTTGGAAATAACCGATATTGGGCGATTGACCCCTCGTTCGGCCAGTGACTGCGCGAAGTGTCTCGTCGGTATAATCCCGTGATCTACAGCTTGTGCGTGTGCCACCATGAAGCCCCAAGCCAGGCGCGCGGCTGCGCTTTCTTCGATGGACTTAAAGGAGAATTCACTTGCGAGATACGGCTTTTGCATTCGGCTGACGACCTTCGCGAGCAGAAGCCCAGCGGGGGTGGCCTGTTCGAAGTACGCGTCGTAGCGAGTGTGTTTGGTCTGAACAACCGGAATGCCGTGCCGGCGCGCGGCTTCCATGCCCGCTATCGCTACGCCTAAGTCGCCTTGGGTATGCACGATGTCGATGGGCCCCCGCGCCGCAAACGCCTCATCGATCAGCGCGCGATTCGTCTTGGACGGCCATACGAGAACGTAGTCGTCATATTTGCTCAATATTTGCGCAAGACGAGCGATGACGGGCACCGGCTTCAGCTCGACTATGCACGGATCGGGATCCGGAGTCTTCGCGAACGGTGCGGTGAACACCGTGACCTGATGCCCGAGCTGCTCAAGGGCGCGACGCTGCGTGTCCACCGATATCTGCGCTCCGCCAAAGGTCGCAGGATGGAGATCCGTGAAAAGAGCGACGTGCATTTAATACCCTTCGGAACGTTGAGTCGGAGTGGTCGTCGGTCGTCGGTATCCGTCTACGGCGCACGACCTCACACCGGTCTCGTCTTCCCCGCGCAGGAGCGCCAGATAGTCGCTCAGAGAGAGTTGAGGCCCCGCGATCGCGGGGGGTCGCGCCCGACACCGACAACGGCATCGAAGTTTACCTGATGCTGGAGTCCGCAATTTCAGACCGGATGTCGGCGGTAGGTGCTGAGGCTGGCGTCACTCTCAGTGAATTGGGTCACCACTACCCCAGATTTGGGCAGTATTCTCATCGCTCATGCGTTGCGCGAAACAGTCACAAAACCAAGGGTGACCTGCACTGCGAGCGAGGTTGACATGCAACAGACCACCATCAGCGGACGCCGTGGTAGTCGCTATCCAGTCGGTGAGGCGGTCTGGATCGTCGCTGGCATCATCGTGATGCTCGCCTTCGGGGATGCTTTTATCCTTTCGGCTCTCGCGTTCGCGATCGCGACTATGACCGCGGCCTGGTGGGCCCACCGCAAAGCTCAGCATCGCGTGGAAAGAATCGCCGCGGAGTTGGCTCCCGTCACCCATCTTCGCCCGAGATTGACCGGCCAACGCGACCTGAAAAACACTCAGGCGCACTCGTTATCGCATGGCCCAAACGCCGCGTAGCCAAAGCTGAATTGTTCTGACTCAGCCGCTGGTCTAGCACGCCACAGTTCTTGCCTCACGGTGCGAGCTGGACATGGCCCCGCGGCGGCGGAGGCTGGGAGGGCGGAGGCTGGGGAGGAGGCGCCTCCGGTGCTGGTGGGGGCCCCTGCTGTGGTGGTGCGGGTCCCTGCGGTTGTGGTGCCGGTCTTTCCTCTTGCCGTGGGGGGGACAGCGGCTGTTCTGCTCGAGGTGGCGGTGCCGCAACAGACGGCACGAGCGGCTTTGCCGTCGGAGGCGGGATCTCTGGCGGTGGATCAGGCGTGAGCTCCCCCAAGGGGACTGGCCTGATCAGTGCGGTGAGCACCGGGCCATGTTGGCTAGATACCGACCGGCCCTGATGCATCGGCTGGTTCGCTGCGGGATGAGCCCACTCCGATCGGAGCCAGGTCGTCACCGGCAACTGTGCAGCACAGACCACGCTCGAGGCGGTGCTGATCAAGGCAGCGATCACCGCACACTGAGCAGGTATTCGCCGCCTCCGCATCGCCAACTTCTTAGGCGGCGCTATCCCGTTATGGTTCGATGCCGTCATACGCCTACACAGCCGTCGCGCCACGCCCCTAATCTGCGGGTTTGCGCGAAAGCCAAGTGGTGATTCACGGTTACTACCAGTTACGATGCCCATCATTGCAGGCGCCAGCCGCCTCCATTGTTACCGCTGGGTGTCGATTCAATGAGATGCCGAGCAGGTGACACGGAAGAAACGGGAATCCTGCCGTGCGCACCCGCATCACCAGCCTCCTCGCAGACGCTCTGGTTAGCGCCTCGGTAGTGCTGACCGCGGCAATTATTTGCGCCGGCGCAGCGGGCGCCGACCCGCAGGAGGACCAGTTTGTGGCGTTGCTCGCGCAACTACAGATTCCCGTCGTCGACAACGTGCCGGGGCTCGTCTACCGAGCCCATGCACTCTGCGGCGAACTCGATCGCGGCGCCTCATTCGAGGCCGTAGTAGACGAGGTGACGAACACGACGTATCAAGACAATCCGTCTTTACGCCTTGTTCCCGATCGCGTTAACCGCACCGCGGTCAAATTCATCACCGCATCAGTGACCGTCTACTGCCCAAGCCATCAAGGCCAGCTTCCGCCTCCGTAGCGCTGGGATCTAATCCCATTGGGGCACAATCACTTTCACCGCATCGACTACATTGCTATTCAACGGCGCTGGGTGAACGGCATCACCATGGCCGACCCTCTGGCGGACGCGGTGGTCGCTGACTTCGCAGGTTTGCGACGCGGCCAGGGCATGGAGATGTTCCGGAGCGCGGTGGAGAGCGGTATCGACACCATCGCCGACGTACCTACCACTTCTGGCGTTATGTGAGCCTACTCAATGGCCTTGGCCCCGAACTGCGTCCAGCCAACGAGGCCAACCACGTAACCAGTTGGTCGATGACGCGCCGGACGCCCTGGCCCATCCAGGCTCCGGACGTTAGTTGGTTTCAGCCAGCCGGAACTTGAGTGCCGCCAAAGTTGGTTTGGATATTGGGGCTCACCGGTTCAATTGCCGAATGCCCGGGCAGGTGACCGGTCGGGGCGGTCCGCTCTGCCGACTACGTCCCGAAGTACTCGTGGATTTGGCGGATCGCCATCGATCCCTCGCCGACCGCGGAGGCCACCCGTTTGATCGAGCCACCGCGCACGTCTCCGGCCGCGAACACACCGGGTTGGCTGGTTTCCAGCGTCATCGGCTGGCGCTGGGTGCTGCGCCCGGCACCGTCGGCGTCCGAATACAGCGCTGCCGGACCGGTCGGCACGAAGCCGCGGTCGTCGAGTTGGATCTCGCCGGCGAGCCATGAGGTATTGGGATCCGCGCCGATGAAGACGAACAGGGCGCGGGTCTGGATCAAGTGCCGCTCCCCTGTTCGTTTGTCCTCGGTCAGCACCGCGCTGAGGGCGCCGTTGCCGCGCACCTCGGAGATCTCGGTGCATGGTCGGACAGTCACGCGGGGGTGCCGGTTGATCTGGTCGACAAGATACCGGGACATGGTCTTGTTCAGGTCGTCGCCGCGGACCACCACGTACACCCGGGAAACCCGCGCGGCGAGGAAGATCGCCGCCTGGCCCGCGGAGTTGCCACCTCCGACGATGACGACCGGCCCCGTGCCGCACATCAACGCTTCTTGAAAGGTGGCGGCGTAGTACACGCCATTGCCCTCGAACGATCCGATTCCCGGGACGGCCAGCCTGCGATACCTGGCTCCCGTGGCCAGCACCACAGCCCTGGCCACCACCGACCCGCCGTCCGCGATCGTTACCCGATGCTGGCCGCCGTCGGATTCCAGCCGGGTGATCTCCGCGGAGACAATGATCCGCGCTCCGAACTTTCCAGCCTGCAGAAATGCCCGTTCGGCAAGGTCGGCTCCGGAGATTCCGCCGGGGAATCCGAGATAGTTCTCGATCTTCGACGACGTGCCGGCCTGCCCGCCGGTTGCGATCCGCTCGATGGCCGCCGTGGTCAGGCCGTCCGACGCGGCGTACACCGCAGCCCCCAGCCCTGCCGGACCGGCGCCCACCACGACGACGTCGGATTCGTCGGGCACCGTGTCGGGTACCGGCAGTCCCACCCTGCGAGCCAGCTCGGTGTTGGTCGGGTTGCGCAGCACCTCACCGCCCCAAATCACCACCGGGGTGTCCTGGGGCGAGACTCCGAACTGGTGCAGCAGGCGTTCGGCGTGCTTGTCGCGTTCCAGGTCAAGCCAGCGGTGCGGCAATCGGTTTCGCGCGGCGAACTCGCGCAATCGGGCCGTGTCCGGCGAATAGCAGGAGCCGATGATCCGGAATCCGGATCCCTCCTGAATGAGCAGCGAGCGGCGCAACAGATATGCGCGCAGGATGAGGTCACTGAGCGTCGGATCGTGGGCGACCAGGGCCCGCACCCGCTCTGTCGGGACCACGAGCACTTTGCCGGGTTCCACCACTTCGGCTGTGTAGAAGGCCGCTTCGCCTTCGAGGTCGCTCAGCTCCCCGAGAAACCGCCCCGGGCCGTGCACCCGGATCACGTGCCGATTGCCCGCGTCGTCCGTGGTGGTGACGGCGACTTTGCCGGACAGGATGACGAAAAAATAATCGGACCGCTCACCCTCGCGGACCAGCTTCTCTCCCACGTCGACTCCTCGCCGGGCGCCGCCCGCCTCGAGCGTGGCAATCTGGTCGTCAGACAGTCGCGGGTACGCGCCGTATATATCGGGGGATTCGGCCAGCGGAATCGATGTGCGCTGGTCGATAGGGACCTCAGACATAGTTCTCATGGATGTAGCACCAACGCCACTTCTCGCCGGGCTCCATGGACTGCACGACCGGGTGCCCGATGGTGCCGGCGTGCGCCCGGGCATGCCGCATCGGTGACGAGTCGCAGCAGCCGACATGCCCGCACGTCAGGCACAGCCGTAGGTGCACCCACGGTGTGCCGAGCCGCAGACATTCCTCGCAGCCGTTCGTGCGCGGGCGAACCTGGCGGATCGCCGCCACGTGTGGATCGATACCCACGGATGTCATGACCGTGCCTCCTTCGCGCTGCCAGCGGATAGCGCCTGATCCAGCCAATTGCGCAGCGCCGCAACGGGAGCGGCACCCGCTTGCCGCGCGAGTATTTGCCCGTGGTCAAGGAGCAGCAGTGTCGGCACCGCCTGCACCGTGAACCGCTGCGAAATCGCCGGTGCCTTGTCCACGTCGACCTTGACAAGTTTGAGTTGTCCGGCCCGTTCGCTGGCGAGCTGCTCCAGCGCCGGGCTTACCATCCGGCACGGTCCGCACCAGGTCGCCCATAGGTCGACAAGTACTGGAACCGAGGATTTTTCGGCAACCTCGGCGAAGTCCCCGTCACCCGCCTCAGCGATCCAGGGCAACCACTGGTGACAGTTGGCGCACCGCGGCTTTCCGGCGGCCGTCGCGGGTACCCGATTGCGCTTTCCGCAATTCGGGCATGTCACGATGTCGGTTTTCATGGCGCTTCCTCCGTCAGGCCGCCAGCGCCGATTCCGAAGAGCCCACGACGAGTTCGCCGTTCTCGACGGTGACGCGGATCTTTCCACCGCCCGCGATCTCGCCGCGTAGCAACGCCCGGCCGATCTTGGTCTCCACCTCGTGGGCGACGTAGCGGCGCAGCGGCCGGGCGCCGTACACCGGATCGTAGCCGTGTTCGGCCATCAGCCTGCGCGCGTCGGGCGTGATTTCGAGCTTGATCTGTCTCTCCACCAACCGATCTCGTAGTTCCGCCAGCTGAAGCTCGACGATCCGTTCGATCTGCGGCATAGACAGCGGGGTGAACAACACGATGTCGTCGACGCGGTTGAGGAACTCGGGCCGGAAGTGCCCGCGCAGCTCGGCCATCACCCGGTCGCGCGTGTCCGGCTTGATCTCGCCGTGTGGGGTGAGGCCGTCGAGTAGGTAGTGCGATCCGATGTTGGAGGTCATGATGACCACCGTGTTGCGGAAGTTGACCTGGCGTCCTTGTGCGTCGGTGAGCCGACCGTCTTCGAGCACCTGCAAGAGCGTGTTGAACACGTCGGCGTGGGCCTTCTCGATCTCGTCGAAGAGCACCACCGAGTAGGGCTTGCGGCGCACCGCTTCAGTGAGCTGGCCGCCCTCGTCGTAGCCGACGTATCCCGGTGGCGCACCGACCAACCGGCTGACTGTGTGCCGCTCCTGATACTCACTCATGTCCAGACGCACGATGTTCTCTTCGCTGTCGAACAGCGCGGCGGCCAACGTCTTGGCGAGTTCGGTCTTGCCGACCCCGGTGGGGCCCAGGAAGATGAAGGATCCGATCGGGCGGCGCGGGTCCCGGATTCCGGAGCGGGCCCGGATCACTGCGTCGGCGACTAGCTGGACGGCCTCGTCCTGGCCGATCACCCGTTCGTGCAGGATTTCGTCGAGCCGCAACAGCTTTTCGCGCTCGCCCTCCTGCAGCCGGGCTACCGGGATACCGGTCCAGGCGGCGACTATTTCGGCGATTTCGTCCTCGGTGACGACCTCGCGGAGCAGCGGCTTGTCGCCCTGCTTGGACTTCAGCTGCTCCTCGGCGGCCTGCAGTTTGCGTTCCAGTTCGGTGATCTGGCCATAGCGCAACTCGGCGGCCCGGTTCAGGTCGTAGTTGCGCTCGGCTTCTTCGGCCTCGTGCCGGAGCTGCTCGAGTTGTCCGCGCAGTTCCTGTACCCGCTTGATCGCCTGCCGTTCGGCATCCCATTGCGCGTGCCGGGCGTCGGCTTCTGCCCGCAGGTCGGCCAGCTCCCTGCGCAACTCTTCCAGGCGCGCCTTGCTCGCGGGATCGGACTCCTTGGCCAGCGAGACTTCCTCAATCTCGAGCCGAGTGACCCGCCGGGTGATCTCGTCCAATTCGGCTGGCAAGGAGTCGATTTCGGTGCGCAGCCGCGCACACGCCTCATCCACCAGGTCGATCGCTTTGTCCGGCAGGAACCGGTCGGTGATGTAGCGGTGCGACAGGGTTGCC
>DASYJS010000015.1:0-3867 GCA_035996225.1 Mycobacterium sp. | reverse complement strand
GGGTTCGACGTACTGGGAAGTGACGGCAACCGCAAGCGCGGGGAACATGTCGGTGAGCAGGTTCACCAGCAGCAGCTGACGGGTTCCCACCGGCGCGCGCCCCTGGCCGAACGCGGTCCCGATGATGGTGAACAGCACCTCGCCCACGTTGCCGCCGACCAGGATCGTGACGGCGTCGCGAACACCGGCCCACATGCTGCGGCCCTCGACCAGCGCGTCGAGCAGCACGCTCAGATCGCGGTCGGTCAAGACGATGTCGGCGGCCCCGCGGGCTGCCGAGGACCCACGACCGCTGACCCCGATGCCCACGTCGGCCATCCGGATCGCGGCGGCGTCGTTGGCGCCGTCGCCGACCATCGCCGTCACTCGCCCACAGCGCTGCAGCGCCCCGACGATCTGCACCTTTTGCTCCGGGCTGACGCGGGCGAAGACCTGGATGTCGGCGACCACCTTGGCGCAGGCGTCCTCGTCTAGGCCGACAAGCTCGGCGCCGGTGACGACGCGCGCATCCGCCGGCAGCCCCAGCTGACGGGCGATCGCGCGCGCGGTGATCGGGTGGTCGCCGGTGATCAGTACCACGTTGCGGTCCGCGGCCTGCAACGCTTCGATCAGCGGGCGCGACGATGCCCGTGCCGTGTCGGCCAAACCGACGTAGCCCAGCAATTCGAGGTCCTGCGCGGTGGCGTCGACGGCGTCGGCGTCGGTGTCCTCGTCATGGGTGGTCCCGTTGGGCCACGGGCGCCGCGCCACCGCAAGCACGCGCAGGCCTTGTTCGGCGAGGCTGCGTACCAGCGCCTCCGCGTGCGCACGGTCAGCTTCGGGGTCGGTGAACCGGCAACGCGGCAAAACCACCTCGGGTGCGCCCTTGAGCATCAGTACCGGCGAGTTGGAGTCTGTGCTGAAGGTACCTATCGCGGCGGCGAAGCCACGGCTGGACTCGAACGGTACCTCGGCGAGCACCTGCCATCCCGAATTGTTCTTGGTGAGAAGAAAACTCGCTGCGGTGATGATCGCCTCGTCGGTGGCGTGCGCGTGGCCTTGTCCCTCTTGGGGCTGCGTGGACGCCCATGCGGCTGCCCGCAGTACTGCGGCCGATCGCGGATCCTCGGCTTCGGGGAACGGATCGCCCGGACGGGCGTCGTGCGGCACGGCGCACAGGACGCGCAGCCGGTTCTCGGTGAGAGTGCCGGTCTTGTCGAAACAAACGGTGTCGACGCGGCCCAAGGCTTCGATGGTGCGCGGCGAGCGGACGAGCGCTCCGCGCGCCGTCAGGCGCTGGGCGGCAGCGAGCTGGGACAAGGTGGCCACCAGCGGCAGTCCCTCCGGCACGGCGGCCACCGCAATGGCGACGCCGTCGGCGACGGCCTGACGCAGTGATGCGCGGCGCAGCAACGCGAGCGCCGTCACCGCGGCGCCGCCGGTCAGGGTCAGCGGCAGGACCTTGCTGGTGAGCTCGCGCAGCCGGGCCTGGACTCCGGCCGCCGTTTCGACGCCGGCGACCGCCGAGATCGCCCGGTGCGCGGCGGTGTTGACGCCGGTGGCCACAACGATCGCGCGAGCGTGGCCCGCGACGATCGTGCTGCCCTCGAACAGCATGCTCGCTCGCTCGGAGTCGTTGACGGCGACGGGTTCCACCTGTTTGTCCACCGGCAGCGACTCGCCGGTGAGGAAGGATTCGTCGACCTCGAGGTCGTCGGCCTCCAACAGCCGCGCGTCCGCCGGCACTACCTCTGGTGCGGCCAAGTCGATGACGTCGCCGGGCCGCAGCGACTTGGCGGACACCGTGACCGTGCGGGTAGCGTGCCGGGCCGCCTCCAGGCGGCGGCGTGTGGTGGCCACCGCCGGGACGACGACGCGCCGCACGAGTTGGTCCTGTTCGGCGAAAAGCTCGGCGGCTGCCGCCTCGGCCCGCAACCGTTGTGTCCCACCGGTTATCGCGTTGACCATCATGACGCCGCCGACCAGAAGCGCGTCGATGTTGCTGCCCACGATGGCCGACGCGGCCGCCCCGACCGCCAGGATCGGGGTCAACGGGTCGGCGAGCTCGACGCGGGTCGCCGAAGCCAATCGCGCCAAGGTTTGGAGCGGCACGCGTATCGGCTCTAATGCCGGGCTGTAGGACAGGTCGTCGAGACGGCGCCGCCAGGACGGCGTCAGGGTCTCGACGGCCAACGGTCGCGCACCGCCGGCCAGCCGCGAGTAAACGATCTCCGGGTCTAGTGCGTGCCAGGCGGTGAGCGGCTGCGGGGTGGGGTCGGGCAGGCGCAGCACCCTGCTGGCCGAGAAGGTTCCGGCTATCAGCGCGGTGGCCGCGGCGGTGTTGACCGGATTAAGCCAGCGGCGGAAGCTCAACGGGTTGGTGGATCGCTGTTGCCCACTCCCGGTGACCAGCAGCAGTCCGGCCAGCGTGGTGCCGCCCTGGGCGAGGTGCACGGCCGATTCGCTGGCCGACCGGGCTACCGGAATCGCGGACAGGATCCGCACCGCATCGGCCAGGTCGGTGCCGGTGATGATGTCCGCGGTCCATGGGGTGGCTGCGCGTGGATCATCAAGGGCCACACCAACATCGGCGATTGCTAGAGCCGCCAATGTATCGGTCGACGCGAAATCCCGGTGTACCGCGGTGATCAGCAAAACCGGTCCGCGATCGGCCCGCAAGTCACGCACCACACCCAGCAGCGGCGTGCCGGGCGGATGCGTCGCACCGACGCTGGCGGACAGGTCCTCGGTGCCGGCCACGTGACGCAGAACCACCCGGGCTCCGGTCCGGTGCGCGGTCTGCAGCAGTGGGATGGCGTACGGGTCGACTTCCCAGCCAACCTCGACCCTGCCCACGATTGCGCCGTCGACCACCAGGTCGGCACTTTCCAGGCCTTGGGCGGGCGTCGCCGACGGGCCTTGCGACGGAACCCATCTCAGATGCGCGCCGGTGGCGGGCAATTCATCGGGGTCGGGTTCGGGCGCCTCTTCGCCATGCAGCAGCGCGTCGGCAACCTCGTAAACGCGGTCGTCGTCCCAGCCGGGTGCGTCGCCGAGCGATTCCAATACGGCGCGGTGATCACCGCGCAGCGCAGCGCCGTCGATGACGACGACTTTCACCCGGTCCAGGCGGCGCAACGCGCCCGGGTCGAGCACTAGCTGTCCGGCGACAGCCAGCCCACGACCGAGTACCGCGGCGAACGCCTGTCGCCCCATGTGGGCCGCTCTGGGTACCCCGGCTTCGATCGCGGCGGCGGCGTCTTCGGTACCGCCACCGGCCACCAGCGCACTCGCCGCGGCGATCAACGCCCCGTTCGCCGCGGAATCGACGTAACTCTCCACCGGCCCGGCGATCGAGCCTTTCTCCTTATCCATCGCGGCATCGATCGCCCCGCCGACCACGACATGCGACGCCTCACCCGCCGCTGCTGCCGCCCAGCTGTGCCGCGGCACCTGCGACTTGGCCCCGGCTGATGAGATGACCGGGACCACCGGAGCTTGCGGCCGGTCGGTGGAGGCCAGGTGCGGCTCGCGGTCGCGCCACACGCGCCGATGTGCGGCCGCCTCGGTGATTTGCAGGGTCCGTTGCGTCAGATCGAGCAGCGGTGTGCCAACCGCTTGGGTCAGCCCGTTGGCGGCGGCCGTCGCCGCAGCGAGCGTGATGTCGGTGCCCACGCGACCCAGCCTCGACTCCAGGATCGACACCATTCGGGGCTGATGATTGAGGAGGGCGGCAGCGGCCCGCGTGGTTTGCGGTGCGGCGGGCAGCCGGGTCACCCAGCCGGTGACCGCGGCAGTGATCGCGACCATATCCATGGCCGCCGCGGTGAGCGGCACCAGAATCGCCAGCGGGTTAGCCGGGTCGGCGAATGGCGCGGTACGCGGCGC
>DASYJS010000014.1:0-15516 GCA_035996225.1 Mycobacterium sp. | reverse complement strand
CGACCACTCGCTGGGGGCGACACGCACCGAGGTGGTCTGCGCGAACTGCCACAGCCACCTCGGACACGTGTTCGCCGGTGAGGGTTACCCGACGCCGACGGATCAGCGGTACTGCATCAACTCGATCTCGCTGCGTCTGGTCCCCGCCGGCGCCTAAGGGATTGCCGCGAAACTGCAACTAGCGACGGCGCTACTCGCGAAACGCGTCGTGGAATACAGTTTCGCGGGATGCTCAGTCCGCCCGGGTGGCGTGGACTTCCCAGAACGGGGCGTGCAGCCGGCCGTTGACCAGCCACGGTTCCATCGCGCGGAACCGTGCCAGCATGTCCTCCACCTGATCGGCCATGTCGGGGTTGCGCGCGGCCATCATCTCGATGGTCTCCGCGCTCATGTTGACCTGGTAGGTGGTCGTCCCCAGATAGGTGATCTCCCACCCACCGAGCGGAAGCACGTCACGAAAGTCCTTCTCGGACAACGAGCGCAGCATTTTGAAGCCGTTGACGTTGTGCTCACCGAACTCGAACATGTACAGCCGCGCGCCCGGCTTGGTCGCCCGGTGCAGCGCCTGTGCGTAGGACTTCTGCAGCTCGGGTTCGGTGCTGAAGGTGTGATAGAAGGCGCAGTCGACGACGGTGTCGAACCGGTTCTCCAGGCCTTCCAGCTTGGTGGCGTCGGCCAGCTCGAAATTCACAGACACCCCGGCCTTTTGGGCATTTTCCCGGGCCCGCTCCAACGCGCCCGCCGACCCGTCGATGCCGGTGGCCGAGTAGCCCTTGGATGCGTAGTAGATCGCGTGGTGCCCCGGGCCGGTACCGGGGTCGAGCACCTCACCTTTGATCGCGCCGAGTGCGACCAATTGCTGAACCACCGGCTGCGGTCCGCCGATGTCCCACGGCGTGGCGGCGGGCAGGCCGTTCGACAACCGGTCATCGCGATACATCTGCTCGAAACGGGTGGGGTCGGTCGGGTCGAATTGTGTTGTCATGGCAGGGCATTCACCAGCTGCTCGACCGGCACCCGCGGCCCGGTGAAGAACGGTGTCTCCTCGCGGGTGTGCCGGCGAGCGTCGGTGGCGCGTAGTTCACGCATCAGGTCGACGATGCGGTGTAGTTCGGGCGCCTCGAAGGCCAGAATCCATTCGTAGTCGCCGAGCGCGAACGCCGGCACCGTGTTGGCGCGGACGTCCTTGTACTCGCGGGCGGCCATGCCGTGCTCGGCGAGCATGCGGCGGCGCTCCTCGTCGGGCAGCAGGTACCACTCGTAGGACCGCACGAAGGGATAGACGCAGATGTAGGCGCCGGGTTCCTCGCCCGCCAGAAACGCCGGGATGTGGCTCTTGTTGAACTCCGCCGGCCGATGCAACGCCACACTGCTCCACACCGGCGCGCTGACCCGCCCCAGCGTGGTGGTGCGGCGGAAATCGGCATAGGTGGCTTGTAACGCCTCGACGTGCTCGGCGTGCGTCCAGATCATGAAATCGGCGTCGGCCCGCAGACCCGCGATGTCGTAGAGACCGCGCACCACGACACCGCGTTCTTCCTGTTGCTTGAAAAACCGGGTCGCGTCGTCGATTACGGCGTCGCGCTCCGCTCCGAGCTCGCCGGGCTCCACAGAGAACACCGAGAACATCAGGTAGCGAATCGTCGAGTTCAGGGCATCAAAGTCGAGTTTGGCCATAAGACCTATCGTGCCACTTCCGCGTCGGTGGCCTCGATGGCCCTGATCACACGCTCCGCCGCGCGCCCGGCCGCTCCGATACAAGCCGGAACGCCGATCCCGTCGAGGTAACTACCGGCCACAGCCAGGGTCGGCGGCAGGCCGGCGCGGATCTGCGCGACCACGTCGGCGTGGCCCGGCCCGTACTGGGGCATCGCGTCGATCCACCGCTGCACGCGCGCATCCACCGGTTCCACGGCCAGCCCGAAGACGGTGGCCAGGTCGTCAACCGCCCAGGCCAGTAGTTCCTCATCGGAGGCGGTGGTGGCCAGATCGTCACCGAATCGTCCGAACGACAGCCGCAGGAATTGCAGATTGCCGGCCACGCCCCACTTGCGGGACGACAGCGTGATCGCCTTGCTCCGCAACTGCTCGCCGCTGGCCACCAACACACCGGAGCACTCCGGGAACGCCGTGTTGCCCGCCACCGCGAGCGCGACCACCACCGACGACGCGCTCGTGATCCGGCTCGCGGGGGCGAGCATCTGCGGCGCCGCATTCTCGATCAGACCCGCCAGCCGCGGGGCGGGGATGGCCAGGATCACCGCATCGGCATTCCATCCAGCGCCGGTGTCATCGCGCAGCGCCCAGCCGCGCTCGGCCCGGTCGAGGCCTTCCACCCCGGCCCGGACCCACCGCACCCGGCTGCGCTCGACGAGCTCGTCGATCAACACCTGATAGCCGCCGTCCAGCGCACCGAACACCGGCGCGCCCGTCGCCGGCGGCAACCCGTGCCGGACAGCGTCGGTCAAGCTGGTGGCACCGCGATCGAGAGCCGCCGCCACACTGGGGGCCGCCGCGCGCAGCCCGATCGTGGCCGCCGAGCCCGCATACACCCCGCTCAGCAGCGGGTCCACCGATCGAGCCACGGTTTGCTCGCCGAAGCGGTCACCCACCAATTCGGCCGCGGCGGGATCGCTTCCGGGTTGCCAGTCCAGCGGGCGGCCCGGCTCGGCGTCGATGCGCGCAGCCGTGGCGTCGTCGACCAGTCCGGCCACCGACGCCGCCGAGGACGGGATCCCGACCACCGTGGCCGCCGGCAGCGGGTGCAGCTCTCGCTGGCTGTAAATCAACGGCCGGGCGCCGGTGGTGCCCAGTTGGCGATCGGACAGACCCAGCTCGGCCAGCAGCGCCGGCATCTCGGGCCGGCGCAACACGAACGCCTCGGCGCCCAGGTCCATCGGCCGCCCACCGACCGACTCGGTGCGCAATATCCCGCCGAGCTTGTCCCCCGGATCGAATAGCGTGATGCTCGCGTCGTCGCCGGCGGCCATCCGCAGCCGATAGGCCGCCGTCAAGCCCGAGATCCCGCCGCCCACAACACAATACGACCGCGTGGTCATAGCGAGTGGACCAGTGACACCAGATCGGTCAGCACGCCCGGGTCGGTCTCGGGCAGCACTCCGTGACCGAGATTGAAGACGTGGCCCGCGGCGCCGGCGTCGACCGCACGACGTCCATCGTCGACGACAGCCCGCGCGACGCGTTCCACCACCGGCCAGCCCGCCAGCAACACCACCGGGTCGAGGTTGCCTTGCAGCGCAGTGCCGGACTCGACGCGGGCGGCCGCATCGGTCAGCGTGGTTCGCCAATCTACGCCGACGACAGTGTTTTTCGCGGGTTTGAGGGCCACCGACATCGCACCCAGCAGCTCGGCCGTCCCGACCCCGAAATGCGTCATCGGTAGCCCGTGTTCGGCCAACGTCGCGAAAACCCGGGAGCTGTGCGGCAGCACGTACTGGCGGTAATCGGCCAGCGAGAGGGTTCCCGCCCACGAGTCGAACACCTGGATGGCATCCACCCCGGCGTTGATCTGACCCCGCAGGAACTCCACGGTGAGATCGGTCAGCTTCGACATCAGCGCGTGCCAGCTCGCCGGTTCGGCGAGCATCATCGCCTTGGTCTGGGCGTGGTTACGGCTGGGGCCGCCTTCGACCAGATAGGACGCCAGCGTGAACGGCGCACCGGCGAAACCGATCAGCGGGACATTGCCGAGCGCGTCAACGAGTAGCGAAACCGCCCGGCATACCGGCTGAATTGCTTGCGGGTCAAGGGGTTTCATCGCGTCGATATCGGCGTCGGTGCGGATCGGGTGCGCGATCACCGGTCCGACGTCGGCGACGATGTCCAAGTCGATGCCCGCGGCGCGCAGCGGTACGACGATGTCGGAGAACAAAATCGCCGCGTCGACGTCATGGCGCCGGATCGGTTGCAGGGTGATCTCGCAGACGACCTCGGGCTCGAAGCACGCCGCCAGCATGCTCCTGTGTTGGCGCAGCGCCCGGTATTCGGGCAAGGAACGACCGGCCTGCCGCATGAACCAGACCGGCACCCGGCCGGGTTTGCGACCGGTGACAGCCGCCAGGTACGGCGACTCGGGAAGTTCGCGACGGGTGCTCATTGGACTCAATGCTGCCACGGCTGCCCGGCGGCACCCCTGGAGCACCGGGCGGCGCTGCGTAACATCAACCCCGTGTCAGTAGCACCAGTCTCAGTCGATTACGACGAATTCCCCAGCCTCCGCTTCGAACCCGCCGACAACGGCGTGCTCACGGTCGTTCTCGATGCACCCGGACTGAACTCCGTCGGGCCACAAATGCACCGCGATCTGGCCGATGTCTGGCCGGCCATCAATCGCGACCCCGACGTGCGGGTCGTCCTGATCCGCGGTGAAGGTAAAGCATTCTCCTCCGGCGGCAGTTTCGATCTGATCTCGGAAACCATCGGCGACTACGAGGGACGGCTTCGCATCATGCGCGAGGCCCGCGACCTGGTGCTCAACATCGTCAACTTCGACAAGCCGATGGTCTCGGCGATCCGGGGCCCCGCCGTCGGCGCCGGCCTGGTGGTGGCGTTGCTCTCCGACATCTCGGTGGCCGGGCGGACCGCCAAGATCATCGACGGGCACACCAAGCTCGGAGTGGCGGCGGGCGACCACGCCGCGATCTGCTGGCCACTGCTGGTCGGCATGGCCAAGGCAAAGTACTACCTACTCACCTGCGACACCTTGCTGGGCGAAGAAGCCGAGCGCATCGGCTTGGTATCTGTCTGCGTCGACGACGACGACGTGCTCCCGACGGCAACCCGCATCGCCGATGATCTGGCGCAGGGGGCTCAAAATGCGATCCGCTGGACCAAACACAGCCTCAACCACTGGTACCGCATGTTCGCGCCCGCCTTCGAGACGTCGCTCGGCCTGGAATTCTTGAGTTTCAGCGGCCCCGACGTGCAGGAAGGACTCGCCGCGCATCGAGAGAAGCGCCCGGCGAGATTCTCCGGCTGAACAGCACCTGAGCAGGCCTAATGCCATTTGTTGAGGACGTGACACGCCCCGATAACAGCTCGGTCGCGACGGGCGCAGAAATCGGCGCGCCTGTCGCGGCGTGTCGGGCGATAGGTCTAGCGTCGAACCCTGTGACCTCAGTCGAACCGGCCCCATTCCGCGAGGCGGTGGCGGCAATGAACGCCGTCCACGCCCGGCCGGAGATCGAGCTGGGCCCGATCCGGCCCCCGCAGCGCCTGGCACCCTTCAGCTACGCGCTGGGCGCCGAGGTCAAGCATCCCGAGATCGAGATCGTCCCCGAGCGGTCGGAGGGCGACGCGTTCGGCAGGCTGATCCTGCTGCACGACCCGGACGGCGCCGATGCCTGGGACGGCACCATGCGCCTGGTCGCATACATCCAGGCCGACCTGGACCCCAGTGAGGCCGTCGACCCCCTGCTTCCGGAAGTGGCGTGGAGCTGGCTGCTCGAGGCTTTGGAGTCCCGGACCGACCAGGTCACCGCTCTGGGCGGCACCGTCACCGCCACCACATCGGTGCGCTACGGCGACATCTCCGGACCGCCACGCGCCCACCAACTCGAGCTGCGGGCCTCGTGGACGGCGACCACACCCGCCGTCGGCGTGCATGTCGAGGCCTTTTGCGAGGTGCTGGAGCATGCCGCAGGCCTACCGCCGGCTGGGGTCACCGACCTGAGCTCGCGGTCACGCGCCTGACATGTGCGAACCGGCGGCCTCTGGGCCCGACGGCGCCGCGCCCGATGGCACCGAACCCGCACCCACCCCGCTCCTGCACCCGGCCGACGGCGTACCTGAACTTTCGGTGACCGTCGGCCAGATCGCCGACGCCGCGCGACTCCTGGACCGCGGCCATGGGCCGTTCGCGGTGGACGCCGAGCGGGCGTCGGGTTTCCGCTACTCCAACCGGGCCTACCTGATCCAGATCCGGCGCGCCGGCGCGGGCACGGTGCTCATTGACCCGGTCAGCCACGGCGCCGACCCGCTGACGGCGCTGCGGCCCGTCGCCGAGGTGCTCAACCAAGACGAATGGATCCTGCACGCGGCCGATCAGGATCTGCCCTGTCTGGCCGAGGTCGGCATGCGACCGCCGGCGCTGTATGACACCGAGCTCGCCGGGCGGCTGGCCGGATTCGAGCGGGTGAACCTCGCGGCGATGACCGAGCGGCTGCTGGGTCACGGGCTGGTCAAAGGCCATGGCGCGGCCGACTGGTCCAAGCGCCCACTACCCGCGGACTGGCTCAACTACGCGGCGCTCGACGTGGAACTGCTCGTCGAACTGCGCGCCGCGATCTCGGCGGCCCTGGCCGAGCAAGGCAAAACCGATTGGGCTGCACAGGAATTCGACTATTTGCGGGCGGCGGGAAGCAGAGAGGCTGCGCCGCGGCGCGACCGCTGGCGACGAACGTCGGGCATCCATCGGGTGCGCGACCGCCGCGGCCTGGCGGCGGTGCGCGAATTGTGGACGACACGCGACAACATCGCCCAACGCCGCGACATCGCGCCGCGGCGCATTCTGCCGGATTCGGCGATCATCGACGCCGCGCTCGCCAATCCGAAGACGGTCGAAGACCTGATCGCACTGCCGGTGTTCGGTGGGCGCAACCAGCGGCGCAGCGCAGCGACGTGGCTGGCGGCGCTGCAAACGGCTCGCGAGAGCCAGGATCAGCCGGAAGACACCGAGCCGCCGAACGGGCCGCCACCGCCGGCGCGGTGGAGCAGGCGCAAACCGGAGGCAGCCGCGCGGCTGGAGGCGGCCCGGGCCGCGCTCTCGGAACTGTCGGAGCGGGTGAACGTTCCGGCCGAGAACCTGGTTTCGCCCGACCTGGTGCGACGACTGTGCTGGGACTGGGCGGACGCGGCAGATCCGCTGGAGGCCGTCGAAGGGTTCTTGTGCGCGGGCCACGCGCGGGCCTGGCAGCGCGAACTCGTCGATACCGTTTTGGCGAGGGCGCTGCAACCGCCGGCCGAGGCTAGCGTCGATCTCGACCCCGAAGGCTAGTCGAGGTGCTCGCGGATCTCCGCTTCGGATTCGCTACTGGCCAGCGCGGCAACCCAACCGGTGATCCGGCGAGCCACGTCCTGGGCGGTCAGCCCGAGATCGGCCAGCACCTCACCCCGTGAGGCGTGGTCGTAGAACTCCTGGCGCAGTCCGACATCGCGGCACGGCAGGTCGATCTCCGCCCGCCGCAGCGCGGCCGATATCGCGGATCCCACACCGCCGTTGACGCCGTTGTCCTCCAGCGTGACGAGCAGTTTGTGCTGCACCGCCAGTTCGAGAACACCGTCGGACACCGGCAACACCCACCGCGGATCGATCACGGTCACACCGATCCCCTGGTTGTGCAGCCGCTTGGCGACCCCCAACGCCATCGGGACGAACGCGCCGACGGCCACCAACAGCACGTCGTGGTTCAGCCCACCGGCGGGCACCGCGAGCACATCGGTTCCCGAACGCCGCTCCAGGGCCGGAATATCTTCGCCCACATCGCCTTTGGGGAACCGTATCGCCGTCGGACCATCGTCGATGTCAAGCGCCTCACCGAGTTCCTCGCGCAGCCGGGTGCCGTCCCGGGGTGCGGCCACCCGGATGCCGGGCACGATGCCCAGCAGCGATAGATCCCACATGCCGTTGTGGCTGGGGCCGTCCGAACCGGTGACCCCGGCGCGGTCGAGCACGATGGTGACGGGCAGCTTGTGCAGCGCGACGTCCATCATGATCTGATCGAACGCCCGGTTGAGGAACGTCGAGTAGATCGCCACCACCGGGTGCATCCCGCCCATCGCCAGCCCGGCCGCCGACGTCATCGCATGCTGCTCGGCGATACCGACGTCGAACAACCGATCCGGGAAACGCTGTCCGAACGCCGTCAGCCCGGTGGGACCGGGCATCGCCGCCGTGATCGCCACGATGTCGCGGCGCCTTTTCGCGTACTCGACGAGTGCATCGGAGAAGGTTGTCGTCCAGCCCGGGCCCGGGATCTTGGTGGCCTGGCCGGTGGCGGGATCGATCACGCCGCAGGAATGCATCTGTTCGGCTTCGTCGTCTTCGGCCGGGGCGTAGCCCATCCCCTTGCGGGTCGCGACGTGCACGATCACCGGGCCACCGAAGCCGCGGGCGTGGCGCAGCGCGGCCTCCACGGCGCGTTCGTCGTGACCGTCGACCGGGCCGACATATTTCAGCCCCAGGTCGGTGAACAACAGCTGCGGTGACAGCGAGTCCTTGATGCCCGCCTTGACGCTGTGCATGAAGCGGTAGGCGATCTTGCCGAAAAGGGGCATCGAACGAACCACATCGCGGCCCTTTTCCAGCATCTGTTCATAGGCCGGCTGCAACCGCAGCGAGGCCATATGGTCGGCGACCCCGCCGATCGTCGGTGCATAGCTGCGGCCGTTGTCGTTGACGACAACGATCACCGGGCGATGGGAGGCGGCGATGTTGTTCAGCGCCTCCCAGCACATCCCGCCGGTCAGCGCGCCGTCACCCACTACCGCGACGACGTGCCGGTTGCGGTGCCCGGTCAGTTCGAAGGCCTTGGCCAGACCGTCGGCGTAGGACAGCGCCGCGCTGGCATGGCTGGACTCCACCCAATCGTGCTCGCTTTCGGAGCGCGACGGATACCCCGACAGCCCGCCCTTTTTGCGCAGGGTCTCGAAGTCCTGGCAGCGTCCCGTCAGCATCTTGTGCACGTAGGCCTGGTGGCCGGTGTCGAAGATGATCGGATCGTGGGGCGAGTCGAACACCCGATGCAGCGCCAGCGTCAGCTCGACGACGCCGAGGTTCGGTCCCAGGTGCCCGCCGGTCGCCGCCACCTTGTGGATCAGGAACTCGCGAATCTCTTGGGCCAGATCGCGGAGTTGCTGCTGAGAAAGGGGCTGCAGATCAGCAGGGCCGCGGATCTGTTCCAGCATCCCGATAGTCTACGCAGCGACGGCCGGATCACTACTGATCGATGTGACCGACATCCCAAGGCGGATCGGACCATTTCTCGACGTAGTCTTCAAAGATGCGCGCCGCGGAACTCGCCGAGGACTTCCCGGTGGTGTCCGTCGATTCCGATGCGCTGGCCGCCGCCCGCCTGCTGGCCGAGCACCGCCTGCCCGGAATCGTCGTCACCGACAAGGACGGCAAGCCGTTCGCGGTGCTGCCGGCCTCCCAGGTCGTCCGGTTCATCGTGCCCCGCTACATACAAGACGATCCCTCCCTGGCCGGTGTGCTCAACGAATCGATGGCCGACCGGGCAGCAGACAAGCTGGGCGGCAAGACCGTCGCCGCCGTGCTGCCCGACAAGCTGATCAAATTGCCGTGGGCGCACTTCGATGACACCATCATCGAAGTGGCGGCGGCGATGGCACGGCTACACAGCCCGCTGATCGCGGTGGTCAAAGAAGGCAACCTGCTCGGGGTCATCACGGCATCGCGTCTACTCGCTGCCGCACTGAAAACCTGACACTAAAGCTTTGAGCACACAGGAAAACCGATGAGCCTCATCGCGGTCGTCGTGTTCATCGGCGCCTACGTGCTGATCGCCAGCGAGCGGGTCAACAAGACTTTGGTGGCCCTGACGGGCGCCGCGATCGTGGTTGCCTTGCCGGTGATCGATTCCGATGACGTCTTCTACTCGCACGACACTGGAATCGATTGGGACGTCATCTTTTTGCTGCTCGGCATGATGATCATCGTCAGCGTGCTGCGGCAGACCGGTGTGTTCGAGTACATGGCGATCTGGGCCGCCAAACGCGCGCGCGGTTCACCTCTGCGCATCATGATCCTGCTGGTGCTGGTCACCGCGTTCGCGTCGGCCTTACTGGACAACGTCACCACGGTGCTGCTGGTCGCCCCGGTCACGCTGCTGGTGTGTGACCGGCTGGAGATCGGTCCGGCGCCGTTTCTGATGGCCGAAGCGTTCGCCTCCAACATCGGTGGAACGGCGACGCTGATCGGCGATCCGCCCAGCATCATCATCGGCAGCCGGGCTCACCTGTCCTTCAACGACTTTCTGGTCCATCTGGCGCCGATCGTGCTCATCATCATCGCCGTCTTCGTCGCGTTGTTGCCAAGGCTGTTTCCCGGCGCGTTCGAGGTCAATCCCGAGCGGGTCGCCGACGTCATGTCGCTCGAAGAGCGCGAAGCAATCCGCGACCCCCGGCTGCTGATCAAGTGCGGCATAGTCCTGGCGGCAGTCCTGACCGGGTTCGTCGCCCACTCGGCGATACACACCGCACCGTCACTGGTGGCGCTGTTGGGCGCCGGCATTCTCATCGTGCTATCCCGGCTGGAACACGCCGATTACCTGTCCGGTGTCGAGTGGGACACCCTGCTGTTCTTCGTCGGCCTGTTCGTCATGGTGGGCGCCCTGGTGAAGACCGGCGTCATCAATCAGCTCGCGCATTTCGCCACCTCCACGATCGGCGGCAATGCGTTGCTGACGACGATGGTGATCCTCGTGGTGTCGTTCGTGCTCAGCGGCATCATCAACAACGTCCCGTACGCCGCGACGATGGCGCCGATCGTTGCGCAGCTGATCCCCTCGATGGCGGGCCACGACTACCCGCAGGTGCTCTGGTGGGCGCTGGCGCTGGGCACCGACCTCGGCGGCAACCTGACCGCGGTGGGGGCCAGCGCCAACGTGGTCATCCTCGGAATCGCCCGGCGCGCCGACAGTCCCATCTCCTTTTGGGAGTTCACCCGCAAAGGCAGCATCGTCACCGTGATCTCGGTTGCGCTGTCCGCGATCTATTTGTGGTTGCGGTATTTCGTCTGGGCTTAAGGGCATTCAGACGCGGGTCAGCAGCGCAACGCATTCGGTGTGATGGGTCAGCGGAAACGCATCGAACACCTTGATCTTCTCGACCGCATAACCGTGGCCGAGGTACAGGCCGATATCGCGAGCGAAAGACGCTGCCTCGCAACCGATATGCACCACCCGCGGGACCCCGGCGGCGGCCAGTAGGTCGATGACCTCACGCCCGGCACCCGAGCGCGGCGGATCCAACACCGCCACGTCGGCGCTGGTTCGTAGCATCGACACCACGCGGCGCACCGAATCGGTGACGACGTCCACCTGCGGCAAATCAACCAGTGCGGCCCGCGCGGCCCGCGTCGACGCCCGCGAGGTGTCGACGGTAAGCACCCGCCCGGACTCCCCCACCGCATCGCCCAGTGCTGCGGCGAAAACGCCCACGCCGCCGTAGAGGTCCCAGACGGTCATGCCGGCACCGGGCTGGGCCCAGTCGGCGACCAGAGCGCTGTAAACCCGCGCCGCGTCGCGGTGCGCCTGCCAGAACGCGGTCACCGGCACCTGCCAGCTGCGCCGCCCCACCCGTTGGGTTGCCTCGTAGTTGCCCTGCACCACGTTGGCCGCCGTTCGCCCGCCGCGGCGCAGGGTGCGCACCACGTGGCGCCGGCCGTCATCGTCGACGGCCACGTGCAGCTGCGCGGTCGGCGTCAGGTCGGCCACCGAACACGCCTGCGACAGTCCGTCCAGCATTCCGGGCGGCAACTGCGCGCACCGCAAGTCGGTCACCAGCTCGTCGCTGTGGTAGCGGTGAAAGCCGGGACGCGCGTCGGCGCCCACCTCCAGGCGCACCCGGGTACGCCAGCCGGTGGCGCCGGAATCCGAAAGCGGTTCCGCCTCACCACTCCAGCGATACCCGCCCAGCCGTTCCAGCTGATTGGCCACAATCTCGGCCTTGAGTGTCCGTGCCGCCTCCGGGCCAGCGAATGCCAGATCGCAACACCCGGCGCCGTCTACCCCGGCGATCGGGCACAGCGACTCGGTCCGATCCGCCGATGGCTCGAGGACCTCCACAACCTCTGCGTGCCAATATGATCCGCGGTCCGCGGTGACCCGCACCCGCACCCGTTCGCCGGGTAGCGCGTAGCGCACGAACACCACTCGCCCCTCGTGGTGCGCCACACAGCTGCCGCCGTTGGCGGGTGCACCGGTGAGCAGCGTCAGCTCCCCGCCAGCAGGTGACGGCTCGGCACTCACTATGCATTCCTCGTTGGGGCGCTTTAGTCGAAGATTCCGCGGCGGGCATCACCTGGCGCCGCGTGCGGCTGCAGAGTCTGCAGCCGCTCCGACGAACTCAATTGCCAGGGAACCGAAGTCACCATCACGTTGGGCATGAACAGCAATCGGCCCTTGAGCCGCAATGCGCTTTGATTGTGCAGCACCTGCTCCCACCAATGGCCGACGACGTACTCCGGGAGGAACACCGTCACCACGGTGCGCGGCGACTCCTTACTGACCCGTTTGACGTAATCGAGTACCGGACCGGTGATTTCGCGGTACGGCGAGGCGATGACCTTCAGTGGCACACTGATCTCGCTGTGCTCCCACGCGTGCACCAGCGCGCGGGTTTCCGCGTCGTCCACGCTGACCGTGACGGCCTCAAGCACATCCGGACGGGTCGCACGCGCGTAAGCCAACGCGCGCAGCGTGGGCAGGTGCAACTTTGATACCAGCACCAGGGCGTGATTGCGGCTGGGCAACACCACATCATGTTGGGCAGCGGCCTGTTGCTCCAGTTCCCGGCTGACGGTGTCGTAGTGCCTGCGGATCAGCTTCATGATGACGAACAGTGCACTCATCGCCACGATGGCGATCCACGCCCCAGCGAGAAATTTGGTGATCAGGACAACGAATAACACCGTGCCGGTGGACAGCAGGCCGACGGTGTTGACCACCCGCGAGCGCATCATCTTGCGCCGCACCGGCGGATCGGTCTCGCTGCGCAACAACCGCGTCCAGTGCCGGACCATCCCGATTTGACTCAGGGTGAACGAAATGAACACGCCGACGATGTAGAGCTGGATCAGCGCGGACAGCTCCGCGCGGAAAGCGATGATGGCTGCCAAAGCCGCCGCCGACAAAAACAGGATCCCGTTGGAGAACGCCAACCGGTCTCCGCGCGTGTGCAATTGACGCGGCAGGTAACTGTGCTGTGCCAGTACCGAGCCCAGTACCGGGAACCCGTTGAACGCGGTGTTGGCCGCCAGCACCAGGATCAGTGCGGTCACGGTGGCGATCAACAGGAAGCCGATGTGGAAGTTGCCGAACACCGTTTGGGCCAGCTGGGTGACGAGGGTCTTCTGGTAGTAGTTCGCCGGGGCGCCGCCCAGCTGGGCCGCGGGATCCTCGACGAGCTGGACGCCGATCTTCTGGGCTAGCACGATGATGCCCATCAGCAGGGTCACCGCGATTGCGCCCAGCATCAGCAGGGTGGTCGCCGCGTTGCGCGACTTGGGTTTTTGAAACGCGGGTACCCCGTTGCTGATCGCCTCGACACCGGTCAGTGCCGCGCAGCCCGAGGAGAACGACCGCGCGAGCAGGAACGCGAAAGCGAAACCGACGATCTGGCCGTGCTCGGCATGCATCTGAAAACCGGCGGATTCGGCCCGCAGCGGATTACCCAGCGCGTAGATCCGGAACAGACCCCAGCCGATCATGATGACAACCCCGACGATGAAGGCGTAGGTGGGAATGGCGAACGCCGCGCCCGATTCGCGAATCCCCCGCAGATTCAACGCCATCACGATCAGGATCGCGACCACGCAGAACCACACTTTGTTATGGGCCACGATCGGGAGGGCTGAGCCGATGTTCGACATTGCCGAGGCAGTCGAAACGGCAACGGTGAGAACGTAATCCACCATTAAGGCACTGGCGACGACAAGCCCGGCGGTGTCGCCGAGGTTGGTGGTGACCACTTCGTAGTCGCCGCCGCCCGACGGGTAGGCATGCACGTTCTGCCGGTAGCTGGCCACCACGACCAGCATGACCGCGGCCACCGCAAGTCCGATCCACGGGGTCAGCGCGTATGCGGCCGCGCCGGCCACCGAGAGCATCAGAAAGATTTCCTCCGGCGCATAGGCCACCGAGGACAGTGCGTCGGAGGCAAACACCGGCAAGGCGATGCGCTTGGGCAGCAAGGTGTGGCTCAGCCGGTCGCTGCGTTGCGGCCGACCAATCAGCAACCTACGCGCTGCGGTTGAAAGTTTGGACACGAGAGCCAAGAGTAAGCGCAACAGGCCGTGCCGGTAGCGTTCCGTGGGCGAGAATATTCCCGAGCGAAATCGGCTGGCCAACCGAGGTTGCCGAGCGAGTGACACATACAGGACCCAGCCGAGAGGACCTGACGTGCGGGTGGTTGTGATGGGATGCGGCCGGGTCGGCTCGTCCTTGTCCGACGGGCTGTCCCGAATCGGACACGACGTTGCGGTGATCGACCGCGACAGCTCGGCGTTCAACCGGCTCAGCCCCGAGTTCGCCGGCGAGCGGGTCCTAGGCCAGGGTTTCGACCGAGATGTACTGCTGAGAGCGGGTATCGAGGAAGCCGACGCGTTCGCCGCGGTGTCCTCCGGCGACAACTCCAACATCATCTCGGCCCGGTTGGCTCGCGAGACTTTCGGTGTCAACCGCGTGGTCGCCCGGATCTACGACGCCAAGCGCGCCGAAGTCTACGAACGGCTCGGGATCCCCACGATCGCCACCGTGCCATGGACCACCGATCGCCTGCTCAACGCGTTGACGCGGGAGAGCGAAACCGCCAAGTGGCGAGACCCCACCGGCACGGTCGCCGTCGCCGAGGTCATCCTGCACGAGGACTGGGCGGGGCACCGCGCCACCGATCTGGAGCAGGCCACCGGCGCACGCGTGGCGTTTTTGATCCGGTTCGGTACCGGCGTGTTGCCGGAACCCAAGACTGTCATCCAGGCCAGCGATCAGGTCTACATCGCGGCGATATCCGGCCGCGCGGCCGAAGCGGTGGCCATCGCCGCGCTGCCGCCCAGTGAGGACCTCGATTCGGAAGCGAGCCGATGAACCCGGACCGCTCGACCGCGACTAAGGAGCGGCGCACATGAAGGTAGCCGTCGCCGGGGCCGGCGCGGTCGGCCGCTCGGTCACCCGCGAACTCATCGAGAACAACCATGACGTCACCTTGATCGAACGCAACCCCGACCACGTCGACGTCGATGCCATCCCGGCCGCGCACTGGCGTCTTGGGGATGCCTGCGAACTGAGCCTGCTGGAATCGGTGCACCTCGAGGATTTCGATGTGGTGGTCGCCGCGACCGGTGACGACAAAGTCAATGTGGTGCTCAGCCTGCTGGCCAAGACCGAGTTCGCGGTGCCGCGGGTGGTGGCCCGGGTCAACGACCCCCGCAACGAATGGCTCTTCACCGACGCCTGGGGTGTCGACGTATCGGTGTCTACCCCACGAATGCTGTGTTCGCTGATCGAGGAGGCCGTCACCGTCGGTGATCTGGTGCGGCTCATGGAGTTCCGGCGGGGTCAGGCCAACCTGGTCGAGATCACCCTGCCCGACGACACGCCGTGGGGCGGCAAACCGGTGCGCCGACTGCAACTGCCGCGAGATACCGCGCTGGTGACCATCCTGCGCGGACCGCGGGTGATCGTGCCGGAGGCCGACGAGCCGCTGGAAGGCGGCGACGAGCTGCTGTTCGTCGCCGTCACCGAGGTCGAAGAGGATCTG
>DASYJS010000013.1:0-28044 GCA_035996225.1 Mycobacterium sp. | reverse complement strand
CAACGGGTCCACGGCACCGCCACTCCACCGCGCAGCACCCAACTCTGATCAGGAGTCGACGCGACTGACCAAGACGGGAGGCTGTGCTGCACGGCTAGGTGACAGTTTCGGTCACGCAGCAGACCCGGTCAGAGGATCGTGAGATGACAATGTGAGAACCTACGTTAGTTACACCGATTCACCCGGGCTCCATGGTCGCGGCGCCCGCGATGAAATCGCGGGCCGCGCGCGACAATGGCCGACCGGAATTCCAGATCATCCCGACGTCGCGGTAGGCATCGCCCTCGGCCAGTCGCAGCATAACGAGTCCGGGTGCGTAGTCGCTGCCATCGATCGGCATCAGGGTGATGCCCAGTCCCGCCGCTACCAGGCCGGCGGTGGTGGTCAGGTTGGTTGCCTCCAAGACAATTCGCGGCTGGAACTGTGCTGCGGCACAGAGCTCGTCGAGCAATCGTCGCATGCCGTATCCGGGGTGCATGGCCACGAACGGCTCCTCGGCGAGGTTGGACATAGACACCGTCGTAACGCCGGTGAGCCGGTGGCCGTGGGGGACGACGACGCCGAGTCGCTGACGAAAAAGGCTGCGCCAGGCCAATGTTGGTTTTCGTGGCCGGGGCGAAACCACCCCAACGTCGATGGACCCGGACCCCACCAGATCGCCGATCGATTCAGCGGCACCTTCCTGCAGCGTGAAGGTCACTCGCGGTGACGCCTGCGTGAACGCTGCGATCAAGCGGGGCACCACTGTCGAGCCGAAGGAGCTCAGGAAGCCTACGCGGATCTCACTCGCGGCAGGGTCGGTCAGGTCGTTGATCGCACGTCGGGCCGAATCGAGCTCCGACTGCGCCCGGCGCGCGTGCTCGTAGAAGATCCGGCCGTAGGTGCTCAACGCGAGTCGGCGGCCGTGGCGATCGAACAATGCCACCCCCAGCCGACGTTCCAGGCGTGCCAGCATTCGGGTCAGGGTCGGCTGCGAGATGTGAAGTTGTTGGGCTGCCGCCGTAACGTGCTGAAGCTCTGCCAGTGTGAGGAACCACTCGTAATCGCCATCGGCCATGACCGCCACCTTTGCTTATGTCGTAACAGCATCATAATCTGGGCAATAATTCATTTCCGATTCTGGGCAGTGGCGCGGAGCATCGTAGCTATGCCCCTGCTCGCCGCCGCTCCCCCCGCGCATCAAGCCGGCAGCAGCGGATACCGGCGAGTGACCGCGGCGCTGTGCGGCGCCGGGATGGCCAGTTTCGCCGCGATGTACTGCACCCAGGCGCTTCTTCCCGCCTTCTCGGCGTATTACCGGATCGCGCCGGCCACCTCGGCGCTGACCGTCTCGCTCACCACGGGAATGCTGGCACTGTCCATCGTCCCGGCAAGCGTGCTCTCCGAGCGCTACGGGCGCATCACCGTGATGCTGATCTCGGGGATTGCGTCCAGTGTGATCGGGTTGCTCCTGCCGTTCAGCCCCACACTCGGCGTTCTGCTCATCGGACGGGCGCTGCAGGGCGTCGCCCTGGCCGGGATACCCGCGGTCGCGATGGCGTTTCTGGCCGAGGAGGTGCACGCCTCTTCGCTGGGATCGGCGATGGGACGCTATATCGCCGGGACGACGATAGGTGGCTGCGCGGGGCGGATCATCCCGTCGCTGGTCCTCGGGGTCAGCAACTGGCGGGTCGCGCTGTTGGTGTGCTCGCTGACGACGTTGGCCGCCACCATGGTATTTGCCCTTCTCGTGCCCCGGTCCCAGTTCTTCACCCCGAAGCCGGTGAGCATGCGGGTCACCACGCATAGCCTTCTGGCGCATCTGCGAAACCCGGTGTTGCTGAAGCTTTTTGCTTTGGCGTTCACACTGATGGGCGGATTCGTCACCGTGTACAACTACCTCGGCTACCGGCTGGCCGCCGCGCCGTTCGGGTTGGAGCCGTCGGTGGTGGGCCTGTTGTTCCTGCTGTACCTGGTGGGCACCTGGACGTCGGTCGTGGCGGGACGGCTCGCCGACCGCAGGGGACGCGCGCTGGTGCTGGGCGCCGCCTTGCCGCTTACGGTGGCAGGCCTGCTGATGACACTGCCGGATGCATTGCCCGTGATCGTCGTCGGGACAGGGGTTTTCACCGGCGGATTCTTCGCCGCGCACGCCGTGGCCAGCGGATGGGTGGGCGCCGTGGCACGTCGGGATCGCGCCGAGGCGTCGGCGCTGTACCTGTTCAGCTACTACCTCGGCGGATCGGTGGCCGGCGTGTTCGGCGGGCTCGTCTATAGCGTGGGCGGCTGGCCGGCCACGGTGGGATTCGTGGGAACGCTGTTGATGGTCGCCCTACTGCTCGTGGCATCGTTGGTGAGAGAGACTGTGCCCGTGCGAGTTCGCGGTTTGACCTAGTCGTCGAGGATACTTCGGCGGACGGTGCCCTGCGCAGCCGCCGGATCGACGAACCATTCATGGCTGAACAGCAACCCGAACACCTGAGGCGGCAATAACATCACCAGTCCGAACAAACGGGCGTTGAGCCCGCCGCCGATCTGTGACCGGTGGGCGGCGAACGCGTCTCGCTTTTGCCGGGCGAACCGACGGACGTCGATCCGGTGGGTGATGGTTGCCCGTGGGGCGTAAGCGGTGCGCACCGTGTCGGAATCGTAGGGTGCCGGAAGTCGCAGCAGGCGACAGAGATCGCCGACACGGCGCAACAATTCGCGTGGCATCGTCACTTCGAGCACCCGCGGCGTCGCGGCCAACTCGGCGGCACGCTTGCCGACATGATGAACCTGCACATGATCCCGGTGGCCGTACCCGCCGTTGCGCTGATAGCTCAGTAGTAGCTGCGCGTCCTCGTCGCGAAGTATGTCGGCGAGCCGTTGCGCGGCCGTTTCGACCTCGGCTCGCGCGAACCTGACCCGGCCGGGTGGATCCGGGTAGAAGATGGGCCCGTAGCCACTGTCGGCGTAGTCAAGGCACTCCACCCGGTGCACGCCGAGAATGCTTGCACTCGAAAGCAATTCATCCATGCGAGTCTCGGTCTCGTCGCCCATGCGTCCGTCGGTCGCGGTGACCAGGACTACCCGATGCCCTGCTGCCACCGCCCCGGCCAGCGTGCCGCCGGTGAGGATCACCTCGTCGTCCGGGTGAGCGTGAAAGGCGACGAGTGTGGCCATCGACTACCCGCCGGACCGATCCGCGCGTTCGGGTGAGGCCAGCCGGGTGGGGTGCTCGTGCCCGCGAAGCGTCACGGTTTCACCCAAAGACCAATGGGCACGCTCATTTTCGCTCGCGCCCTGCACCGTATCTGCGGTCGCCAACAATCGGCCCGGGTACGACTTGGCCAGCTCGCACAGCCGGGCCGCCTCGTTGACCGGTTCACCGATCACGGTGTATTCGAACCGTTCTTTGGCGCCGACGTTGCCAGCGACGACCTGCCCGGCCGCCACGCCGATGCCGGCCTCGAGCTCGGACATTTCGCCGGTCAGGCGTTCGCAGATGGCGCGTGCTGCGGCCAGCGCCTCGTCTTCGGGACAGTCGAGGCGATTCGGGGCGCCGAAGATGGCCAGCGATGCGTCGCCTTCGAACTTGTTGACCAGCCCGCAGTGACGGTCCACCTCTTCGACAACGATCGTGAAGAACCGGTTGAGGAACGCAACGACTTCGGCCGGAGGTCGGCTGGTTACCAATTGCGTGGAGCCGACGATGTCGATGAACACGACCGCGACATGCCGTTCTTCCCCACCCAGCTTCGGGCGTTCACGTTCGGCGGCCAAGGCGACTTCACGCCCGACGTGCCGGCCGAACAGATCGCGCACCCGCTCGCGCTCACGCAGGCCGTCGACCATGGAGTTGAAACCCCGCTGCAGCTCGCCGAGCTCGGTGCCGTCGAAGACCACCAGATTGCCCTGCAGATCGCCCTGCTCGACGCGCTTGAGTGCCGCACGGACCACCCGAACGGGTGTCGCCGTCAGCCAGGACAGGATCCACATCAAAACGAAGCCGAAGATCAGCGCCGCGCTCGACACGATCAGCACCGCCACACTCAGTTGGGTCTCGCTCAGATTTCCCAGCGCCAGCGCGAAGAATGCGATCAGTGCGATGCCGAGCACCGGGACACCGGAGCCAAGGAACCAGACCGTCAGGGTTCGGCCCATGATGCCCGGCGCCAGCCGCTGTGGGGCCCGTCCGGCCTCGAGGGCCTGGGCGGCCACCGGTCGCAACCCGAACTCGGTGAACAGGTAGCAGGCGGTGGCCACCAGAACGCCGCAGATGCTCACCGAGAAACCCACGATCGGGATGAACAGCTTGTTGATCAGCCCGTAGAGCGTGGTCAACAACGCCGTGCCGATTCCCCACAGGATGAGCACCCCGATCGCCAGCCAGAACGGGACCAGGAAGGTGTTGCGTTCGTCGTCGAGCGTGGGCTTGCGCTCTTCGATCGCCCACCGCAGGGCGGACATTGTCCGGTGGGTGATCCAGTAGGTCCCGAGAGCCAGCGCGACGGCGATGTATCCGGGCGCGACGGCGAAGGTGATCCACAGCGGCGCGTCGGTGAAAATGCTGGGCGACGGTAACGCGACGGCCAGCAGCAGCACGGCCACGCCGATCCCGATCAGATTCGTCCCGAGGATGAAGACGGTCAGGATGATCTGGATGCGTACCCGGCGTCGGGCCTGGCTCTCGGACACCCGGCCAAGCAGCAGGGATCCATAGGCCGGCGTCTCGTCCAGCCGGCCGCTCTGACGAGTCACCGCCTCGAGCACCCGGCCCAACCGTTGCGCCAAGGTCTTGTTGGCCGACGTCCTCTTTTTGGCCGACATGGTGGCGTCAGCCTAATTTGTCGGTCACGCTCTAAGGTGAGTCGGGTGCGTCTAGTGATCGCCCAGTGCACCGTGGATTACGTTGGCCGGCTCACCGCGCATCTGCCGTTGGCACGCAGATTGTTGCTCTTCAAAGCCGATGGATCGGTCAGTGTGCACGCCGACGACCGCGCCTACAAGCCGTTGAACTGGATGAGTCCGCCGTGCTGGTTGACCGAAGAGCTCAGCGGCGAGACGCCGGTGTGGGTGGTCGAGAACAAAGCGGGCGAACAGCTGCGCATCAGCGTCGAGCAGATCGAACACGACTCCAGCCACGATCTGGGCATCGACCCCGGGTTGGTCAAGGACGGGGTCGAGGCTCACCTTCAGGCATTGCTCGCTGAACATGTCCAGTTGCTGGGCGAGGGTTTCACGTTGGTCCGCCGCGAGTACATGACCGCGATCGGCCCCGTCGATCTGCTGTGCCGCGACGAACTCGGCGGCTCGGTCGCGGTGGAAATCAAGCGGCGTGGCGAGATCGACGGCGTGGAGCAACTCACCCGCTACCTCGAATTGCTGAATCGCGACAGCGTGCTCGCCCCGGTCAAGGGAGTGTTCGCGGCACAGCAGATTAAACCTCAGGCGCGCACTTTAGCCACCGACCGTGGCATTCGTTGCCTCACACTGGATTACGACAAGATGCGGGGAATGGACAGCGACGAGTACCGGCTGTTCTGACTTGCCCGATTAGACTTGCCGGCATGGCTCGCCGCCGCACACCGCCACGCCGGCAACAGCTGCCCTCGCTGGCGCCGGTCTTGAATCGGGTAGAAACGGGGCCCGACGGTCACGAGTACGAAGTGCGCCCGGTCGCGGCAGCGCGCGCCGCCAAGACCTACCGCTGCCCTGGCTGCGATCACGAAATCCGTTCTGGCACTGCGCATCTGGTGGTATGGCTGGCGGGCTCAGCCGGAGGCGGCCCGCAAACAAGAGAAGACGACCGTCGGCATTGGCACACCCCGTGCTGGACCAATCGGGCGAACCGCAGCCCGACCCGAAAGTGGTCGTGAACTTAGTGCGCGGCTAGGAAGCCTGCTCGACCAACTCGATCAGTACGCCGCCGGCATCCTTGGGGTGGATGAAGTTGATTCGCGAGTTCGCTGTGCCGCGTCGCGGCGCCTCGTAGACCAGCCGCACGCCCTGCTCAAGCAGCCGCTCGCAGAGGGCGTCGAGGTCGCTGACCCGGACGGCCATCTGCTGGATGCCCGGTCCGCGCTTGTCCAGGAACTTCGCGATCGTCGAGGAGTCGTCGATCGGCGCCATCAACTGGATCTGCGCGGTGCCGGCCAGACCACCGGGCACGGCGATCATTGCTTCGCGGATTCCCTGGTCGTCGTTGACTTCCTCATGCACCAGGATCATGCCGAGGGTGTCGTGGTACCAGGCGATGGCTGCGTCGAGGTCGGCGACTGCGATGCCGACGTGATCGATCGCCGTCACCAACGAGGTGGCCAGGATCTGACGGGCGTCAACTTGATCGGTCGTCATCACATAAAGGTAACCTGACGGCAAAGATTGCGCTTCTCGGGGAGGCCAAATCGGCCGTCCGCGAATGGCTAGGAGGTTGTCATGACGACGTCGGTGATCGTTGCTGGGGCGCGGACCCCGATCGGCAAGCTGATGGGTTCGCTGAAGGATTTTTCGGCCAGCGATCTGGGTGCCATCGCGATCGCCGGGGCGCTGGAGAAGGCCTTCCCAAATAGCGAGGAGGCGGCCGAGCTAGTCGAATACGTGATCATGGGCCAGGTGCTGACCGCCGGGGCCGGCCAGATGCCCGCCCGCCAGGCAGCGGTAGCGGCCGGCATCGGCTGGGACGTTCCGGCGCTGACCATCAACAAGATGTGCCTTTCCGGTATCGACGCCATTGCGCTTGCTGACCAGCTGATTCGCGCCGGGGAGTTCGACGTCGTGGTGGCCGGTGGTCAAGAGTCCATGACGAAGGCACCGCATTTGCTGATGGACAGCCGTGCCGGCTACAAGTACGGCGACGTGACGGTGCTCGATCACATGGCCTACGACGGCCTGCACGACGTGTTCACCGACCAGCCGATGGGCGCCCTCACCGAGCAGCGCAACGACGTCGACAAGTTCACCCGCGTCGAGCAGGACGAGTTCGCTGCCCAGTCCCATCAAAAGGCGGCCGCAGCGTGGAAGGACGGCGTCTTCACCGACGAAGTGGTGCCGGTGAACATCCCGCAGCGCAAGGGCGATCCGCTGCAGTTCACCGAGGATGAGGGGATTCGGGCAAACACCACCGCCGACTCGTTGGCCGGTCTCAAGCCGGCCTTCCGCCGCGATGGCACCATCACCGCGGGCTCGGCGTCCCAGATCTCCGACGGCGCCGCCGCGGTCGTGGTGATGAACAAGGACAAGGCGCAGGAGCTGGGGCTGTCGTGGCTTGTCGAGATCGGTGCTCACGGCGTCGTGGCGGGGCCCGATTCGACGCTGCAGTCGCAGCCGGCCAACGCGATCAAGAAGGCACTTGGCCGTGAGGGCATCTCGGTTGACCAGCTCGATGTGGTGGAGATCAACGAGGCGTTCGCGGCGGTGGCGCTGGCCTCGACCCGCGAACTCGGCTTGGACCCCGAGATCGTCAACGTCAACGGCGGCGCGATCGCGGTGGGACATCCCATTGGCATGTCCGGGGCCCGGATCGCGCTGCACGTGGCCCTGGAATTGGCACGCCGCGGCTCGGGCTACGGCGTTGCGGCGCTGTGCGGGGCCGGCGGTCAGGGCGACGCCCTGATTCTGCGCGCCGGCTAACTCCGACGGCGATCCCGCCGCCCCACGTGGCGTTGCTGGAATGCGACATTCGGGGGCCGTTGTGATTTTGCTCATATGAGCCGACCAGGACCCCTCGCCGCGCCAATTTTCGGCCGGCTTTGCCCGTGCCGGAACGCCCGCGCCACCGAGTGGATCGCCAGTCGACGCGCATGACAGACTTGACGGCGTGACGCGTCCGAGATCCTCGATCGGGCCCGCGCTGGCCGGTGCGGTCGACCTGTCCGCTCTTAAGCAGCGTGCTCAGCAGAGCGCTCCGGCCGCTGGCGCCCCGGGCCCGTCAACGCCTGCGGGGCCGGGTACCACCGAGGTCACCGAGGCCAATTTCGAAGCCGAAGTGCTCGTCCGCTCCGACGAAGTGCCCGTCGTGGTCGTCTTGTGGTCGCCGCGCAGCGACTCCTGCGTCGAACTGGTCGACACGCTGTCCGCCCTGGCCGTCGAGGACGACGGAACATGGTCGCTGGCGACGGTGAATGTCGACGTGGCACCCAGGGTGGCCCAGATCTTCGGTGTCGAGGCGGTCCCCACCGTCGTCGCCTTGGCCGCCGGTCAGCCGCTGTCCAGCTTCCAAGGCACACAGCCAGCCGATCAGTTGCGCCGTTGGTTGGACCAACTGCTGTCGACGACGGCCGGAAAGTTAAAGGGCTCAACCGGTTCCGAGGACGCCGCGGAAGTCGATCCAGAGTTGGCGCAAGCCCGCGAGCAGCTCGAGGCCGGCGACTTCGACGCGGCCAAACAGTCCTACCAGGCGTTGCTGAATGCCAACCCGGACAGCGTCGAGGCGAAGGCCGCAATCCGCCAGATCGACTTCCTTACGCGCGCAACCGCACAACGTCCCGATGCCGTGGCCGTCGCGGATGCCGCCCCGGGAGACATCGAAGCGGCCTTCGCGGCAGCCGATGTGCAAATCCTCAGCCAGGATGTGACCGCGGCGTTCGAACGCTTGACCACGTTGGTGCGCAGTACATCTGGAGATGAGCGCACCCAAGTGCGAACCCGGTTGATCGAGTTGTTCGAACTCTTCGATCCTGCCGACCCCGAGGTCGTGCTCGGTCGGCGAAACCTCGCCAACGCGCTCTACTGACTACTCCGGTTCCAGCCACAAGGCTGACGTGGGTGGCAAAACCAGCAGCGCCGATGCCGGCCGGCCATGCCACGGGTCCTCGGTGGCGTCGACACCGCCGAGGTTACCGATTCCGGAGCCATGGTAATCCGTCGCGTCGGTGTTGAGTACCTCGCGCCAGCGGCCCGCGGCGGGCAGACCGAGCCGGTAGCCGCTGTGCTCCGACCCCGCAAAATTGAACACGCAGGCCATGACCGAGCCGTCCTTGCCATAACGCAGGAAGCTCAACACGTTGTTGGCGGAATCGTTGGCATCGATCCACGAATAGCCGTCGGGAGTGGTGTCCTGACTCCACAGCGCCGGATGATCGCGGTAGATGGCATTGAGGTCGCGCACGAACCGCAGCACCCCGTTGGAAAAGCCTTGCTCGTCGAGCTGCCACCAGTCCAAACCGAGCTGCTCGGACCACTCGGCGCGCTGCCCGAATTCCTGGCCCATGAACAACAATTGCTTGCCGGGGTGTGCCCATTGATAGGCGAGCAGGCTGCGCAGCCCGGCGGCTTTGACGTGATTGTTGCCCGGCATCCTGCCCCATAGCGTGCCCTTGCCGTGCACCACCTCGTCGTGGCTGAGCGGGAGCACGAAGTTCTCACTGAACGCATACAGCAAGGAGAACGTCATCTCGTGGTGGTGGTAGTTGCGGTAGATCGGGTCGCGGCCGATGTAGTCGAGCGTGTCATGCATCCAGCCCATGTTCCACTTCATCGAAAAGCCCAGGCCGCCAAGGTTGGTGGGCCGCGTCACACCCGGCCACGACGTCGATTCCTCGGCGATCGTGACGATGCCCGGCGCGGCCTTGTGGGCCGTGGCGTTCATCTCCTGCAGGAACTGCACCGCTTCGAGGTTTTCTCGCCCGCCGTAGATGTTGGGTGTCCAGCCGCCCGCGGGGCGCGAGTAATCCAGGTAGAGCATCGACGCAACTGCATCCACCCGAAAGCCGTCGATGTGGTATTCCTCGAGCCAGTACAACGCGTTCGCGACCAGGAAGTTACGCACCTCGCGGCGACCGAAGTCGAAAACGTAAGTACCCCAGTCGAGTTGCTCACCTCGCTCGGGGTCGGAATGCTCGTAGAGCGGAGTGCCGTCGAAGCGGCCCAACGCCCACGCATCCTTGGGGAAGTGCGCGGGGACCCAGTCCACGTTGACGCCGATGCCCGCCTGATGTAGGGCGTCGACGAGCGCCCGAAAATCATCGGGTGTGCCGAACCGCGACGTCGGCGCGTAGTAGGAGGTGACCTGATATCCCCAGGATCCGGCGAACGGGTGCTCGGCGACCGGCAGCAGCTCAACATGAGTAAACCCATGCTCGACGACATAATTCGTCAGGTCCTCGGCAAGCTGGCGATACGTGAGTCCCGGTCGCCACGAGCCGAGATGCACCTCGTAGGTGCTCATCGGCTCGAACACCGGATTGCTCTGCGCGCGCCGGGTCAGCCAATCCTCGTCGGCCCAGGTGTACTTGCTCGTCGTCACCCGCGACGCGGTGTGGGGAGGTACTTCGGTGGCAAACGCGAACGGGTCGGCCCGCTCGGTGACGACGCCGTCGGCCCCGTGCACGCGAAACTTGTACAGGCCGTCGTCCGGGAACCCAGGCCAGAACAACTCCCAGACCCCGGTGGAACCCAGCGCTCGCATCGGAGCCTCATTGCCGGTCCAGCCGTTGAACTCGCCGATCAAACTGATGCCCTTGGCGTTTGGGGCCCACACGGCGAACGACACGCCGGTGACGTCGCCGTCGGCGGTGGTGAATGAGCGGGGATGGGCCCCGAGGACCTCCCAGAGTCGCTCGTGGCGGCCCTCGGAGAACAGGTGAAGGTCGATCTCGCCCAGGGTGGGCAGGAAGCGGTAGGCATCGGCGGTGACGTGCGCGCCGGAGCCATAGTTCACGCTCAGCCGGTAGTCGATGAGGTTCGTGAATGGCAATGCGACGGCGAACAAACCGGATTCCAGGTGCTGCAACCCGAACTCGTCGCCACCGACGAGGGCGACGACTTCCTCCGCATGCGGACGGAAGGCCCGGATGACAGTGTGGTCGCCGTACTCGTGAGCGCCCAGGATGCTATGCGGGTTGTGGTGTGTGCCGGCCACCAGGCGGGCCAAGTCGCCCGGATCAGGCGCCAGGTGCGTCCTGGCGAGTTGATCGGTTCGGCTCTCGGTTCGGCTCATGCTGGTATCCCCTTCCGGGACCTGTTACCTCCTGCGCAGCAATGTGTTTCGAGACCCCTGCGGGATAAGTGGCATGTTGATGATGTGGGCGACTGCCTGCCCGGGATCGATGCGAACGTAATTTGACTGCCCCCACTGGAATTCCTGGCCGGTTATCTCATCGCGCACCCAAAACCGCTCATAGGGCTCCATACCCAATGCCGCCATGTCTAACCACAGCGTGGCTTCCTCTGGCCCGAATGCGTTGAGCGTCACCACCACCAACACACAGTCCCCGGTGGCCGGATCGAACTTGCTGAAGGCAAGTAGCGCATCGTTGTCGATGCCGTGAAAGTGGATGGTGCGTAGTTGCTGGAGAGCGGGATGCACCCGGCGAATTGCGTTGAGCTGTTTGAGCAACGGTTCGAGCGATCTTCCTTCGGCGAGTGCCGCCGCATAGTCGCGGGGACGTAATTCGTACTTCTCCGAGTCGAGATATTCCTCGCTGCCCTCGCGTACCGCGCGGTGCTCGAAGAGCTCGTAGCCCGAGTAGACACCCCAGGCCGGACTCAGCGTCGCCGCCAGCGCCGCGCGAATGGCGAACATGCCCGGGCCGTTGTGCTGCAGTATGGCGTGCAGGATATCGGGGGTGTTCACGAACAGGTTCGGGCGGCGGAAGTCGGCGAGCGCGGCGATGTCGTTGCCGAATTCGGTGAGTTCCCACTTGGCTATGCGCCAGGTGAAGTAGCTGTATGACTGGGTGAAGCCGAGTTTGGCCAGTCCGTACTGGCGGGCCGGCGGGGTGAACGCCTCGGACAGGAACAGCACGTCGGGATCGATGTCTTTGACCTGACCGATCAACCACGCCCAGAAGTCGGGCGGCTTGGTGTGCGGGTTGTCGACCCGAAAGAACTTGATGCCGTGGTCAATCCAATGCCGCACCACGCGCAACACCTCGTCGTAGAGGCCCGCAGGATCGTTGTCGAAGTTGAGCGGATAGATGTCCTGGTATTTCTTCGGCGGATTCTCCGCGTAGGCGATGGTGCCGTCCGGCAATTCGGTGAACCACTGCCGGTGGTCACGCGCCCAGGGGTGATCCGGGGCGCACTGCAGTGCCAAGTCCAAGGAGACTTCCATGCCCAGATCGCGTGCCGCGGCGACGAAGTCGTCAAAGTCGTCGATGGTGCCCAGTTTCGGATGAATCGCGTCGTGGCCGCCCTCATCGCTCCCAATTGCCCAGGGAGAGCCCACATCCCCGGGAGCGGCGGTAGGAGCGTTGTTGCGCCCCTTGCGGTGCACCTTGCCGATCGGATGGATCGGCGGCAAGTACACGACGTCGAATCCCATGTCGGCGATCCGCGGAAGATCAGCGGCCGCCGTGGCGAAGGTGCCGTGCACGGGGTTCCCGTCGGCGTCCCAGCCGCCGGTCGAACGCGGAAACATCTCGTACCACGAGCCGAACCGGGCCAGTGGCCGATCCACCCAGACCCCGTACTGCTGGCCGCGGGTGACGATGTCCCGCAGCGGATAGGCGTCCAGGATCTCCTCGATCTCGGGAGCCAGCGCCAGCGCGGTGCGCATCACCGGATCGCCGGGCGCGCGCAACGCCGCCGCGGCAGCCAGCAGCGGATCGCGACCCGCGCGCGGCACCCCGGTCGCGGCGCGCTCGAACAACGCAGCGCCCATCAGTAGATCGTTGGACAGTTCTTTTTCGCCCTGGCCGGCATCCAGCTTGGCAACCAGCCCGTGCCGCCAGGTGTGAATCGGGTCACCCCAACCATCCACGCGGTAGGTCCACAGCCCGACCCGGTCGGGCGTGAACTGGCCATGGAAGACGTAAGGCTCCAGGCCCATCGTCATCGGCAGCTGCAGCGGTTTGACCCGCTCGGCCGGCTTGCCATCGAGCGTGGACGCGAGTCGTTCGGGCGCCTGGACCGCCGTGACTCGACGCGTCTCGGTGACCTGCGGATAGCGCGGTCCCAGATAGCGCACTACCAGCGTCGCCGCAACAGCCTCGTGGCCCTCTCGCCACACAGCGGCGCTGACTGGGATCGTCTCTCCGACCACCGCTTTGGCGGGGTACGCGCCGCAGGAAACGACGGGCTGCACGTTATCGATCTCGACACGACCGGGCACCACCACTCCGTTCCGTCCGATTGTTAGCGGGCAAACCGCGGATTGTGCCGCGCCGCGGAACGCCGGACGTCTGAAGAAACTTCGCCTCGTGGGGAATTTCCTGTACCGGGGAAGCGTCTTTGCGGCCCCAATAACTACCCGTACCCACCCTAGTGTCCGGTCACACACGCTCGACGGCGAACGGTCGACACTGGACCTGCAAACCTGGCGATCCTCAGTAAGGTAGTCACGTGTGAAAGCCCTCCGTCGCTTTACCGTCCGCGCTCATCTGCCCGAGCGGCTCGCCGCACTGGAACAGCTGTCCATCAATCTGCGGTGGTCGTGGGACAAGGCGACGCAAGACTTATTCGCGAGCATTGATCCGACGCTGTGGGCGAATTGCGGCAACGATCCCGTGGCCCTGCTGGGCGCGGTCAACCCCGCTCGTCTCGACGAGTTAGCGCTCGACGAAGGGTTCCTGCGCTGGCTCGACGAGCTGTCCGCCAACCTGAACGACTACCTGAACCGTCCGCTGTGGTATCAGCAGCAGCAGCAGGCCGGTGTCGCGACGCCGACCGGTATTGCGTACTTCTCGATGGAGTTCGGCGTTGCCGAGGTGCTGCCCAATTACTCGGGCGGCCTGGGCATCCTCGCCGGCGATCACCTCAAGTCCGCGTCCGATCTGGGCGTACCGCTGATCGCCGTGGGGCTTTACTACCGCTCCGGGTACTTCCGGCAGTCGCTGACCGCGGAAGGCTGGCAAAACGAGACCTATCCATCACTGGATCCGCAGGGGCTCCCGCTGCGGTTGCTCACCGATGCCGCCGGTGATCCCGCGCTGGTGGAACTGACGCTGCCCGACTCCGTGCGGCTCAGCGCGCGGGTATGGGTGGCGCAGGTCGGTCGGGTTCCGCTGCTCCTGCTCGATTCCGACGTCCCCGAGAACGAGCACGATCTGCGCAGCGTCACCGACCGTCTGTACGGCGGCGACCAGGAACACCGGATGCGACAGGAGATCCTGGCCGGCATCGGTGGGGTCCGGGCGATCCGCGCGTTCACCGCGATCGAAGGCCTGCCCGCCCCCGAGGTATTCCACATGAACGAAGGGCACGCGGGGTTCCTCGGCGTGGAACGCATTCGCGAACTGATCACCAATTCCGGATTGGACTTCGACACCGCCCTGACGGTGGTGCGGTCGAGCACCGTGTTCACCACCCACACGCCGGTGCCTGCCGGTATCGACCGCTTCCCGGTCGACATGGTGCGGCTCTACTTCGACGACCACCTGGACGAGGATCCCGACGATCGGGCGCCCGCGTTGCTGCCGGGTGTGCCGATCGATCGGGTGATCGCGCTTGGCGCCGAAGACGATGCGACCAAGTTCAACATGGCGCACATGGGTATGCGGCTGGCGCAACGCGCCAACGGCGTCTCGCTACTGCACGGCCGAGTGAGCCGGGCCATGTTCAACGAGCTCTGGCCGGGATTCGACCGCGCCGAGGTGCCGATCGGGTCGATCACCAACGGGGTGCACGCGCGCACCTGGGCGGCGCCGCAATGGTTGCAGCTGGGCCACGAGCTGGCCGGTTCGGACTCGTTCAGCGACCCGGGCGTGTGGCTGCGACTGCGGCAAGTCGACGCGGGCCACCTGTGGTGGATCCGCTCACAACTGCGATCGCTCCTGGTCGACGACGTCCGGCGGCGGCTGCGCCGCTCCTGGCTGGAGCGCGGCGCGTCTGACGCTGAATTAGGTTGGATCGCAACGGCTTTCGATCCAGACGTGCTCACCGTCGGGTTCGCCCGCCGGGTGCCCACCTACAAGCGGTTGACGTTGATGCTGAGCGACCCCGACCGCCTGGAACAGCTGCTGCTGAACGAAGAGCGGCCGATCCAGTTGATCGTCGCCGGAAAATCACACCCGGCCGACGACGGGGGCAAAGCCCTGATCCAGCAAGTGGTGCGCTTTGCCGACCGGCCCCAGGTGCGCCACCGCATCGCCTTCCTGCCCGACTACGACATGTCCATGGCCCGGCTGCTGTATTGGGGCTGCGACGTCTGGCTCAACAACCCGCTGCGGCCGCTGGAGGCCTGCGGCACTTCGGGAATGAAGAGCGCGCTCAACGGCGGATTGAACTTGTCCATTCGCGACGGCTGGTGGGACGAGTGGTACGACGGCGAAAACGGTTGGGAGATACCGTCGGCCGACGGGGTGAGCGACGAGGCGCGTCGCGACGAGCTGGAGTCCAGCGCCCTCTACGACCTGCTCGAACGAGCGGTGGCGCCGAAGTTCTACGAGCGCGACGAACACGGGGTGCCGCCGCGCTGGATCGAAATGGTGCGTCACACCGTGCAAACGCTGGGGCCGAAGGTGCTGGCCTCGCGGATGGTGCGCGACTACGTCGAGCAGTACTACACGCCGGCCGCCGAATCGCTGCGCAAGACCATCGCCGACACTGGTGACGGCGAGTTCGGTGCCGCGCGCGAGCTGGCCGCCTACCGGCGGCGCGCCGAGCAGGCGTGGCCCAAGATCCAGATCACCGACGTCGATTCCACCGGCTTGCCGGATACTCCGGTGCTCGGCTCCAAGCTCACCCTGACCGCGACCGTCCAGCTGGTCGGGCTCGCGCCCGACGAGGTCACCGTGCAGGCGGTGGTGGGCCGGGTCGACAACGGCGATGCGCTGCTGGACCCGGTCACCGTCGAAATGTCGTACACCGGCACCGCCGAAGGGGGCAGGCAGGTGTTCTCGACGACCACCTCGCTGCCGGTGGCGGGAGCCGTCGGATACACGGTTCGGGTGCTGCCGCATCACCCGATGCTGGCGGCCGGCAGCGAGCTCGGCCTGGTCACTCTCGCCGGATAGCCCGCGTCAGGCGGACAGGCCGTCCGGCGTGGCGCGCAGCCTTTCCAGGGCGCCACGGACCTGCGCGGCGCTGGTGGTCTGCCAAAACGGCGGCAGCGATGCGCGCAGGTAGCCGCCGTACCCGGCGGTGGCCATCCGCGAGTCGAGTACCGCCACCACTCCGCGGTCGGTGACGCGGCGCAACAGCCGGCCCGACCCCTGCGCCAGCAACAGCGCCGCATGGCTTGCCGCGACGGCCATGAAACCGTTGCCGCCGCGGGCGGCCACCGCTCGCTGCCGGGCACCCAGCAGCGGATCGTCCGGCCGCGGGAACGGGATCCGGTCGATCAGCACCAACGACAGCGACGGCCCCGGCACGTCGACGCCCTGCCACAACGACAGCGTGCCGAACAACGAGGTTTCCGCGTCGGCGCTGAACTGTTCGACCAATGCCGAGGTGCTGTCGTCGCCCTGACACAACACCGGCGTGGACAGCCGTTCGCGCATGGCCTCGGCCGCGGCCCGGGCGGCGCGCATCGACGAGAACAGCCCCAGGGTGCGCCCGCCGGCGGCGGTGATCAGCTCGGCGATCTCGGTCAACTGCTCGGCCGAGCCGGTGCCGTCGCGCCCCGGCGGCGGCAGATGCGCGGCCACGTAGAGGATTCCCGCCTTGGCGTGCTGGAACGGCGATCCGACGTCGAGGCCACGCCAGGGTGGGTAATCGGTGCTTTCGTCCGGTCCGGTCAGACCCCACGCCGCGGCCATCGCGTCAAAGGACCCGCCGACCGTCAGCGTGGCCGAGGTCAGCACGGTCGTCGACCGGGAGAACACCCGGTTGCGCAGCAAGGCGGCCACCGTCAGCGGCGCCACCCGCAGCACGGGCCGCGGCGCACCTCGGTTGTCCTCGTGATCCAGCCAGACCACCTCGGTGCGATCGGGGATCGGGGGCGCGAACGACGTCAGGATCCGCGACGCGGTATCGGTGATCTCGCTCAGTGCCGCAACGGCTTCGGCGCGCACCGCGGCTGCCTTGGCGTCGCTGGTGGAGTCGATTCCCGACCGTGCCGCGCTGGCCACGTCGCGCAGCGCGGTCAGGTAGGTCGCCATCTCGTCGTCGAGGTGATCGATACGGCCGGGTGTGGCGTCATGGATGGCCGCGGCGAAGGTGGCGGTCGTGGCTTCCAGCCGCCCGATGAGCTCGGGGTTGACCAATCGGGTGATCCGCCGCGCGGCGACGCCAAGGGTGGCCGACGTCAGCTCCGCGGTGGCCACCGACGTCACCCGGTCGACCAACTCGTGCGCTTCGTCGACTATCAGCAGCGAATGTTCGGGCAGCACTGTCGATTCGGAGACGGCGTCGATGGCCAGCAGGGCGTGATTGGTGACGACGACATCCGCAACACCGGCCCGCCCCCGTGCGCGTTCGGAAAAGCACTCCGAGCCAAACGGGCAACGGGCCACGCCAAGGCATTCCCGTGCGGAAACGCTGACCTGCGACCAGGATCGTTCTGGCACACCGGGTTTGAGATCGTCGCGGTCGCCTGAGTCGGTCGTCGACGCCCACTCGGTGAGCCGCTGCACATCGCGGCCAAGCGCGCTGGCCGCCATCGGATTGAAGAGTTCCTCTTGTGGCCGTTCTCCGTCGGCGTCCGGCTCGTCGGTAGAGCCGTTATGAATTTTATTCAGGCACAGGTAGTTTCGTCGCCCCTTGAGCAATGCGAACTGCGGCCGATGCGGCAGGGCGTCGGCCAGTGAATCGGCCAGCCGCGGAAGGTCGCGATCGACAAGTTGACGTTGTAGGGCGATCGTTGCCGTCGAGACCACGACCGGCGTCTCGTCGGTGATCGCGCGCAGGATTGCGGGAATCAGGTACGCAAGCGACTTGCCGGTTCCGGTGCCCGCCTGCACGGCAAGGTGCTCGCCGGTTTCGAATGCTCGCGCGACCGCGGCGGCCATGTCCAGCTGGCCGCCGCGTTCGCTGCCGCCGAGCGCGGCCACGGCGATGGCCAGCAGCTCGGGCACGGACCTCGAAACGGATTTAGTCACGTCTGGCGTGATAGCTCCCTTGGTTCGGCGGCTGGGTCTTGAATAGGTCCAAGTTATCGGAATCGGGTGATCAGACCGGGATATGCACCGTCGAAATTGCCGGGTCGCCGTGCGCCAACTTCAAGCCCTCCCACGGCAGGCTGTGCAGCCCGGACGCCACCAGCCCCCGGGCGGCGGCAAGAGCCGCGTGGTCCGTGCCGGCCACCACCTCGCCGCTGCGGACCAGCGCGGTGGTCAGCACCCGGAACGGTTCGGCGGTCGAGGGCCGACGGCCCGCCGGATACACAACCTCTTCGGTGATCGTGCCGGTCGGACGGGAGAGTCGCAGCGCCTCTTTGTGGCCACCCTGGGATTCCTTGTGGCTGCTGCGTTTCTGCACGGGTATGCCGTCCACTTCGACCAGTTTGTAGACCATGTTCGCGGTCGGGGCGCCCGACCCGGTGACCACGGATGTGCCGACGCCGTAACTATCCACCGGCTCGGCACGCAGCGCGGCGACGGAGAACTCGTCGAGATCGCCGGATACCACGATGCTGGTGCGGGTAGCACCCAACCGGTCGAGCTGCTGGCGTACCTGGCGGGCCAGCACTCCGAGCTCGCCGGAGTCCAGCCGCACCGCACCGAGGGTCGCCCCGGCCGCGGCCACGGCATTGGCCACGCCGGTCGTCACGTCGTAGGTATCCACCAGCAGCGTGGTGCCCACGCCCAACGCGTCGACCTGAGCGCGAAACGCCGCCAACTCGTCGGGCCCGCCTTCGCCGGTGTGCAGCATGGTGAACGCGTGCGCGGCAGTGCCTTCGGTAGGTACTCCGTATTGCCGCTGCGCCTCCAGGTTGGACGACGCGGCGAAGCCGGCGATGTAGGCCGCACGGGCCGCGGCGACGGCGGCGCGTTCGTGGGTTCGCCGTGATCCCATCTCGATGAGCGGGCGTTCGCCGGCCGCGCTGACCATCCGGGCCGCCGCGGACGCGATCGCGGTGTCGTGGTTGAAGATCGATAGCGCCAGCGTTTCGAGCACCACGCATTCGGCGAAGCTGCCGCGCACCGACAGCACTGGAGACCCGGGGAAATACAGCTCGCCTTCGGCGTAGCCGTCGATGTCGCCGCCGAATCGGAAATCGCGGAGATAACGCAAAGTGTCCGGGTCGAGGAATTGCGCCAGTAACACGCATGCGTCGTCGTCGAACCTGAACTGCGGCAACAATTCCAGCAAACGGCCGGTGCCGGCGACCACGCCGTAACGCCGGCCTTCGGGAAGGCGACGGGCGAACAGTTCGAACGTGGTCCGGCGCTCGGCGGCGCCGTCGCGCAGCGCCGCTGCCAGCATGGTCAACTCGTACTTGTCGGTTAACAGCCCAGCTAAGGCCGGCGCGTTCATCCCGCAACGGTAACGGCTGGCGGCGGGCCGCCGGTCTCTCGGTATCCTGGAGGTCATGGTTGTTGCGTCAGCGCCCACCAAGCCCGGCACCACCGGGCAACGCGAGGCCGCTCCGGTGCACGTCACAGCCAGTCCATGGGTCACAGTCGTATGGGACGATCCCGTCAATTTGATGACGTATGTGACGTATGTGTTCCAGAAGTTGTTCGGCTACAGCGAGCCGCACGCCACCAAGCTGATGTTGCAGGTGCACAACGAGGGCAAGGCGGTGGTGTCGGCCGGTAGCCGGGAATCCATGGAAGTCGACGTGTCCAAGCTGCACGCCGCCGGTTTGTGGGCGACGCTGCAGCAGGACCGCTGAGATTCGAGGGTATCCGGGATTTCCTGTGCGCAAATGGAAGCGGGTCGAGACCGCTGAGGGTCCCCGTTTCCGGTCATCGTTGGCTTCGCATGAGGTGGACCTGCTCAAGAACCTGGTCAACGCGTTGATCGACTTGCTCGACGAACGCGAATCCTCGTCGCCGCCAGACGAACTCGAGGAGATCACCGGGATCAAGACCGGTAATTCGGAACCTCCCGGGGATCCGACGCTGCGGCGGCTGCTGCCCGATTTCTACCGACCCGGCGACGAGGACGCTTCGGGCTCCGGAACCGAGACGCCCGACGGTCTCAACGCCGCGCTGCGCAATCTGCACGAGCCGGACATCATCGATGCCAAACGTGTTGCAGCACAGCAGTTATTGGACACGGTTCCGGACAGCGGCGGACGGTTCGCGCTGACCGAGGACCAGGCGAATGCCTGGGTTTCGGCCGTCAACGACATTCGGCTGGCGCTCGGGGTCATGCTCGAGATCGGGCCGGACGGCCCGGAACGGCTGCCTATCGACCATCCGATGGCCACGCACTTCGACGTCTATCAGTGGCTCACCGTTCTGCAGGAGTACCTGGTCCTGGTGTTGATGGGGCCCCGATCATCTTGATGGCGGGCCGGATGAACTCGCTCACCGACGTCGGCGGCATCCGCGTCGGCCACTACCAGCGGCTGGACCCTGACGCGTCGTTGGGCGCCGGATGGGCCAGCGGCGTCACCGTCGTACTGACACCGCCGGGGACCGTCGGTGCGGTCGATTGCCGCGGCGGCGCACCCGGCACCCGGGAGACCGATCTGCTGGACCCGGCCAACACGGTGCGGTTCGTGGACGCGGTACTGCTCGCCGGCGGCAGCGCCTACGGTTTGGCGGCCGCCGACGGTGTCATGTGCTGGCTGGAGGAACACGATCGGGGCGTGGCGATGGATGGCGGCGTGGTGCCCATCGTGCCGGGCGCGGTCATCTTCGACCTGCCGGTCGGCGGCTGGGGCTGCCGGCCGACGGCCGAATTCGGCTACGCCGCCTGCGAGACGGCCGGCGCACTGACGACCGTCGGCACGGTCGGCGCCGGTGTGGGGGCGCGGGCCGGTGTACTCAAGGGCGGTATCGGCACGGCGTCGACGACGCTGCCCTCCGGCGTCACCGTCGGCGCGGTCGTCGCGGTGAACTCCGCCGGCGATGTCGTCGACCGGACCACCGGCCTGCCGTGGATGGCGGACTTGATCAAGGAGTTCGCGCTGACGCGGCCGCCGGCCGACCAGATCGACGCGCTCGCACAGCTCCCTTCTCCGCTGGAGCCGCTCAACACGACGATCGCCGTGGTGGCGACCGACGCGGCGCTGAGCTCGGCGGCCTGCCGGCGCATCGCGATCGCCGCCCAGGACGGCCTGGCCCGCACCATCCGGCCCGCGCACACCCCGCTGGACGGTGACACCGTATTCGCCTTGGCCACCGGGGCGGTCGAGGTGCCCCCGCCGGCCGATGCGCCCGCCGCGATGTCGCCGGAGACGCGGTTGGTCACCGAGGTGGGTGCCGCCGCAGCCGATTGCCTGGCCCGTGCGGTGCTGGTCGGTGTGCTTTCGGCCGGGTCGGTCGCCGGAATACCGACTTACCGTGACACGTTGCCCGGTGCATTCGGCAGAGGGAGCAGTTGACGTGCTGGTGATTCGCGCCGACTTGGTGGAGGCGATGGTTGCCCACGCTCGACGTGACCACCCCGACGAGGCGTGCGGGCTATTGGCCGGGCCGGAAAGATCCGACCGCCCCGAACGCCACATCCCGATGGCCAATGCGGAGCGCTCGCCGACGTTCTACCGTTTCGACTCCCACGAGCAGCTCATAGTGTGGCGAGCACTGGATGACGCCGATGAGGTGCCCGTCGTCATCTACCATTCCCACACCGCGACCGAGGCCTACCCGAGCCGCACCGACGTGAAGCTGGCCGCAGAACCGGACGCGCACTATGTGCTGGTCTCCACGCGCGACCCGGAGCGCGACGAGCTGCGCAGCTATCGCATCGTCGACGGCGAGGTCACCGAAGAACCTGTCGATATCGTCGAGCAGTACTGACACGTCCCAGAAAGGCCCGCATGAGTGTCACCGTGTCCATCCCGACCATCCTCAGGCCCCACACTGGCGGCGAGAAGCGCGTCTCGGCCAGTGGCGACACCCTGGGCGCCGTGATCAGCGACTTGGAAGTCAACTACTCGGGCATCACCGAACGTCTGATCGACTCCGACAATCCGGGCAAGCTGCACCGCTTCGTGAACATCTACGTCAACGACGAGGACGTCCGTTTCTCCGGCGGCCTGGACACCACGATCGCCGACGGCGACTCGGTCACCATCCTGCCCGCCGTGGCGGGTGGATAAGCGGGGCGCATGACGCGCTACGACTCGCTATTGCAGGCCCTGGGCAACACGCCACTGGTTGGTCTGGCACGGCTCTCACCGCGCTGGAATGACGGGCCAGACGGCTCCCACGTCCGGCTGTGGGCCAAGCTCGAGGACCGCAACCCGACCGGGTCGATCAAGGACCGGCCGGCGCTGCGGATGATCGAACAGGCCGAGGCCGACGGGCTGTTGCCGCCCGGCGCGACGATCCTGGAACCCACCAGCGGCAACACCGGCATCTCGCTGGCGATGGCGGCCCGGTTGAAGGGCTATCAGTTGATCTGCGTGATGCCCGAGAACACCTCGGTGGAGCGGCGTCAGCTGCTCGAGCTCTACGGCGCGCGGATCATCTTCTCGCCGGCCGAGGGTGGATCCAATACCGCGGTGGCCACCGCCAAGGAGCTGGCCGTGGCCAACCCGTCGTGGGTGATGCTGTACCAGTACGGCAACCCGGCCAACACCGACGCGCACTACCACGGCACCGGTCCCGAGCTGCTCGCCGATCTGCCCGAAATCACCCACTTCGTCGCGGGCCTGGGCACCACGGGCACGCTGATGGGTACCGGGCGGTTTCTGCGTGAGCACGCGCCCGGCGTCAAGATCGTGGCCGCCGAGCCCCGCTACGGCGAGGGCGTCTACGCGCTGCGCAACATCGACGAAGGATTCGTGCCCGAGCTCTACGACCCGGACGTGCTGACGACCCGCTATTCGGTCGGCTCGGTGGACGCGGTTCGTCGCACCCGCGAGTTGGTGGAGTCCGAAGGCATCTTCGCGGGCATCTCGACCGGTGCGGTGCTGCACGCCGCGCTGGGGCTCGCAGGCAAGGCGCTCGCGGCAGGCGAGCGCGCCGACATCGCGTTCGTTGTCGCCGACGCCGGCTGGAAGTATCTGTCTACCGGCGCTTATGCCGGTAGCCTGGACGATGCCGAGGAAGCTCTAGAAGGGCAGCTATGGGCATGACCCCGCCGACGACGATGCAGAGCGAAGCGATGAGGAGAAGCGGCGCGCATGAGTAGCGCACAAGAGCACACACCCGCGACGCAGACGACAAAGCGTCCGCGGTGGATGGTGGGCGGGGCCACGATCGTCACCTTTACGGCGCTGCTCTACCTAGTCGAGCTGATCGACCAACTGTCCCAGCATTCCCTGGACGCCAACGGCATCAGGCCGCTGGAAACCGACGGCCTGTGGGGGATCCTCTTCGCGCCGGTGCTGCACGCCAATTGGCCGCATCTGATGGCCAACACGATCCCACTGCTGGTGCTCGGATTTCTGATGACCCTGGCCGGATTGTCCCGGTTCGTCTGGGCCACCGCGATCGTGTGGATCCTGGGTGGCTTCGGCACCTGGCTGATCGGCAACTGGGGCAGCAATTGCGGGCCGACCGACCACATCGGGGCCTCCGGCCTGATCTTCGGCTGGCTGGCTTTTCTGCTGGTGTTCGGGATATTCGTGCGCAGGTTCACCGACATCGTCATCGGGCTGGTGGTGCTGTTCGTCTACGGCGGCGTCCTGATCGGCGCGATGCCGGTGCTCGGTCGATGCGGCGGGGTGTCGTGGCAGGGCCATCTGTGCGGTGCCATCGCCGGCGTCATCGCGGCATATCTGTTGTCCGCTCCCGAGCGCAAGGCCCGGGCGCAGCGAAAAGCCGGCCATGCGCCGCGCCTGCAGACATGAGCTCTGCACTGGCGCCCGTCGGGGTCTTCGACTCCGGCGTCGGGGGACTGACGGTAGCCCGCGCGATCATCGACCAACTGCCGGACGAAGACATCGTCTACGTAGGGGACACCGGCAACGGTCCCTACGGTCCGCTCACCATCCCCGAGGTGCGCGCCCACGCGCTGGCCATCGGTGACGATCTGGTCGGCCGCGGCGTGAAGGCGTTGGTGATCGCCTGCAATACGGCCTCCGCGGCATGCCTGCGCGATGCCCGCGAGCGCTACGGCGTGCCCGTGGTCGAGGTGATACTGCCGGCGGTGCGCCGCGCCGTCGCCACGACTCGCAACGGCCGCATTGGCGTCATCGGCACTCAGGCGACCATCACCTCGCACGCCTACCAGGACGCGTTCGCAGCTGCCCGCGACACCGAGATCACCGCGGTGGCCTGCCCGCGCTTCGTCGACTTCGTCGAGCGCGGCGTGACGAGCGGGCGTCAGGTGCTGGGACTGGCCGAGGGGTATTTGGAGCCGCTGCAACGCGCCCAGGTCGACACGCTGGTGCTGGGATGTACGCACTATCCACTGCTGTCCGGGTTGATCCAGCTGGCAATGGGCGAAAATGTAACGCTCGTTTCCAGCGCCGAGGAAACCGCGAAGGAAGTGCTGCGGGTGCTCACCGAGCGGGATTTGCTGCGCCCCCATGACGCGGCCCCGGCCACCCGCGTTTTCGAAGCTACCGGCGACCCCGAGGCGTTCACCAAATTGGCGGCGCGATTCCTGGGGCCCGCGGTCAGTGGTGTCCGGCCGGTGCATCACTCGCCCATCGGCTAGCCCGCAGAGAGATTCTCATCACATCAATGCGGCGATGTTTTTCTCATGGTGGTTCCGGGCATGGCACAGTGGTGTCCGTGCGAATAACCGTGCTCGGCTGCTCAGGCAGCGTGGTGGGTCCGGATTCGCCCGCGTCGGGATATCTGCTTCGGGCGCCGGACACTCCGCCGCTGGCTCTCGACTTCGGCGGGGGTGTGCTAGGCGCCCTGCAGCGCTATGCCGATCCGGCTTCCGTACACGTGCTCTTGTCGCATCTGCATGCCGACCACTGTCTGGATATGCCGGGCCTGTTCGTGTGGCGCCGCTACCATCCCTCGGCGCGTCCCCTCGGCAAGGCGATGCTGTACGGCCCGAGTGACACCTGGTCGCGATTGGGTGCCGCGTCGTCACCCTACGGCGGTGAAATCGACGACTGCTCGGACATCTTCGACGTGCGTCACTGGATCGACGGCGAAAAGGTCGACATCGGTGCGCTCACCGTGATGCCGCGAGTGGTGGCCCACCCCACCGAGTCCTACGGCTTGCGGATCACCGATCCCAGCGGTGCGTCGTTCGTCTACAGCGGCGACACCGGAGTCTGTGAGCAGCTCATCGAGCTGGCCCGCGACGCCGACGTGTTCCTCTGCGAGGCGTCCTGGACACATGCGCCGGATCGTCCGCCCGCCCTGCACTTGTCGGGTACCGAGGCCGGCCGGGTTGCCGCGCAGGCCGGGGTTCGTGAGCTGCTGCTGACACACATCCCACCCTGGACCTCGCGCGAGGACGTGATCAGCGAGGCCAAGGCCGAGTTCGATGGTCCCGTGCACGCGGTGGTGTGCGGCGAGACATTCGACGTTCGGCACTCCGAACGAGTCTGATCCAACCGACCGGCTCCATGACGCACCAGAGAGCTAGGGTGGCGTCGTGTCAAAACGAGAAGACGGTCGCAATGACGACGAGCTTCGCCCGGTGGTCATCACCCGGGGCTTCACCGAAAACCCCGCGGGCTCGGTGCTGATCGGATTCGGTCAAACCAAAGTGCTGTGCACCGCCAGTGTCACCGAGGGAGTGCCGCGCTGGCGCAAAGGGTCGGGACTGGGGTGGCTGACCGCCGAGTACGCAATGCTGCCGTCGGCCACCCACACTCGCTCCGACCGGGAGTCGGTCAAGGGCCGACTGTCCGGGCGCACCCAGGAAATCAGCCGACTCGTCGGCCGGTCGCTGCGCGCGTGCATCGACCTGGCGGCATTGGGGGAGAACACCATCGCCGTCGACTGCGATGTGTTGCAGGCGGACGGCGGCACCCGCACCGCCGCAATCACCGGTGCCTATGTGGCGCTGGCCGACGCGGTGAGCTACCTGTCGGCGGCGGGCAAGCTATCGGATCCACGGCCGTTGTCATGCGCGATCGCGGCGGTTAGCGTCGGCGTGGTCGACGGCAGGGTCCGGGTCGATCTGCCTTACGAGGAGGACTCGCGTGCCGAGGTCGACATGAACGTCGTCGCCACCGACACCGGAACACTGGTGGAGGTCCAGGGCACCGGCGAGGGCGCGACGTTCCCGCGTTCGACGCTGGACAAGCTGCTCGACATGGCGCTCGGCGCGTGCGACACGCTGTTCGCCGCACAGCGCGAGGCGCTGGAGTTGCCGTACCCGGGTGTACTGCCGGAAGGGCCGAATCCGTCGAAGGCGTTCGGAAGCTGACCCGGCTGCTGGTCGCCAGTCGCAACCCCAAGAAGCTGGCCGAACTGCGCCGGGTACTCGACGGGGCCGGATTGTCGGGGCTGACGCTGGTGTCGCTGAACGATGTGGCGCCGTTCGACGAGGCGCCCGAAACCGGTGCGACGTTCGAGGACAACGCGTTGGCCAAGGCGCGGGAAGCATTCGCCGCAACGGGGTTAGCCATTGTGGCCGATGATTCCGGCCTGGAGGTGGCCGCGCTCAACCGCATGCCCGGTGTGCTGTCGGCGCGCTGGGCGGGCAACCACGGCGACGACGCCGGCAACACCGCGCTGCTGCTTGCTCAGTTGCGTGACGTGCCCGACGAGCGGCGCTCGGCGGCGTTCGTGTCGGCCTGCGCGCTGGTCTCGGCGGGCGGCGAAGTCGTCGTCCGCGGCGAGTGGCCCGGCACGATCGCCCGCGAGCCACGCGGCGACGGCGGGTTCGGCTACGACCCGGTTTTCGTTCCCGTCGGCCCTGAATTCGGGGGCCGCACCGCGGCGCAGCTCAGCCCGGAGGAGAAGGACGCGGGCTCGCATCGTGGTCGCGCGCTGGCCCTGCTGTTGCCCGCATTGCGCGCCCTGGCCTGAGCAGCGCTTTGCGCTCGCCGCGGAAAGGCGATAGCCGATGTGCCCGCCTCCGAGCGACAATGCGGCGCGGCAAGCAGAGTCAGCGCAATTTGACCAAAGTTGTCGCTCGGAGGCGGGTAAAAAAGTGCGGTGCTTCCGAGCCGGGGCGGGTGTGGCGGATGTGACTCGAGCTCAAAGCCCGAAGCGGGCCTTGATGTCCTTGGTCTGGAAGTGCTCGACGATGATGCCCAGCAGCGGGATCGTGCCGGCCAGCAGCACGCCGACGGTCTTGCCGATCGGCCAGCGGACCTTGATCGCCAGATTGAACGCCGTCAGCACATACGCGAAATACACCCAGCCGTGCACCACTTCGATCCACCGAATCTCGCGGTGGAATGCGAGGTGCGAGACGATCTCGTAGCAGAGTGCGATCAGCCACAGACCCGTCGTCCACGCCATGATCCGGTAGCCGAGCAGGGCAGGGCGGATCCGGTCAGCGGAGACGGCTCCGGGTGTCTCGGGTGTGGTCATGCGGTGGTCCTGTTCTGCTTTTCGGCATCTTTGGCAGCGAGATCGGCCAGGTAAGCGTTGTACTCCTGCAGCGCGGGGTCGTCGGGCGGTTGCGGCTCAGGCTCCGGCCGCTCGGGTAGCAGCCCGGCCGGTATCTCGGTGAGCGTGCCCTGGTTGCGTGGCTCCGGCGGGGTCTCTTCGTAGCGGACGAAGTTTCGATATGCGTAGACGCAGAACCACGCGAACAGCGGCCACTGCAGTGCGTAGCCGAGATTCTGGAAGGTGCCCGACGGCGACTGAAACCGTGTCCACTGCCACCAGCCGAGGGCCAGGCAGCCGCAGGCCGCAGCGATCACCAGAATGATCAGTGCGGGCCGGTGATGGCGCCTTCGATCGGCCTCGCTGGACACCTCTCGACGGTACCGTGCGGTCGGCCGTGTGACGGCCACGTGGCGAGCAGGTCGGCTGTCCATTCAGCGAACGACTGTTTATTGAAGGCCGTTGCGGGGAAGCCGACTGGTAACCGTGTTCTCAGCCGACGCACGGAAACGTCGACCAACCACACCGGGACAAATTATGGGTTCTACCCTGAGCAGCCTCACTCGTTGGAGCACGGCGCCTGCGAAAGGCGTTGAAACCGTCAAGTCTTGGGTCAACGTTCCCCGCGGGCTCGCGGCCCGCGCGACCACGCCGTTGCTGCCCGATGACTACCTCAAAATGCTCAACCCGCTGTGGTCGGCGCGCGAACTGCGCGGCC
>DASYJS010000012.1:0-13879 GCA_035996225.1 Mycobacterium sp. | reverse complement strand
TCTGCTGGCCGCGGGTGCCTGCGCGGCCTTTTTCCGCCACCCCCCGCGGGTGCCGCCCACCCGGCCCGGTGCCGTCGTCGCGCCCGCCGACGGCGTGGTCTGCCTGGTCGATTCCGCGGCCCCGCCCGCGGAATTGAGCATGGGCGACGCGCCGCTGCCCCGGGTCAGCATCTTCCTGTCGATATTGGACGCCCACGTGCAGCGCGCCCCGGTCAGCGGCGAAGTGGTCGCCGTGCAGCACCGGCCCGGCCGGTTCGGGTCGGCCGACCTGGCCTCGGCGAGCGACGAGAACGAACGAACCAGCGTGCGAATCCGGACGGCCGGCGGTGTCGACGTGGTCGCGGTGCAGATCGCCGGGCTGGTCGCGCGCCGCATCGTGTGCAACGCGCACGTCGGGGACAAGCTGTCGATCGGCGACACCTACGGCCTGATCCGGTTCGGGTCCCGGCTGGACACCTATTTGCCGCCGGGCACCGAACCCGTCGTCAAAGTGGGCCAGCGCGCCGTTGCCGGCGAGACGGTATTGGCCGACCTGCGATGATCAGCCGCCCCCGGGGCAGGCCCGCGGTCAACCTGCAGATCCTGCCCAGCGCTATGACGGTGCTGTCCATCTGTGCCGGCTTGACCTCGATCAAGTTCGCCCTTGAGCACCAGCCGAAAGCGGCGATGGCGCTGATCGCTGCGGCGGCGATTCTCGACGGACTGGACGGCCGGGTGGCCCGCATACTGGACGCGCAGTCGCGGCTCGGCGAGGAGATCGATTCGCTGGCCGACGCGGTGAACTTCGGGGTGACCCCTGCGATCGTGCTCTACGTGACGCTGCTGTCGACATCGCCGGCCGGCTGGATCGTGGTGCTGCTCTATGCGGTGTGTGTGGTTTTGCGGCTGGCGAGGTTCAACGCGCTGCAGGACGACGGGACCCAGCCGGCCTACGCGCGCGAATTCTTCGTCGGGATGCCGGCGCCGGCGGGCGCGATCTCGATGATCGGTCTGATCGGGCTCAACCTGCAATTCGGTACGGGCTGGTGGTCGTCGCCGGTGTTCCTGTGTATCTGGATCACCGGGACGTCGATGCTGATGATCAGCAAGATCCCGATGCGCAAGATGCACGCGGCGGCGGTGCCGCCGAACTGGGCAGCCCCGCTGCTGGCGTTGCTTGCGATTTGCGCGGCAGCGGCCGTGCTGGCCCCCTACGTCTTGATCTGGGTGATCATCATCGCCTACCTCTGCCACGTCCCGTTCGCGGTGCGCAACCAGCGCTGGCTGGCCGCTCACCCCGAGGTGTGGGATGAAAAGCCCGAGCAACGGCGCGCTGTGCGGCGCGCGGGCCGGCGCGCCGGGCCCAACCGCCGGCCAATTGCCCGGTTGGGGAGAACGCGCGGGCGATCGATGGCGCGGCTGGGGCTGCGTAAGCCCGGTGGGCGATTGCCATGACAGGGCCCGGCGCGGCGTCCAGGCAGCTGACGCTGACCGCCCGGCTGAACACCTCAGCCGTCGACTCGCGCCGCGGCGTCATCAGAATGCACCCGAATGCCATTGCCGCCCTGGGCATCCGGGAGTGGGATGCGGTATCCCTGACGGGTTCGCGAACCACCGCCGCGGTGGCGGGGCTGGCCGGCCAGGGCACCCCGGTGAGTACGGTGCTGCTCGACGACGTGACGCTGTCCAACGCCGGATTGCGGGAGGGCACCGCGGTGATCGTCAGCGCGGTCACGGTTTACGGCGCGCGGTCGGTGACGCTGAATGGCTCTTCGCTTGCCACCCAATCGATTACATCGGCCCACCTGCGACAGGCCCTGCTCGGCAAGGTAATGACCGTGGGCGACGCCGTGTCGCTGCTGCCCCGCGACCTCGGTCCCGGCACGTCGACGTCGGCGGCCAGCCGGGCGCTGGCGTCGGCCGTCGGGATCAGCTGGACCTCGGAGCTGCTGACCGTGACCGGCGTGGACCCCGACGGGCCGGTGAGCGTACAGCCCAACTCATCGGTTGCCTGGGGCGACGGGGTTGCGATCGGCGCCGGGGCCGCGGCGCGCCGGCCAGAACGGGTCGGCGTCGCGAATCCCGCCATCCACGTCGAAGATCTCAAGGGGTCCCAGACGCAGGCCGGCAAGCTCACCGAATGGCTCAAGCTTGCACTCGATGAACCGCACCTACTGAAAACCCTTGGCGCCACGACCAATTTAGGTGTGCTCGTGTCGGGTCCGGCCGGTGTCGGTAAGACCACGATGGTGCGCGCGGTGTGTGCAGGCCGCAGGCTGGTCGAGTTCGACGGCCCGGAGGTGGGCGCGCTGGCCGCCGAGGACCGGCTTAAAACGGTGGCCGCTGCGGTGACCGCGGTCCGCGACGGCGGCGGCGTGCTGCTGATCACCGATGCCGACGCGCTGCTGCCGGCGACCGCGGAGCCGGTGGCCGCCCTCATCCTCGCCGAGCTGCGCAGCGCGGTGGCAACCGACGGCGTGGCGTTGATCGCCACTTCCGCGCGACCCGACCAGCTCGACCCGCGGCTGCGCTCCCCCGAGCTGTGCGACCGCGAATTGGGCTTGCCGCTCCCCGACGCGGCGACCCGCAAAGCACTACTGGAGACGCTGCTGAAATCCGTGCCCACCGGCGCACTGGATCTCGGTGAAATCGCAGGCCGCACACCGGGTTTCGTTGCCGCCGACCTGGCCGCTCTGGTGCGAGAAGCCGCGCTGCGGGCAGCGTCTCGGGCCAGCGCCGACGGTCAACCACCGAAGCTGCACCAGGAAGATCTGGTCGGCGCGCTGAGCGTGATCCGGCCGCTGTCCCGCTCGGCCAGCGAGGAGCTGACGATCGGAAACGTGACGCTCGACGACGTCGGCGACATGATCGAAGCCAAGCAGGCGTTGACCGAAGCGGTGCTGTGGCCGTTGCAGCATCCCGATACCTTCGCGCGCCTGGGCGTCGATCCGCCCCGCGGAGTGCTGCTCTACGGGCCGCCCGGCTGCGGCAAGACCTTTGTGGTCCGCGCGCTGGCCAGCACCGGGCAGCTGAGCGTGCACGCCGTCAAAGGCTCCGAGCTGATGGACAAATGGGTGGGCTCCTCGGAGAAGGCGGTCCGCGAATTGTTCCGTAGGGCACGCGATTCGGCACCGTCGCTGGTGTTCCTCGACGAGGTGGACGCGCTGGCACCCCGGCGCGGTCAGAGCTTCGACTCGGGCGTGACCGACCGGGTGGTGGCGGCGCTGCTGACCGAACTCGACGGCATTGACCCGCTGCGTGATGTCGTGGTGCTGGGCGCCACCAATCGCCCCGATCTGATCGACCCCGCGCTGCTGCGCCCGGGCCGGCTGGAACGACTGGTATTCGTTGAACCGCCCGACGCGGCCGCCCGCCGCGAAATCCTGCGGACCGCGGCGAAATCCATTCCGCTGAGCGCGGACGTCGATCTCGACGACATCGCCGCCGAACTCGACGGATACAGCGCGGCCGACTGCGTGGCCCTGCTGCGCGAGGCCGCGCTCACCGCGATGCGGCGCTCCATCGACGTCGCCGATGTCACCGCGGCCGACCTCGAGGCAGCCCGCAAAACCGTGCGACCGTCACTGGACCCCACACAGTTGGAGTCACTACGGGCGTTTGCCAAAGCTCCCTAGCATCGCCCGCACCGACGCCGCGACATCGGCCTCCAGCCAGGACGGCATCGGCTCGTCGCGCGCGTGACGGCGGACGACGGCATAGGGCAGGTCGGAGACCGCGCGCGCGACGGCATCGACGGATCGGGAATCTTTGCGCCCATACAGCTTTCGAGCCAGGACGCCGACTCGCTCGATCAGCGGCGCGTTCATGGCGGCCACCGTCTCCTGAAATTGCGCATCGGGCTCGTCGTCAAGCAGGTCACCCGGGCGGATGGTCAACAACAGCCGGGCGTCCTCCGGGATTTCCCGCGCGAAGCTGATCGCGGCCACCGCCATCGCGACCGCGGTTTCGGCCGGCGTATCGGTTGTGTCGGCCTCCGAGGCCGCCATGGCCCGGGATTGGAAGCGTTCCAGCGCGCGCAACCACGCCGCCGTCAGGATGCCATCGCGGTTGCCGAAACGGTGATACAGCGTGCCCGCCGGCGCACCGCTGGATTTCGCGATCGCCGCGACACTGGCCGCACGCGGTCCGCCCTCGAGCACCAGCGCTCGGGCTGCGTCGAGGATCACATCGGTTTCATGCTTCCGCGGAGGCGCCATGATCTAGTATATTCCTTCTATATGGAACGATTAACCTATATTGATCAGCATGCCATAATCGTCGGCGCGAATCGCGCAGAAACGTGGTCGGCGCTGCTGCGGGTGATGTGTCGCGACCCGCACGATCCGTCCACCGTGCCAATCGGTTTCGTGCTCGACGAAGCACGGTATCCCGAACGGTTCGAGCTGAAGGGCCGCCACCCGTTCGCGGTCTACCGGTGGGTGTTCGAGTTGGACCCGCTAGATGACAGAGAGTCGGCGAGCCGCACCCGAGTGCGCGCGGCCACCTGGGCGGCGTTCCCCGGCGTGCACGGGAAAATCTATCGAGCCGTGGTCATCGGCACCGGGGGACACCGTGTCGCAGTCCGATGGACGCTCAAACGCATAGCGGCGGCGGTCTACGCCGAGGAAACCGAGACCGGCGAGACCGCGGCCGATTACGCGGACGTCTTCGAAGTTCCGATCCGGCACGGCGACTCGCGCAGTGCCGAACAAATGTTTCGTGACGCGCTGAAGGGTGAACGAGGCGGAGGCAGTGTGTTGTGGATCCACCGCCACGTACTGAGATTTCGCCTGGGGCGGGCCGCCTCGCCCGATCACGTAATCGGCTGGTCGATCGTGCATTCGGATCACGATGAGATCGTGCTGACGACGAGCGGGCCGCTGATGCGCGGCGAGCTGACGCTGCGACGCGAGGACGATCGGCGTGCCACGCTCACCACTCGCGTGCACTATCACCGCAAAATCGCCGCCCGAACGGTCTGGGCTGTGGTCGGCCCCCTACATCGGGTCATCGCACCGCGGCTGATGGAGCGGGTGGCCCTTAGTGCGCCGGCAAACCCAAGACGTGTTCGGCGATGAAGTTGAGCGCAAACTCATTGCTTACCGGCCCGGATCGCGATAGCCGGGCGTCGAGGTAGTTGTCGATCCAACCGTTGCGCTCGTCCCACGCATCGACCCCCATGACTTGCATCGTGTGGTCGTAGCTGTCGAACGCAAGGTCAGCGGTGAGTACCTTAGCCATGTTCGCCTCGCCGGCAACGACATACGCGTCCACGCCTGCGTCGAATCGCGACGCGGCGCTGTAGACAAACAAGCGAATCGCCGCGAGCTGCGTGTGCAGCTTGGCCAATGGGTGCGCGATCGCCTGGTGTGCCCCGATAGGCGCGGTGCCCGAGGTAACGCGTTGCTTCGCGCGGGCAACCGAGCCGGTGAGGCCGTGGGCCGCAGTACCGAGGCATAAGGCAGAAGTGAGGATGCGTTCGACGGCGGTGAACGGCCATATCACCGCCAGACCACGTCCTTCGGCCCCGACGAGGTCGTCTGCCGGGACGATCACATCGTTGAGCTCGACCTGATACTGCCTGACGCCCTCGCGGTAACGCATCGGCAATTCACTCATCGTCACTCCGGACAGGTGCGGGTCTACAAGCACCGTGGTGTAACCCCTCGCTGTGCCGTCGTCGTCGGCTGCGGCGCGGCCGAACACCAGCATGCGATCCACGACGTCCAGGCCGGAGGTGATCTGCTTGAGGCCGCTGACCACGAAATGGTCACCTTCGCAGCGAATCTCGGTTCTTGTCCGGAAAATATTGTGGCCGCTGTGCGCCTCGGTCACGGCCATCGCGAGCAGCGCCTGTCCGCAGGCAACGCGCGTGCACCATTGCCGGCTCGCCGGTTGCGGCCCAGCCTGGACAATCGCATGCGCTATGGCCGTCGACAGCACCGGCATCCAGAGCAAGATCCCCTGCTCGGCGAATGCCTCGAGGACAAGACTCATGCCGAGCAGACCGCCCTCGGTGCCGCCGTATTCGGTTGGCAGCACCAATCCCGGCCATCCGTGATCGCAAAAACTCGCCCACAATTGCGGGTGCATCTCATGCTGATCAAGCAGATGCTGGCGGACCTCACGGGCCCGATTCGCCCATTGAGACGCGACATCACGCGCTTGAGCCTGCAGCTGAGCGTGGAACGGGGATAGATCAAGTAACTGACGAGCTGTATCCACCATGTGTGCAGAGTAACACTCCGGAGTATCACTCTCCAGCGCGTGTTTCAGCGCGGGTGTTTGACCGGAATCAGCTCGGCGACCGCGTCGCCTTCGGCGATGATCGACCCCTCGGCTCCGAGGAGCTGTATACGAATTCGGCCCTGGGTCGGTTGAGGATGTCTGCGCGAGCGCTTGGACGGGACCCCGCTGAGGCCGGCAACGGCCGCCCCGATCAGCTCATCGGCGTACTGCAACAACGAGCCCGGCAGTTGACCCGCCAGCCACCGCTGGGCAATAGCATGCGCCGGCCCGGTCACGATCGCGACCACCACGGTCATCGGAAGATCCTTTGCCTCGCCGCGGACGACGAACGGCGCCAGCCAGTCCTGGTAGACATCGGCCAGATCGCGGTTCAGGCCTTTCAGTTGGCCGCCAGCATCGGTCGTCCAGTCAAGTTGCCCTCGGCCATAAAGAAAGCGCGCGCGGTCCGGGTTGTCTTCGATCCACGACAACTGCTGGCGGATCACCCCGGCGACGGCCTCACGCAGCGTCGCCGGACTTTGCCGAATGACATTCCAGAAGCCATCTTGCACCGATCGCATGGCCTCGATATACAGCGCACCGGCGATTGCTTCCTTCGACGAAAAGTGGTGAAACAACGCACCGTTGGAGACGCCACTGTGCTCGCGGATCCGCGCGACCGTGGTGCGGTCGTACCCGTCTTCGGTGAAGCACTCCAGCGCCGAGTCCAGGATGCTCTCTCGCGTTCCCATACCGACGCAGAGTAACACTCCGGAGCGTTCACGGAGTGAGCTTGCAGGAAACTGCACGATTGCGTACTACTGCACGATACGGCTATGATGGCCCGATGGCAGTCACGGAACAGACCGCACGCTCGCTGACCGAGTTCATGAACGACCCGATCAGCTTTTTCGGCCAGTCCTACACCCAGATGCACAGCATCGGCCGCGACGAGCTTGAGGAGTTGCAGCGCCAGGCCATGGGCATCCGTTTTCGCGAGCACTATCAGCGCATCGAGATGCTGCGTAAGCTGGCCGAGCGGCTCGGCATCGCCGAGCTCAACGAGTTCAACGACGTTGTGCCGCTGTTGTTCTCACATACCGCGTTCAAGTCATACCCGGCCGCACTGGTCGACAGAAAACGCTTCGACCTGATGACCAAGTGGCTGGACAAGCTCACCAGCTACGACCTGTCTGCGGTGGATACCGCAGACTGCACCGGGATCGACGAGTGGATCGACCGACTCGATGAGCAGACGCCGCTGGAAGTGATCACCTCCAGCGGCACCACTGGCACCATCTCGATCCTCCCCAAGGACAAGCACGGCGCCGAAGAAGGCATGACGCTATGGAAGATCTGTCTTTTCCAGACCTTTGGCCATGAGCCGACCGACGCCGAACTCAACCCTGCGGTCGATGTGGTGTGGCCGAACTTCGCCAACGGCAAGCTCGGTCATCTACGCATTGCCAACATGATCAAGCGTGGCTTCACCGGCGGTGACGAAACCAGATTTCACGCGCTCTACCCCTTCGCAGTCGACACCGACCTGATGTTCCTGGCCTCCAAGATGCGCGCGGCGGCATCGCGCGGGGAGCTCGACCGGCTGGAGATCGACCCCGCGCTGGCCGCCCGCAAGGACGAGTTCATCGCCATGCAGGCGCGACAGGCTCAGGACATGGACGCGTTCTTCACCCGCATCACCCAACAGCTGCGTGGCAAGCGGGTTTTCATGCTCGGCACCTATCACCTGATGTACGACATCGCAAAGGCCGGTCTGGAACGCGGCGTGCGCAACGTCTTCTCCCCCGACTCCGCGATTCTCACCGGCGGCGGCATGAAAGGTGTTGCACTGCCTGATGATTTCATGGACGTCATCACGGACTTCCTCGGCGTCGACCGCATCCAAGTCGGCTATGGCTTCTCCGAGTCGAGCACCTTCCACTGGGGTTGCAGCGAGGGTCGTTATCACGTCGCACCGTGGGTGGTTCCGTTCGTGCTCGATCCCGAGACCAGCGAACCACTTCCGCGGACCGGTGTGCAGACCGGCCGCGCCGCCGTCTACGACATCCTGCTGCGCGCCCATTGGGGCGGCGTCATCTCGGGCGACGAAGTCACGATCGACTGGGACCTGCAGTGCCCCTGCGGTCAGGCCAGTCTCGCGTTCGAAAAAGACATCATGCGCTACAGCGAAAAACAAGGCGTGGAGGACGACCGGATCACCTGCGCCGCAACGCAAGAGGTGCACAACGAGGCGGTCAACTTCATGAAGGGTGTCGACCTGTGACCGCCTACACCGTCCCGCTGTTCTTGCGGGGGCAGGTAATCACCGACGATCTCGTCAGATTCGACACCCGCATCGGCGCCGCGCAGTTCGCCGCGCCGGACATGGGCAAGTATGTCCAGGACCTACCGCTCAAGAGTCCCGCGGAGATGTCCGACCTCTACGAGTTGAGCTTCGACGAGATCCTCGATGTGCTGGCCGCTCTGGGTGACGCGCTCGACTTCGAGTCGAACACCCACCTGCAGGAGGCCTACGAAGCCTCGCTGATCGCCAACGTGCTGCCGGCGGAAATGATGAAGAACAGCTATCGCGTGCTGCGGCCGCTGTTTTCCCGCGACAACGTCACCGAAGTCGCCGACAGTCAGGTCGGGTTGGACTACCTCAACGGATGGGTCCCGCACACGTTGCACGACGGACGCGAACTACGCGTGCGCGCCTTCGGATCGCGAGTGCTGCATATCCCCGCGGGCAACGGCGGATTGGTCTCGGCAGTCACGATCCTGCGTTCGGTGATCACCCGATCGGACGTCATCATCAAGGCCCCGTCCAACGACCCGCTCACTGCGATCGCCATCGCCCGCACGCTTGCCGATGTCGCGCCGAACCACCCGATCACCCGGCATTTGGCGGTCGGGTATTGGAAGGGCGGTGATCTGGCCGTCGAAGAAGCCCTCTACCAACCCCAGCACATCGAAAAGATCGTCGCCTGGGGCGGGATGGCGTCGGTCAAGCACGTAACCCGGTATATCCAGCCGGGGTTGGAGCTCATTGCACTGGACCCGAAGCGCAGCGCGACCATCATCGGCGCCGAGGCGTTCGCCGACGAAGACACCCTGCGGAACGTGGCCCGCCGCGCCGCGACCGACATCGGCGTGGCCAACCAGGAAGGGTGTGCCAACGCCCGGGTCATCTACGTGCTCAGCGGAACCGACGCCGTGGGTCTGGCCAACGCCAATCGGCTCGGCGAAATGATGTACCAGGAACTGGTCTCGCTGCCCGCCGTCGTCAGCACCCCGCCGCGGTATCCCAACCGCGAGCTGCTCGATCATGTCGAGGCCTCACGCATGACCGAGGACTTCTACCGCGTCATCGGCGGCGAGCAGCGGGAGGGCGCCATTGTCGTCTCCCAATTCGACGAGCCGGTCGACTATTCGCCGATGCTGTCCGGGCGGATCGCCAACATTGTGCCGGTCGATAGCATCGATCGGGTGACCGCGGCAGTCAACGCCTACACTCAGACCATCGGCATCTATCCTGAGTCGCTCAAGCGACAGTTGCGAAACACGCTGCCGCTGTTCGGCGCCCAGCGGTTGACCAGCCTGGGCTACGCATGCAGCGTCGCGATCGCGATGCCTCAGGACGCCATCGAGCCGATCCGGCGGATGTGCAAGTGGATCGTCGACGAAGAATGCGACCCCGACGTGGTCGTTCCGCTCTGGCAGCTCGCGCGGGCATGACCGAACGCCGCAGCGCCCTGCAGGTCGTCGAGGGAATCGACCTGTCCGACAAGGTTTGTGTGATCACCGGCGCCTCGTCCGGCCTGGGCCGCGAGTCGGCCCGAGCGCTGGCCGCCGCGGGCGCACACGTGATCTTGGCCGCTCGCAACCGGGATGCACTGGCCGAGGCCGCCGCCTGGACAGCGACCGAAGTGCCGGACGCTCAGATCTCCACCGTCGAGCTCGATCTCACCGCGCTTTCCAGCGTTCGCGCGGCGGCGACGATAATCCACGAGATCACGCCGGCGGTGCATGTGTTGATGAACAACGCAGGCGTCATGTTCACCCCGTTCGGACGGACCCGCGATGGGTTCGAATTACAGATAGGGACAAATCATTTCGGGCACTTCGAGCTCACCCGGCTGCTGATCCCGCAGCTTGCCGCCGCCGGGGGCGCGCGGGTGGTGATCCTGTCCTCCGGCGGCCACGTGATGGGTGACGTGGACTTCGACGATCCCCACTGGGAGCGCCGCGAATACGACAAGTTCGTCGCATACGGCGCATCCAAGACCGCGAACATCCTGCACGCGAAAGAGGCCGATCGACGGCTGTGCGACTTGGGAATTCGTGCCTATGCCGTCCATCCCGGCACGGTTGCCACCTCGCTGGCACGGTATATGTCCCGGGAGGACTTCTCGCAGCTGCGCCGGTATGCGGCCGCGACCAGCGCGGCGCGCGGTGAGCCAGGCGACGGCTTCCTTGACTTCGTCACTCCCGAACATGGTGCGGCCACGCAGGTGTGGGCCGCGGTAAGCCCGGAGCTGGCCGGCCAGGGGGCGTTGTACCTCGAAGACTGCGCGGTCAGCGAGACGGGTGCGGAGTATGCGCGCGATGGGCGGCGCGCGGAACAGTTGTGGACCCTTTCCGAGAAGCTGTGTGCCAGCGCGTGAACAGACTGGAACGGCGCAAGCAGGAGATGCGGGAGAAGATCCTGGTGGCGGCGTTTGACCTGTTTTTGGCGCACGGAGTCGCGGCCACGACCATCGAGGAGATCTGTGAGCGCGCCGATGTCGCGAACCGGACGTTCTTCAATCACTTCGCCACCCGCCAGGACATGATCCGCGCGTTGGCGCAGCGGCGGCTGGTCAACCTGCACGACGTCGTCTTCGACCGCGCCGACCAGCCCATCCCGGCGCGCCTGGTCGGGGTGTTCGACGACATCGGCGCGACGCTGGTCAAATCGGGCGACACCTACCGCGAGCTGATCGGCGAGATGATGGCTACTAGCGGCCACGGCGTCCACCGCGGATTCGACCTGCACGACACCTTCGTCGAGCTCGTCAAAGAAGGCATCTCCCGTGGTGAGGTCAACGCGCGCCACGATGCGGAAACGTTGGCCGACATCATCGTTGGTGCACTCTCGGGCGGAATCGTCAACTGGACGGTCGATCGTACGTACTCGCTGGAAACCAACCTGCACAACCTGGGCGTCGCGCTGGCCGACTTGCTCAAAGCCTGAGCGGGGCGCCCTCGAGGTCGCCGCCGTCGAACCGGATTCGCAGCAGGGCTTGGCTGTGCGCCGCGGTGACGAACAGTTCGTCCGCACGTTCGCCGCCAATGCAGAGATTCGTGGGCAGCGATCCGGCCGGCAACGCGATCGTCGCGACGCACTGGCCCGCATCGTCGACGACGTCGATGCGGTCCGCGCCGGTCAGCGCGACCCAGTAGTCGCCGCGCGCGCTGACGGCCATCCCGTCGGGCCAGCCGTTGACGAAAGTGTGCAGCAGGTCTGCAGGCCCGGGGTCGGCAGGCGACAGCGGGTACGACAGGAGCTGGGACGAAAGCGTGGCTGTGACAAGCAATCTGGTGTCGTCGCGGGAGAAGCCCAGGCCGTTGATGAACACCGGACCGCGTTCGATGACGCGCTCAGTCTCACCCGAGGCAACATCGGTCGCGTACACATGCCCGGGCGGGCCGTCGTCGGGTCTGCTGATGTCGAACTCCGCTCGGGTGTCGGTGATCCACAGCCGCCCGTCTGGCCCGAACATCAGATCGTTGGGGGCGCCCAGGCCCGCCACCAGATACTCGACCCGCGAGCCCGTGATCACCTGAACGCCGGGCTCCGCGGAACCGCTTGCGCCCCAGGCACCGCCGTTCTGCGCGACGTACAGGGTGCCGTCGGCGCTACACGCCAGGCCATTGGGTCCGCCGCCGGTATCAACGCTTTCCGGCGACGCACCGGACAGGTCGACGATGTAGACCCGGCCATGGCTGATCGACGTCAGCGCCACCCGGCCGTCGGGCAGCCACACCGGTCCCTCGGTGAAACCGAGCCCGTCCGCCACCACGTCGATGTGCATACTCACGGCTCCGGCAGTGCCTTCCAGTCGCTCGAAACCCGCGCGCTGAACCGCGCAGGTCGCTTCTCGACGAAGGCCGCCACCCCTTCACGGGCGTCCGCGGTGCCCATCACGCGGTGGTGCAACTGCGTTTCCAGCGACGCGACCTGGCGCGGGGTGTAGTTGTGGATCGCGCTGTCCCACAACAGCCGCTTACTCAATGCCGCCGACATCGGCGCCACATTCAGCGCGATGTCGCGGGCCATCTCCAGCGCGTGAGCGAGCACCTGCCCGGCGGGCAGCGCGCGATTCGCGATGCCGAACTCCACTGCCTCGGGCCCGTTGAATGTACGCCCGGTCAGCAGCACCTCGGCGGCCACGCCGAGGCTGGTCAAGTGCGCCAATGTCCAGTGCGACATGCAATCGGGTATCACTCCCCGGCGTACTTGCACCACACCATATTTGGCGTCCTCGGCAAGGATGCGAATGTCGGCCTGCAGCGCAATGGTCAGCCCGATTCCGATGGCATGCCCGTTGACGGCGGCGATCACCGGTGTGCGCAATTCGAACGCCGCCGGGTCGATCGGCGACGCGGAGAATGCCGCATCGTCGCGCGGGCTGTCGAACGGCATTGCGCCGCCGGAGAAATCGGCGCCGGCGCAAAAGGCCCGGCCGGCCCCGGTGACCACGATGGCCCGGACGTCGTCGTCCTCGTCGCATTCCCGGTACGCTCGGCTCAACAGCGCGCCCATCTCGGCGGTATAGGCGTTGAGGTGGGCGGGCCGATTGAGCGTGAGCACCGCCACACCCGCATCGACGTCAACCATTACATCGGTGCTCATCGTCGTTCCGGGCTCCGGTGCAAGGCGCCGATCAGATCGGCGATGTCCAGGCTGGGCGGCGTGTATCCCGGGAAATAACAACACACCTCGTCGACGTGATCGCCGAACCGTGCGACGAGCTGCTGCGCACATTGCTCGGGAGTTCCCACGATCCCGATTCGGGCCACCATCGGATCGGTGATCAGGGCGCGCATCTCGGCGAAGCGGCCCTGCTTGGACAGCGCGTTGAGTTCGGGCTGAATATCCGCCCAGCCCTCGACCTCGAGCACCGGCAGGTAGGCCGGTGTCGAGCCGTAGAACGCGATCAACGAAGCGACGCCGTTGACGGCAGCGGCCAGGTCTGCCTCGTCGCTGCCGACCGCGACCATGGCCTGGGCGATCACCTGGAAATCGTTGGCCGTGCGCTGCGAGCGGCGCAGCCCCTCGTTGATCGCCGGGATGGTGCGTTCGGCGAAGTGCCGCGCACTGTTGAACGGCATGACCAGCAGGCCGTCGGCGACTTGCGCTGCGGTACGGGTCATGATCGGCCCCAGTGCCCCCATCAACACCGGAGGCGGCCCGTACGGGTTGGGGCCCGGGTTGAAACTGGGTGCCATCAGGGTGTGCGTGAAGAACTCACCGCGAAAATTCAGGCGGGACTGGCCTTCCCACGCCGCGAATATCGCCTTGATCGCCGCGATCGTTTCGGCCATCCGCGCCGCAGGCCGATCCCACGTGCTGCCGTAGCGCTTTTCGATGTGAACTTTAATCTGCGAACCCAGACCGAGCCGGAAT
>DASYJS010000011.1:0-14294 GCA_035996225.1 Mycobacterium sp. | reverse complement strand
TGACCCGTCCGATCGCAATCCGAAAGCTGCCGAATGCGCCGCTGCGACGCGAGTTCCCGTGCCGGATGCCGATTCATCGGCCGCGGTCATCGGTGGCTGTAACTCCAATGGAACGTCGGCGATATTGAGCCCGACTTGGGTGGCGGCTGTTCTCAGCATCTCGCCGAATGCTGCCGACGAGGTCGGACGGTGCGCCGGATCGACATTCAACCCGAGTTCCAACGCCGAGCAGATCGGGTCTGGGACGCCCTTCGCGCGGAGATCGGGTATCGGACCCGCTCTCACACGCCGAAGAAACGCAATCGGGTTCTCGCTTGCTCGAAACGGGAAAGGCGAGCCCCGTTAAGCAGTGCGAAGACAGTGGCTGCCAGACTGTAAACATCCGCAGCTATCGAGGCGGGGCGTCCCTCGAACAGCTCCGGCGCGGTATAGGACGGGGATCCGACCAAGACGTCCGGGGCCGTCTCGCGACCACCCGCGATGCGCGCGATGCCGAAATCGCTGAGTTGCGGTTCCCCGTAATCCGTAAGAAGGACGTTGGCGGGCTTGACATCACGATGAAGAACACCCGCGCGGTGAGCGGTTTCCAGAGCGCCCGCCAGGCGCACCCCTATCGTCAACGCCTCACGGGCTGCGAGCGGTCCGTCGTCATGTATCCAGGCAGCGAGCGTGTTTCGACGGTGATACTGCATCACAATGTACGGACGCCCGGTGAAGGTTAGTCCGCTATGCAGTACGGGCACGATGTTCGGGTGGCCAGAGACCCGCCCCATTGCCCGCTGCTCGCGAGCGAACTGTTCGAGGTCGACATCATCCTGATCAGAACTGAGCACCTTCACTGCGACGACACGGTCGAGCGACGGTTCATTGCAGCGATAGACAACGCCGAACCCACCGCGCCCCACCGGCTCAGCATCGTGGTAGCCCTCTGCCTCGAGCTCGGCAACAATCCCCAACGAGCTGCGTTGAGTGGCACCGGGACCGGCTGTCACGATTTGGTCCCAGGGGATGCGTTGGCGTGCTGCAGTCCCGTAGATCGGATCCGGCCGACGCAACGTGTGGTTGCGCAACCACGTGTGAACGTTCCCATTGCCGATGCCTTCGTTGCAGGCGCCTATCGTACTCCCGCGAACCAGACGTCGGCGTGATGGCGAAGGCAGATCGCTTCCTTAAGCCAGCCTGTCGCTCGCCCGGCCGAGTTACTCATGGGCTTTCGGACGCTCGCGCAAGTCTGAGCCCGGTGATCGAGCGGGACAGCTGGTACTTTCGCCACCCGTCGACGACGAAGTGGGCTCCGGTGATGAAAAGTGGGACGAGCACCGGGGCGATGACCATTAGGAAGACAGAAATTCCGGGTAGATACGACATCGTTTCGCTCACATTTCTCCGCTTTTGCGGACCGATCGAATTGGCATTCGTTTTGGACAACCATCAAGTCGGAGGCGTCCACGAATGTGCTTAGACGCAACCATGTGATCCACGTCCGTTACGTCGTTGTCTTCGAAGTCTTGCCGAGTTCGGCCCACCGCGCGTCATCATGTCGGGCGACTTTGATCTCCCAATGGAGGGAACTCGCGGGGATTTTCGTGTCAGGTAGAGCTTGCTGTGCGCGCCTTGGCCCGCCGACGTTCTCGATGCCATCGTCGGCAGCGCCAGCTCGACGCTGCGCAGCAGGTTGCCCGGATCCCCTTCCTTGTGGTGTTGTCACGACGCTCCACTGATGTTACCGTTCTGCATCAGCTGATGCGAGTCCGTGTGGACACGCGCGCACGATCAGCGATCACCAGAAATCAATCGGAAAGGAGCGATACATGGATCAGAAGACCAGCCTCAGATTCCAGCTCATCAGCGCCTGGTGTGGCCCCGCATTCTTGGTCACCTTCGTGCTGTTCTGGGGGGTGATCGGGCGCAACATCCCAAATCCGTCACCCGCGTCGAGCGCGGCAGACCTCGCCGCTCGCTATTCGCAGCACCTAGGGGAGATTCGTCTGGGTTTCATCGTCGCCCTCATCACCGTTTGCTTGTACATGCCGTGGTGTTCGTATATCAGCGCCCGGATAGCGAAGATCGAGGGCGGGTACCCGGTGCTGGCTAACCTGCAGCTTATCGGTGGGGCTCTGACCGTCATGGTCGTGTCGTTCAGCTGTTGCTTCTGGGCCATCGCGGCATTTCGGCCCGAGCGCGACCCGGCGTTGATCCAGCTGCTCACCGACACCGGCTGGCTGGTCATCGACCTGCAGTATGCGTGCACCACGTTGCAGATGGTGGCGCTCGCCCTGGCAGTTCTGGCGGACCGGAAGAACAAGGCCACTCCTCTCATGCCGAACTGGGTGTGCTACCTCACCATCTTCTGCGCGGTCAGCTTCTTCCCGGCGAGTCTCACCGGCGTTCTGAAGACCGGCCCGTTCGCCTGGAATGGCGTCATGAGCTACTACTTCCCGTACTTCTGCTGGCTGTGCTGGGAAATAATTGCGAGCACCTATTTGATCAAGGATGTTCGTCGGCGCATGCGCGAGTTCGACAGCGGCCCCTCGGTGGATGGCGGGGCCCCTCGGGCGCCGGCTCTCGCGTCCTGACCTGCGCCGTCGGGGCAGGTGTCCGTAGGTTGGTCGCCGCTCCCGTCCGCGCGATTCGACAGTGTTACGACCGAAGTTCGCACCCGTCGTGCGCGGTCGGGAGCGGACGGCCATCCGTGCCGCCCCGCGGGCGTTATTGCTCAGCGGTGGTCCGGCAACGACCGGTCACCTCGTCGCTTAGGGAAAGTGTTGATGAATAGTGCTGTGATGAGTTCGGAAACCCACCAGCTCGTGCCGGCAGCCGGTCCAACGCGGCGGCTGCCCGGCGTCGAAGGCGTGTGGGTCTTCGTGATCGCCGACATGACGGTTTTTGCCATCCTGTTCGGGTCCTTCGTGGTCGGTCGGCATCACAGCCCCGCCCTCTTCGAAGCATCCCGACGCGCCCTGAACCCGAACTTCGGTGGCGTCAACACGCTGATCCTGCTCACCAGCTCGTGGTTTGCCGCGCTCGCGCTCGACGCCGTGCGGAAGTCCCGTTTTGCGCTGGCGCAGCATTTCATCGGCGGCGCCTTCCTCTGCGGCGTCGCGTTCATGGTTTCGAAGGCCATCGAGTACACCGAGAAGTTGAACGCCGGCATCAGCCTGTTGACCAACGACTTCTTTATGTACTACTTCACGCTGACCGGAATTCATCTGTTCCACGTCGTCGCGGGCAACGTCGTTCTGCTCGTGCTGTGGTTGAAGGCCCGATCCCGGTCATTCGACCCAGAGCGGCCCGTCGTGCTCGAATGCGGCGCGATCTACTGGCACATGGTCGATCTGCTCTGGATCATCCTGTTCCCGCTCCTGTATCTGGTGAGGTGACTATGGGGCTGCTTCGCAAGCCGGTCACTATCGTGTGGGCCGCGTTGATGTTGGCCACCTGCGCATCGACCTGGTTGCTTTCGAAGAACTCGGTCACGCCCGAGGTGGCGACGGTGGCCATCATGCTCATCGCCGCCGTCAAGGTGCGGTTGGTGATTCGGTACTTCATGGAGGTGCGCCGGGCGCCACTGGCCCTGCGGTTCATCTGCGACGGCTGGTTGCTCGCGGTCACCGCGCTGATCATGACCGTCTACCTGGCGTGATCAGCGCCGTCGGCGTCCCGCCCCCAGGCCGAGCAGACACGCGTCACTCTCGGGGTGCATTTGCGCGTCGGACGACGTGCGCACTGCAATAGGTTTGCACAGCCGATACGTGGGCGCAGTGCGATCGACGTGTTGTAGGACAAGTGATGGAGTTCATGTATGTATCCCGCCGTCCCGGACCGTCACCTGCCGGCGATCACCCCGCTCACCGCGAGGTCGGTCGCGTTGAGCACTCTGCTCGGATATCACCCCCCGGCTCTGCCGATTAGCGCCTTGGTGAAGGTCGGGGAGTTGCTTGGGATTGCGGACCGCGCCACCCGAGTTGCCCTGACGCGCATGGCCCGAGACGGCGACGTGATCGTCGACAATGGCGTGTACCGCCTGTCCGAGCGGTTGCTGAGACGACAGGCCCAACAGGATGCGCTCGCCTCGCCCCCCACCCGGCGGTGGACTGGGGGGTGGGAGATGGCGATCGTCACGAGTACGACCCGGCCGTTGGCCGAGCGGGTGGCCCTGCGTAAGAGCATGGTGCGGCACCGGATGGGCGAGTTGCGCGAGGGTGTATGGATGAGGCCGGACAACCTCTCTCGTGAGCTCGACGGCATCATCGCCGACCAGTGTGAGTTTTTTGTCAGTCACCACCCTGACTCGTCCAGCCTGGCAGCGTCGCTTTGGGACTTGCCGGGATGGGCGGCCGAGGCCGACCGATTGCTGACGGTGCTTGACGAGGCAGCGAGTCTGGCCGAAGGGTTCATCGGTATAGCGGAGGTGATCCGACACCTGCTGCTTGATCCGTATCTGCCGGACGAGTTGCTCCCGGCGGGCTGGCCAGGTGATCGACTTCGAAAGCGCTACACCGATTTCAACGCCAACTACTCGGAGCGTCTCCGAAAGTACAGCGGCGGCTAGTTCGGGGCCGAGACAGCTTGCGCGCCTTCTCGGGTCGGGTGTGCCGCCGAATCGCCCGCTCGCCCGTCTCTACGGAGCGCGGGACAACTCTGGCGCCACAAATGTGCATCAGGCGATGTAATCGCGTATCATCGCGGCTAACTGCGTGCCGGACACCGGCTCCGGTGTCGTCGGGCACTTTCAGCGCTGCGTTGGCGCGTCGCGACGGCTATCACGGCGGCCGTTCCGGCAGTCACCGCGGAGGAGGGCCATGACGGGACCGTTGAGCTTCTCGATCAGCGCGGAGCAAGAGGCGCTGGTAGAGGTGGCCCGCGACTTTGGTGAGCGGCTGCTGGCTCCGTGTTACAAGCAACGCGAGCAGGAAGGTGCGTTCGATCGCGCGACGTTGCGGGCGATGGGCGATCTCGGACTCTTCGGCGTGGAGCTGCCCGAAGAGTACGGCGGCCTCGGACTCGACTGCACCACAGCGGGTCTCGTCCTCGAGGCCATCTGCCGGTCCGACTACAACATCGGCCAGTTGATGGTGGCGATATCGCTGAGCGGCGCGATCCTGGCCCGGGACGGGGATCCCGCGGTCATCGCGCCCTGGCTGCGCGGCGTGCTGGCGGGCGAGCTGATCCCGGCCATCGCCTTGACCGAGCCGGGCGGCGGATCCGACGCCGCGAACCTAACACTGCGGGCAACCAAAGACGGTGCTAGCTACATCCTCGACGGCGAGAAGAGCTCGACCAGCTTTGCGACCCAGGCGGCGTTCGCGATCGTCTGGGCCCGCACCGGGGCGCAGTCCAGCGGCGCGCGGGGAATCAGCGCCTTCCTCGTTCCCCTGGACTTGCCGGGCATTAAGACCAGCGAGTTCGACGATCTCGGCGGTCGGTGCGCCGGGCGGGGATCGGTCCACTTTGACCGCGTGGTGATACCGGCAACGCACTTGATCGGCCGCGAAAACGACGGCTTCGTCCAAGTGATGCAGGGTTTCGACTACAGCCGGGCGCTGATCGGGCTGCAGTGTCTGGCGGTCGCCCAGCAGTCGCTCGACGAAACGTGGTTGTCCTCCGCGGAGCGGACGAGCTTCGGTAAACCGCTGATCGCGCATCAGGGTGTGTCGTTCCCGTTGGCGGAGGCCGAGACCCAACTTGAGGCGTGCCGGTTGCTGTGCTTGAAGACGTTGTGGCTCAAGGACCAGGGGCTGCCGCATACCGCTGAGGCGGCGATGTGCAAGTGGTGGGGACCCAAGTTGGCGTTCGACACGATTCAGACCTGTCTGCTGCTCAACGGCCATGGTGCCTACACCGAGGAAATGCCCTACGCGCAACGCCTGCGAGATGTCCTGGGCCTGCAGATCGGAGACGGCACCGCCCAAATCATGAAGCTGATCATTGCCCGACACAAGGCCGGCCGCAGCGCGGTCTCGCCATGACTCCGAAGGGACCCCGATGACCAAAGTCATCTACGAAAAGCGCGGTCAGATCGCGTACATCACGCTGAACCGGCCCGAGGTACACAACGCCATCGACACCGAGACCGATGAGCTGCTGTTCGAGGCGTGGACGCATTTCCGAGACGATCCGGATGTCCGGATCGCGATCCTCACCGGGGCCGGCGACAAGACCTTCTGCGCGGGCGCCGACCTGAAATCGCATGTCGATCCCTGGCTCAACGCCGGACCCGAACTCGGACGCAGCCTGCTGGAGAAGGGGTTCGCGGGCCGGATCACCCGAGGGCTCCATCGGACGCCCAAACCGATTATCGCGGCGCTCAACGGCTGGGTCATCGGGGGCGGCATCGAACTGGCCCTGGCCTGCGACATCAGGGTCGCGTCCGACCACGCGAACTTCGGGTTCTTCCACATGCGGCGGGGCATGCATTTCGCGGACGGGGGCATCGTGCGGCTGGTCAACACGGTCGGGGTGGGCATTGCAATGGAGCTGGAGCTGATGGGTGAACCCATCGACGCGCAACGGGCCAAAGAAGTGCATCTCGTCAATCGCGTTGTGCCCCAGGGCGATCTGATGGCCACCGCCGAGGACGTCGCGGCCAAGATTCTGCGCAATCCCAGAGCGGCGGTCGAATCAGCGAAGCAGACCATCATCGAGGTCGTCGGCCGCCCATTGGACGACCAACTCAGGCTTGAGTGCCTGTATGGCTATTCGACCATGGGTAATCCCGAGATCGTCGGGCGCAAGCAGGAGTTCCTCGAACGGCGCGACGCCGACCGGGTAACGACAACAAGCTCCGAGCGTCACTGACGAGCCCAGAACGGAACACATGTCGTACAACTCGATCTACCGTCGCGACCTGTTTCGTGAGCACATCGTCGTCGTCACCGGTGGCGGCAGCGGTATCGGGCGTTGCACCGCCCATGAGTTAGCCTCTCTCGGTGCGCATGTCGCGATCGTCGGGCGCAACGAGGACAAGCTCGAGCGTGTGCGCTGTGAGATCGCATCCGACGGTGGTTCGATTTCCGCCCATGTCGCCGATATTCGCGATGAACACGCGGTCATTGCCACCGTCGAGCGGGTGCTCACCGACCATGGCCGCATCGATGGGTTGGTCAACAACGCGGGAGGCCAATATCGCGCTCCGATGAAGACGATCTCGACAAAGGGGTTCGAGGCCGTGGTCAGAAGCAATCTGACCGGTGGATTCATCGTCATGCGCGAGGTCTACAACCGGTGGATGATCGATCACGGCGGCGCGATCGTCAACATGATCGCCGACATCTGGCACGGGTGGCCGCATTTCTCGCATTCCGCGGCGGCGCGCGGCGGAATGCTGACGCTGAGCGAGTGCGCGGCGACCGAATGGGCCGAATCCGGTGTCCGTGTCAACACCGTCGCCCCCGGATCGATCGCATCGCAGGGTCTGGACACCTACGAAGACAAGGACACGGTGTTTATTCGCAACGACTTGACTCCCGGTATCCCGTTGCAGCGGTTCGGCACTGAAGCCGAAGTCTCAGCGGCGATTGTTTATCTTCTGTCGCCGGCGGCGAGCTACATCACCGGCTCCTGCATCCGCGTCGACGGCGGAGCACCGAACGCCCGCCGTGGATGGTGGGATCTGCAGCCGGCCAAAAACAATGTGGCCTTCGACGGGTTCCATCGGTCCGCGATTCCCGCGATCCTCGACGAAGTGCCGTGATCCCTGTGCAGTCCTCACTCGTCACCGACTGCCGCGTTGCGTTCTCGGGAGGACGGCCGGTGTCGGGCTTGAGACGTCCACCGACAGCGTAATAGGCCAGTCCAGCATCACCACGCGGGTCTGAAACGAAAACGATGCTGATCAGCACGTGCTCAGCTCAGGCCAAGCTGGGTCAGCAGCGTGCCGACATTCCAATAGGCGTGTACTGAGACGCCCCGGCCATCGTTGTCGACCTGCCAGACGTCGAAACCCGGGATGTCGAACCGGCGACCGGTGGGCGCGACCCCCGGTGGGAACCCCTCGCCGGTGTGGGTGCCGACCATCCGCCACTCCTGCGACACGCGGCGATTGACGACATCGACGAGCGGCTCACCGACAGGGTGAAAGACGAGATCGGGGAATCCTGACCACGCCGCGGTGAAGAATCCGCTGGCCAGCTGGTGGTCGGTGATCGGCGCTGGCAGCGATGGGTCTTGCCAATCGACTGCCTCAGCGATCACGGTCAGGGCGGTGGCCAGGTCGCGCTGATTCCACGCGGCGAAATAGCGACCCGGATAGGCGGCGAGGTCGGTGGTCGTGGCGGTCATAGCCAACGTCCTTTCACTACGGAGCGGTCTTCGGCGCGCCACCCACGGTAGCGCCGAACCGCTCGGCGGCTCGTCCCCCGAATGGGAGGTTTTTAGGGCTGCGGGCCGCAGTGAGAAAAACGAGCGGGTCGCATTGCAGCGGCGCGACGGCGGCTGCGATCAGCCGGTCCGCGGCCGCGCGCAGGCCGGTGGTGGTGAGGGTCATCAGATTTGGCTCCTTCGGGTTTGAGAAAGGGCCGTCAGCCCATGCTGCTGCCACCGTTGACGTAGATCGTTTGCCCGGTGATGAATCGGCTGTCCTCGCCGGCAAGGAACGCCACAACCGCCGCCACCTCAGCTGGATCGCTTGGGCGTCCAAGCGGGACGATGGCCGTTGCTTCCTCGACGACACGCTGCAGACGCGGTGGGGCCTCGCCGGATTCGAGCAGCTTCGCCAGTTCGGGTGTGCGCACGTAGCACGGCGCCACGGTGTTGGCGGTGACACCGGCGCCGGCGAACTCGCGTGCGATGCCGGTGACCATCGCGTGCACACCGCCCTTCGCGGCGTTGTACATCGCGTGGTCCACCAGCCCGGTGCGCACCGAGTCGGCGCCGATGTTGACGATGCGGCCGTGGCCTCGTGACACCATGTGCGGCAGGACCGCTCGCACGCAGTAGATCGTCGTCCACAGGTTGTTGTCGATGGTGGCTCGCAGCGTCTCCTCGCTGTGCTCGAGGGTTGGTCGGATAACGCCGCCGCCGGCGTTGTTGACGAGAATGTCGACCTGGCCGAGCGTCTCGACCGCCGTCGCCACCAGATCGTCGGCCGCGCCGGTCTGGTGGAGCTCACCAACGAAGCCGGCCGCGATGGCCGCATGCTCGTACACGCGTTCCAGATCTTCCTTGCTGCGGGTCGCCGCGAAAACTGCTGCACCATCATGGATCAGCCGCGTGGCGATGCCCAGGCCGATACCGGAGGCAGCGCCGGTGACGATCGCCGTCCGGCCGTGAAGTGCGCCGCTCATAGGATGATCGCCACGTCGGCGACGGAACGCAGGTCCGTCATATCCAGTTCCGCCCGCTTGGCGGCGATCCGGAAGCCGCCGTCGCCGCGGCGTAGCCGGTAGCGATACTGGCCGACGTAGCAACTAGTGCGTCCCGCTCGGAATCGCCACACCGTGAACGACGCGGTCACCGATAACTCTTCGGCGGCAACATGCTGGACTCGCACATTGCACACCTGGTGGTTCGTTCGGGAATGCGGGTACTCGCGGTGAGCGCGTCGGCTGTCGAGCCGGGTAACCCTGGCTGCCAGCCGCACATAGTTGTCGTCGATAAGCATCAGGTCGTGGGCCGGATCGCCGTCGGGCGTGTCATTGCAGGGCATCTCGTACTTGGCGTCCTCGTCGAAGAGCAGCAGCCAATCGTCGAGTGCCCACGCGTCGAGCAACGCGGCCTCGGCGTAGAGGAATTCCTCGACCTGCTGCCTCAACAAGACCCGCTGCTGCCAGCCCACCGCGGTCACTGGGCACCTGCCCGGTCCGCCGCGGCACCCATCTGGTGCTGCCAGCGCCGCCAGAACACGCGCATCTGTTCTTCGTCGTTGGCCACCGGAACGCGACCCATGCCGCGGGAGATGTCGTTCCATTCGACACCACCACTGGTGCAGCCCTGCTGGCAGGACTCCAGCGCTTCCAAGTCGTCGGGAGTGGCGAAACCGCCGGGGCCGAGAAACGTCAAGAAGCTATCGAGGCGGCGGTGACGCAGGGATGCCGGCTCGTTGCTGGGTGCCAGTGCCCAGGCGGTGACGTCGACGGTGTCGGGCGCCGGCGGATAAAAGGTGCGCACCGTCACGGCCATGATGTCGTTGATGATCAGGTTCGGGTAGATCAGCAGGTTGCGGTTTACTTCGGCCATGGCGTGCGCACGCTGCTCGCCGTGGCGCGCGACCAGATCCGCGCGTAGCCGGTCGATTTCGCTGTGGGCGTCCGCACCGAACAGCGGCTCCCACTTGGCGACCGGACGTCCCCACGGGGCGCTGTATTCGATCACGGCGTGACCGTTGCCCAGGTCGACCGCGCGACCGCTGACACCCCCGCGCAAGTCGGTGCCGATGGACACTAGGTACTTGAGGTAGGTGTCGTGCGTGGACTCCGCGTGGTAGCCGTCGACACTGTTCTCCACCAATAGCTTCCAGTTAGCAGCGAAGCTGTACTGGTTGGTGCCGCGGGCCATCTCGACCGACCCGCCGCAGCCGTCGACGACGAGATCGATGTAGTTCTTCGCGCCGGCCAGATAGCTGGTCAGGTCGTCGATGTCAGAGTCGAAGCTGGCAAAGACAAAGCCCCGGTAGGACTCCATGCGCGCCACCCGCTTGAGCCCCAAATCATCGAAGTTGACTCCGCCGGCGTAGGCGTCACGATCGGGCACCCCCTTGAGCCGGCCTTCGGTGTCGAAGGTCCACGCGTGGTAGAAGCACTGGAACACTTTGGAATTGCCGGAATCCTGTCGGCACACCAGTGCGCCCCGGTGCGTGCAGGTGTTGTGGAACACGTTGACGTTGCCGGTTTTGACGCCGCGGACCATGAAGAGCGGCCGTCCGCCGACCGGCCGCCGGACGAAGTCACCCGGCTTGGGGATCTCCGATTCGTGGCCGACGTAAAGCCAAGACTTTCCGAAGATCCGCTCGATCTCGGCTCGGTGTATGTTGGGCGAGGTCATTGCTGAGCGGTGCACCCGAAACCGTTGGGCCGCAGCGTCGTCAACGACGATCGGCAGCTGGGGTGCTACGTCGGTTGCCTTGGTAACCCGCGGCTCGATACCGGTGCTCATCGTCGTGCCAGGTAGTCGGCGACCAGTGCGGAGAACTCGTCGGCACGCTCGATCTGGGTCCAATGTCCGCATGCGCTGAACACATGCAGGTCGGCGTTCGGCAACAGCCCCAGCATCGTGACGGAGACCTGCATCGGGACTACCTTGTCCTCCCGGCCGTGTACGAGCAGTGCGGGCGTAGCTGTGGCGCGTACCTCGCGCTCGGTGATGCCGAGCTCGGATCCGGTGTGGCGTGGATCGAAGAACATGGCGCGGTACGCCTCGTAGGCGCCGTCGGCGATGCTGGCCTCATATCGGATCGCGACGAGTTCGTCGGTGATCATTGCTGGATCGACCGCGAAGTAGTTGCGCAGCAGATCGCGCATCGCGTCATGAGACGGTTCGTAGGCGCGCACCGCGGCAAGACCGTCGGTGAGCGTCATGCCGACACCGGGCGCTCCCATCAGCACCATCTTGGTGACCCGGTCCGGGCGGTCGGTGGCCATCTGCAGCGCGACGCGCCCACCCAGCGAGTTGCCGACAATTGCGGTCTTCTCGATGCCGTGGGCGTCGAGGAACGCCCAGATGTGGTCGGTCCAGGTGCGCAGCGAGTAGACGACGTCATCGCGCCGCTGGGTGGCACCGAACCCGACGATGTCCGGGGCAAGCACGCGGAACCGCTGCGACAGCGCGCCAATGTTGTGCTGCCAGTTGGCCATCGCCGATACCCCGGGACCCGAGCCGTGCAGCATGACGACCGGGTCGCCAGCGCCCGCCTCGAGATAGCTGGTCTGGATTCCTCCGGCATCGATGGTGCCTGACTTCAACGCGATCCCCGCGACGGCTGCTGTCATCGCGAGCCTCCTTCCTTGAACACCGCAAAACACTTGTTGGAGTTGAAGACATCGGTGCTGACGAGCTCCGACCACGAAAGGTCCAGGCCGAGTTCATCGACCGCGCCGGTCAGGCAGAACCAGTTGAGCATTTCGTGCTGCCCGGAGTCGACGATGTCGCGGCTGGGGGTGGCCTGCCACGACTCGTAGTCGCGGTCGACGAACAGCTGATACAGCCGGCGGTCGGCGGCGGTGTCGGGTGTGATGTGCCAGGTCTTGTCGGTCAGGAACGCGTGCGACCAACTCGACGAAGCCACCAGCGCCACTCGCAGATCGGTGTCGCGGAACGCTTGCGCGACCGCGCGACCCAGCGCGAAGCAGCGGGCCGGAGTCGGCCCGGACGGGTCGAGCCTTTCGTCGGCGATGGCGGCGAACCGCGCCAGGCCGCCGCGGCGGGCGATCGCATGCTGCCCGTAGCAGTTAACCGTGATGGGGATGATCCGGTACGCGAAACGCGCCCCAGCCTCGGGATAGTCAAGGAACAGTTGGGTATTGACGATCGCGTGCGGGAAAGGAGCGTCGCTGCGCTTCCGGTAGGAGTAGGCCATGTCGAAGCCCCGGCCAATCAGGTCGTCGGTAAGCCGGCAGGCGCCCTCGGGGTCGCCGTGCAGAGTGATGGTGGTGTCGTCGGGCAGGCCCCAGGCGTTCGGGCTGCCACGGTGGTTCATCAGCTCGAAGGGGTTCGCGTCGACGTCGCCGTAGGCGAGCACGCAGAACGGGGGAATCACCTCTTCGCGGAAGTTCTCGTACTGGTCGTCGCCCCATACCACCACGACGTCAGGGGCGAACTCGTCAAGCACGTCGCGGCAGCGAGAAAGATTCTCCAACAAAATCTTTCGGTGGAGCGCCGCAGAAGCGATGCCGCCGTCGGTGCCCCATTCGGCGCGCATAGACGGCGACCAGTTCGCGGGATCCTTTGCCTCGGCGGGGATGTCGGGATCAGTCAACGTCCAGCGCAGCAGGTCGGCCATGTGCTCGTCGGTGCCGGCCAGCAGCGGATAGTGGGTCAGGCCTAGACCCAGGAAGCGCGCCATAGTGCTCCTCCAAATTGGTGTGGCAGATCCTGCGACGCAGGTCGGCTGGCAGCGTGGCAACGATGTCGTCGAGGGGCTCGGGCATCGCCGGGAACGGGTAGTCGGATCCGAATACGACGTGGTCGCTTCCGAAGACGTCGATCGCTGCGTACAGCGCTGGGCGGTTGTATGTCAGGCAGTCGCACCACAGCCGACGGGCCAGACGGCTGGGCAGGTCGGGCGACTCGGCGGGAATGCCGGCGATGATCGCCCCTTTGTCGAGTCGTCCGATCATCGCCGGCAGGGCGCCTCCGCCATGCGCCAAGCAGATTCGCACTTCTGGGCGGCGCGCTAGTGCACCGTGGGCGATCAATGCCGCCGCGGCCAGTGCCGTCTCGATCGGCATCCCGGCACCGAAGCCCACGCCCAGTCCGGTAACCCGGGGCGGTAGGTCCTGGTCACTTGGATGGACCAGTACTAAGGCGCCAAGTTCATGCGCGACGGCAAAAAATCGGTCCAGGCTGGGGTCGGCGAGTTCGGTATTCCCGACCCGCGTGCTGATCTCGACTCCGAGGAAGCCGCTCTGGTGCATGCACCTGCGCATCTCGTCGACGCCGCGATCGGGATCCTGCAGGGCGACGGCGCCCAGCGCAGCGAAGCGAATGGGGTGGTCGTAGGTGATTCGGGCGAAGAACTCGTTTTGCGCCGACGCCAGTTCGGCCGCGCCGGCCGCCGAGGCCTGATAGCAGAACGTCACCGGAATCGGCGAAAGCACTTGCACGGCAACGCCTTCACGATCCATATCCATGAGCCGAGCCGCTGGCGACCAGCACCGGTGATCAATCCGCCGGTAGTGCTGTCCACCGAACAGTAGGTGCGCCTCGGTATCACCAGTGCGGTCGACGCTGGGCCAGAGGTCGTGCGGATAGGCGCGTCGAAGATCCAGCAGCTGATCGTCGATGGCGTGGGTGTGGACATCGACGAGGCCGGTATGGGCGGATAGCTGAGCGTTGATGGTTGTGGCTCCGCGCGACTTTGAGACGGGCAGGTTTCGTCGAGAGTACCGATTATGCATACACAATTCAATATGTACATACACAATGTTGTGCGTCACATCGCGACGATGGTAGAAGTACCGATATGCAGGCAGGACCGTCCCGGGCGAGAGCGGGGAAGTGACCGGCGAGGTCAGGTCAGGGGTGCTGCGGAGTGTTCGGGGTGCGGTCTGGGTCGTCGGCGCGGATCAGGTCTTGATCGTGGCGATTGATGGCATCGACGAACGACGCCTGATCGTGCAGCGCGATGGCGGCCACGATGT
>DASYJS010000010.1:0-3594 GCA_035996225.1 Mycobacterium sp. | reverse complement strand
GCCCTATGGCGGCAAGGTCCGGCAGGTCCAGGCGGATCTGAACCAGCAGGCGCTGCACACTTACGGCATCTCCGCGAACGATGTCGTCAATGCGTTGTCGATACAAAACCTGATCACGCCCGTCGGAACGCAGAAGATCGGTAAGTTCGAATACACGGTGAATCTGAATGATTCGCCCGGGGCGATAGCGGCTTTCAACGATCTGCCGATCAAAGCCGTGAACGGTACCGTCGTATATATGCGCGACGTCGCGAATGTGCATGACGGCAGCCCGCCACAAACCAACGTCGTTCACGTCGATGGCAAGAGCGCGGTGCTGTTGACGGTCATGAAGGCCGGCGCGACGTCCACCCTGGCGATCATTTCCGGCATCAAAAATCTGCTGCCCGGCGTGTCCCAGACTTTGCCGGCGGGTCTGAACCTGACCGCCGTGGGCGATCAGTCGATCTTCGTCACCAGCGCCGTCTCCGGCGTGATCCGCGAAGGCGCCATCGCGGGCGCGTTGACCGGGCTGATGATTCTGCTGTTCCTGGGAAGCTGGCGCTCGACCCTTATCATCACGGTCTCGATCCCGCTCGCCATCCTGGCCGCGGTGACGGGGCTTTCTCTGCTCGGCGAGACGATCAACGTCATGACACTCGGCGGGCTGGCGCTCGCCGTTGGCATTCTGGTCGATGACGCGACGGTGACCATCGAGAACATCAATTGGCACCTTGAACATGGCAAGGCGATCGAGACGGCGATCCTGGACGGCGCCCGGCAGATCGTCGTGCCGGCGACCGTATCACTGCTGTGTATCTGTATCGCTTTCGTGCCGATGTTCGGATTGGGCGGCGTTGCCGGGTATTTGTTCCGCCCGCTCGCCGAGGCGGTGGTCTTCGCGCTGATCGCGTCCTACGTGCTGTCGCGCACACTGGTCCCGACCCTGGCGAACTATCTGCTGCGCACGCACGCGCTTGCGCCACACCGCGACATTGATGGCAACCCGGAAGGGCCGCCCGCCAGACGCGGCCGCCATCCCCTCGCGCGATTCCAGCACGGGTTCGAGCGCGGCTTCGAGACCGTGCGAGGCGTCTACAGCGCCCTGCTTCAGCTCTGCCTGAGCAACCGCGTCAAACTGATCGCGGGCTTTCTGGGGTTCACCCTTCTCTCCTTCGCGCTCACGCCTTTCCTTGGTCAGGACTTTTTCCCGGCCGTCGATGGCGGCCAGATCAAGATCCACATGCGGGCGCAGACCGGCACACGGATCGAAGAGACCACAAAACTCGCCGATCAGGTTGGCGCGGCGATTCACGACATCATTCCGGCCAATCAACTGGGCGGCGTCGTCGATAACATCGGCCTCAGCGTCAGCGGCATCAACATGGCGTATAACAACTCCGGAACCATCGGAGTTGAGGACGCCGATATTCTGATCACGCTCAATCCGAATCACGCCCCGACCGGGGATTATGTCAGGACGATGCGTGAGGAGTTGCCGCGACGGTTCCCGGGCACGTCATTCGCGTTTCTGCCCGCCGACATCGTGAGCCAGATCCTGAACTTCGGGGTGCCGGCGCCCATCGACCTGCAGGTGGTTGGTAACGACGTCCCGGCGAACCGGACCTACGCCAATGAGCTGCTGGCGCTCGTGAAACGAATTCCCGGTGTCGCCGACGCGCGGATCCAACAGGCTTTCCAGCAGCCGACCCTGAACGTCAATTTCGACCGTTCGCTCGGTGGGCTGGTCGGCCTCAGCGAGAAAGATGCCGCCACGGCCATGCTCACCACCCTGGCCGGCAGTTCCCAGACGTCGCCGACCTATTGGTTGGATCCGAAGACCGGGGTTTCCTATCCGGTCTCGATCCAGACGCCCCAGCGGGACATTGGCACGATCGGCGGGCTGCGAAATATCCCGGTCACCGCCAACGCCAACACCGGCGCCGGCAAACAGCTTCTGGGCGGGCTCGCGACGATCCAGCGGACACCGGGCGACGCCGTCGCGTCGCATTACAACGTTCGCCCCGTTATCGACATCTATGCGACGCCACAGGGACGCGATCTCGGCGGCATCGCGACTGACATCCGCGGTGTGATGCGGGCAACGGCGCACGAGGTGCCGCGTGGCGCCAGTGTCGTGCTGCGCGGCCAGGTGGCGACGATGACAAGCGCGTACCAGCAGTTGTTTGTCGGCCTCGCCTTCGCCGTGGTGCTGATCTATCTGCTGATCGTCATCAATTTTCAGTCCTGGCTCGATCCTTTTGTCATCGTCATGGCGTTGCCGACGGCGCTCGCCGGGATCGTCTGGATGCTGTTCGCCACCGGCACGACGCTCTCCGTACCGGCGCTCACCGGGGCGATCATGTGCATGGGCGTGGCCACCGCGAACAGCATTCTGGTGATCAGCTTCGCGCGTGAGTGCCTGGAAGGGGGCGCCGACGCGCTGACCGCGGCCCTCGAAGCCGGACGGACGCGATTCCGGCCGGTGCTGATGACCGCGCTGGCGATGATCATCGGCATGGCGCCAATGGCGATCGAACCCGGCCAGAACGCCCCGCTTGGCCGCGCCGTGATCGGCGGTCTGCTCTTCGCCACCTGCGCGACGCTGTTTCTGGTGCCCACGTTGTTCAGCCTGGTCCACGCGCGTGACCGACGGAAGCTCGCGGGTTCCGAGACCAACAATCCATCTGACGACTGAGCCGAGGAGCCAATCATGCCTGAGGAAACCGCCAAATCCCCGAGCCGCCGCCTGCTCCTGCTGACCGGGGCGGCGGCGCTGGTCACCGCCGGAACCGTCGCCGCGACCGGCATAATCGGCCGGAGCGAGGCGAAGAAGCAACTCGTTCAGTGGACCGACCAGGCGGCCATTCCGACCGTGCGACTGGCAACGCTGGATCGCGGCGCGGCCGAACAGAGCCTCGTGCTGCCCGGTAACATCCAGCCGTATTACAAGGCGCCGATCTACGCGCGGGTCAGCGGTTATCTGAAGGAGTGGCAGGCGGATATCGGCGCTAAAGTGGAAGCGGGGCAGTTACTGGCGTCGATCGACACCCCGGATCTCGATCAGCAACTGCTCCAGGCGCGGGCGAACCTGGCGACCGCGCGGGGGAACGAGCAGTTGACCGCTATCACGGCAGGGCGCTGGAGCAGCCTGGCCGCCTCACAGTGGGTGTCGCGGCAGGCGAACGATGAAAAGGCGGGCGCCGCGGCGGCGGCCAGGACCACCGCCGATGCGGCCGAGGCGAATGTCCGGCAGCTGGAAGCGACGGAATCCTTCAAGCGCATCGTCGCCCCGTTCGACGGGATCGTCACCCAACGCAATATCGACGTCGGCGCGCTTGTGAGCGCCGGAACCGGCAATTCGGGCCAGGCCCTGTTTGAGGTCTCGGACCTGCACAAGGTCCGCGTCTATGTTCAGGTGCCACAGGCCCTCTCGGCGGGCCTCACCGCCGGACTGAAGGCGACATTTGAAATGCCGCAATATCCGGGCCGGCGGTTCGACGCGACCCTGGTCACGACGTCGCACGCGATGGATGTCAGCTCGCGTGGGATGTTGGTCGAGCTGCAGGCCGACAACGCCGACGGCGGGCTCGACGCCGGCGCCTATTGCCAGGT
>DASYJS010000009.1:0-12104 GCA_035996225.1 Mycobacterium sp. | reverse complement strand
GCGTCGACGAGCGCTTCCACGGACATCGAGTGCAGCGGCTCAGAGCGCACGCCGTAGCGCATGATCCCAAGGCCGACCAGCTGTGAGGCGCAAAGCGACGCCCGCACGGCGGCCTTGTCGGCTCCCAGCAATTTCAGCAGCGGGCCGAAAACCGGTCCGATGAACATGCCTTGCACGACCTCGGCGGTCTTAGCCATGCCTGTGGAAGCGACGGCACTGGCCGCGAACGGGCCACCGCCGGCGGCATCCCACGTGGTAATCAGCATGTACAGGGTTCGCCGGCCGACCTGGTTGACCCCGCCGGTGACGATCCGGTCGATGAATTCCGGTGTGCCGAATGGCAACCGCAACATCTTCGCGACCGGGTCGAGAAGCCGACGCGATGGCTCTTCGCGACGGGGCATGGTGCCAGGATCACCCGTGCGTGATCAAAGATCAAGCATTGCCGGTGTCGGCGCGCCCCGCCGGTAGCGACGCACCGGGTGCCGGATAGCCGGCGCCGGTAGGGCCCTGCGGAATCGGTTCGCAATCAACCGTGCCAGCCGCGGATGAGTCCCCAGCGGTCGGCTGACCAGATCGGCGCCACAACCCCGCAGGCTCTCCTGAAACAAGCCGTCGGCCAACAGATAGGAGGCGATCGCGACGCGACGCGCCCCGTCGGCCCTGGCCGTCTCGACGGCCTCGGTGATATGCGGATCGCCAATGGCCGCAAACCCCAGGCTGACTCGTGATCCGGTCAGCGCCGACAACAGCGTCGCGGTGGTGTGCAGGTCCGCGCGGGCTATCGGATCCGATGTTCCGGCTGCCCCGAGAATCACCGAATCACCAGGGTGCCAACCGGATTTCATCAACTGGTCGGCGACGATCCGGGCGATCTCCCCACCCGGCCCCAATGCCGGGGTGACGAGGACATTGGGGTGCCCGCTGGCCGCCACATGGGCGGGGACATCGGTGCGGACGTGGTAGCCGCGGGACAAAAATGCAGGCACCACCACGGCTCGGGGGCCGCCGACCGCGGAAAGTACCTCGCTCGGGGAGGGGCCCAGGACGTCGACGAAGGCAACCCGCACCGTGCGCCCCAGGAGTCTGCTCACCTGTGCCGCCAGGTCGCCGATCATCGCGACACCGCCCGGTCGGCGGGTGCCGTGCGCTGCAAGAATCAGGCTCATGGCAATCCCGCCGGTTCGTCGATCGCGAGCCGGTAGCCGCGCTTGACGACTGTTCCCACAATGTTCTTGTCGCCCAATGATGTTCGCAACCGAAGCACCGCAGTGTCGACGGCGTGTGGGTCATTGCCATGGCCGGGGAGCACCCGTAGCAGATCGCCGCGGGCGACGACGTCGCCGGGACGGTGTGCCAGGGCACGCATAACCGCCATCCCGGATCCGGACAGCGATTGGACTGAACCGTCGACCAGCACGCAGTTTCCCCGGATCTCAATCGCGTGTCCCGCGGCCTTCACGGTGCACGATCCGAGGACCGGAAGCTTTTCGGCGATATGGCGAGCCAAGGCGCCCAGCCGCATTCGTTCCGGCGCCGATGTCGGAATGCCCTTGCGGTGCAGAGGCTGCGACGTCACCGGGCCGACACACATCGCATGCACATCGGTGCGCAGCGCCTCGATCACTTGGTCCTCGATATTCAGGTCGCGGCTGCGTTCCAGGACCGCCGCCGCGGCGGGTGCCGAGGTGAAGCTGACCGCGTCGAACTGTCGTCGCGCGATTCCGGTGACGAGTTGGTCGAAGTGGCCGCCCATGGCGGTGGATTTCCAGCGATACACCCGGATGGGCACCACTTCGGCACCCGCGGCGCTCAATCCCCCGATGAACTCGGGGAACGGATCCCACGCGTCGGCGGCGCCGTGCAGCTGGACGGCGATACGCGTGCCGGACAGATTCGATTCGAGTAGGTATTTGAGAAGCTCTTGGGAGGATTCGGATTTCGGGGACCACTCTTCGTGCAGGCCGGCGGCGCGCAGCGCACCGGTTGCTTTCGGCCCGCGGGCCAGGACCCGTGACTTGGACAACGACGTGATGAGCTGGTTGGACAGACCCCAGCCCTCGGCGGCGGCCAGCCAGCCGCGAAAGCCGATGCCGGTGTGGGCCACCAGGATGTCGGGCGGATCGGCGATCACGGCGTCGGTATTGCTTTGCAGTTCTTCGTCTTCGGGTAGCGCGATCATGTTGATCGCGGCGGCGCTGGAAACCTCGGCGCCCTGACGGCTCAGCAACGCGCACAACTCCTCGGAACGGCGCGACGACGTGACCGCTATCCGGTAACCGGTGAGCGGTGGTGAGCCGGGCTGCTCCATACGACCTGTGTATTCCTGTGACGTTTCCGCGGCGTTACCTGACGATTGCTGACGCATTGCCCGGGTTGCGGTGGTGATCACACTCGGGCTGGTTCTGCTGTGCGAAGCGAATTCGGCGCTTCCGGGATCGACGCAGGTCGGCGCGCGTACATCTTCCACGTCAGGATCGCCGCAATGACGTAGGAGGCCAGGAACAGCCAGTACGCCGACGTTTCGGTGCCGCTACGCAGGTAGGACTCGCGCAGCGCCAAGTTGATTCCGACGCCGCCGAGCGCACCGACCGCCGAGCAGATGCCGATCAGCGATCCCGACTTCGCACGCGACCACTGCCGGCGCTCCGCCTCACTGACATCCAGCGAGCGACTGCGTGCCTCGAAGACCGACGGAATCAGTTTGAATACCGAGCCATTGCCCATCCCGGACAGAACGAACAGCACCATGAAGCCGATGACGTAGCCGATTACTGCGGTGGACGTCGTACTTCCGCTGCGGTCGTCGAACGTGCTGATACCCACCAGCACCCCGGCCCCCAAAATCATGCCGCCCAGGACGTCCAGGGTAACGCGGCTACCGCTGCGGCGGTCCGCCAGTCTGCCCCCGTAGATCCGCGCCAGTGAGCCCAATAGTGGCCCGACAAAGGCGATTTCGGCTGCATGCAGCGACGCCTGCGCTGCGCCTTCGCCATTGGCCAGGAAGTTGACCTGCAGCACCTGGCCGAAGGCGAAGGAAAAGCCGATCCAGGAGCCGAACGTGCAGACGTAGAGCAGCGAGATCACCCAGGTGTCGCGGTCGAACAGGATCGACCGCATGTGGTTGAGCTCGATGCCGTGGTCAAGATTGTCCATGAACAGCGCCGCAGCGATACCGACCACCGCGAGCAACACCAAGTAGACCGCGCACACCCAGTACGGCGCCTGGTGGCCCGCCGTGGCCAGCACCAGCAGGCCGATCAATTGGATCATCGCGACACCGAGGTTGCCGACACCGGCGTTGATGGCCAGCGCGGTGCCCTTGAGCCGCTGCGGATAGAACGCGTTGACGTTGGCCAGCGATGCCGCATAATTGCCGCCACTCAGCCCGGTCAGGCCCGCGCACACCACATATGGCCATAACGGCAGCCCGGGGTTGGCCAGCAACACGATGGTGCCGACGGTCGGGATCAGCAGCACGAACGCAGAGAACGTGGTCCAGTTGCGACCACCGAACCTGGCGATGCCCAGGGTGTAGGGGATGCGCACGCAGCCGCCGACCAGCGTGGCAACCGCACTCAGCAGCAACTTGTCACTGGCCGAAAACCCATAGACCGACATCGGCATGAACAGCGCCATCACCGACCACAGGCTCCAGATCGAGAAGGCGACATGGTCGCCCGCCATCGTGCACAGCAGATTGCGGCGGGCGATCTTGTTGTCGCCGGCCTCCCAGGCCGCGGTGTCTTCCGGATTCCAGTCCGTGATGCGGTGGTTGCGACCCATGCGATCCGCATCTTCCACCGAAATCGTCTGGGCGCGTTGAAAAGAAAGACGGCCGCCAACCTCAGGCATAAGGAATCCCTCTCGTCGAGCCGCGCCCCTCAACCGCACACCAGCGGCCTCGGGCCAGGCGTCAACCAGCTCACCCCATAAGCGGGAAGAGCTGTTGTGAGTCTGGCCTTCGATGCCCTTATGGGCGCCTCGAATTACGAGGCACGCGCTGCCGTAGTTCCGATGCTCACATTCGGAACCGAACTCCGTCAACTCAATCGGACCAATATCGCCTGTAAGTTGAATCCCAGTTATCTGGTAAGTCGCTGAAGAATTGTCAGAGCTCGAAAAACCGCCGCTCAGAAAGGATTTCACCGGCAATGATCCCACCCGAAGATGGCAAATATTTGACGCCGCCAAGGTGGCTGTGAAATTCGGTGTGAGGTGGAATACATCTCGCGCTATGCAGACTTCTCTGCCGAATCGGTATGGCACATATACGGCGTCTATACGTGAGCCAGCCGTGGGGGCGAGGATGCCTCTGGCGTGATCGGGGCGGTGACCTCGAGCGGGCGGCGAATGTACACCACCCAGGTCAGTACCGCAGCGGCCACGTAGCACAACGCGAAGGCCCAGAAGGCCGAGGTTGCCGTGCCGCTGTGCAGATATGATTGCCGCAGCGCCAGATTGACGCCGACGCCACCAAGGGCGCCGATCGCCCCGGCGAGTCCAATCAATGCGCCGGACATGGAACGTGACCACTGCCGGCGCTCGGCCTCGCCGACCTGCAGCGAGTAACTACGCGCCTCGAAGATCGACGGAATCATCTTGTACACCGACCCATTGCCGATGCCGGACAGGATGAACAGAGCAACGAAGCCGATCACATAGCCGACCATTGTCGCAGCGGGCGTCCGCCCGGCGCCGTGATCACCGAAAGTGCTTGCGCTGACCAGTATTCCGGCGGCCAGGATCATCGAGCAGAAGACGGCGAGGGTGACCCGGCCGCCACCGATGCGGTCGGCGAGCTTACCGCCGTACACCCGCGACGCCGATCCCAATAGTGGCCCCAGGAAGGCGATCTGAGCGGCATGCAGCGATGCTTGCGCGGTATTCTCCCCGCCGGCGATGAAGTTCATCTGCAGCACTTGGCCAAACGCGAACGAGAACCCGATGAACGAGCCGAACGTGCCGATATAGAGCAGTGCGATCACCCAGCTGTGCGGTTCGCGCAGCACCGCCCGCATGGTGTCCATCTCGATGCGGTACTGCGGCAAATTGTCCATGTATAGCGCCGCGCCGATTCCCGCAATTGCCAGCAGCACAAGGTAAATCGCGCACACCAAGTAAGGCTGCCGGTTCCCCGCCGCCGCGATCACTAGCAGGCCGACCAGCTGGATCACCGGCACGCCGAGATTTCCGCCGCCGGCATTGACGGCCAACGCCCAGCCCTTGAGGCGTTGCGGGTAGAACGCATTGATGTTCGTCATCGACGACGCGAAGTTGCCGCCGCCGAGGCCGGCCAGCGCCGCGCACACCAGGTACGGCCACAGCGGCAAACCGGGGTGGGCCAGCAGCAGCATGGTGCCGACGGTCGGGATCAGCAGCACGAACGCGGAGAACACTGTCCAGTTGCGCCCGCCGAACTTCGCGGTGGCAAACGTGTAGGGGAATCGCAGGCACGCCCCGACCAGTGTTGCGGTGGCGCCGAGCAAGAATTTGTCCCCGGCGGAGAAGCCGTACACCGACGCCGGCATGAACAGCACCATCACCGACCAGATCGACCAGACTGAGAAGCCGATGTGCTCGGCGGCCACCGACCAGATCAGGTTGCGACGGGCGATCTTGTGGTTGCCGGCCTCCCAGGCCGGTATGTCTTCGGGGTCCCAGTCCGAAAGGACATGCGAACGGCCCAGCGAGATTTTCATGGGGCTCCAATCGTCATCGCTCTTGGCGATCACGCTAGGAATCCTTTGTTGCCTTCTGCGCTGCCCGCAGTGACCCGGGCGTGAAATTCCGCTCACTTGTGACGGCCGGCGATGTGAGGGGCGGTCAATCAGTGTGGCGTGCACCACAATACCGCGGGGCCCAAGTTCGAACACCTCACATCATAGCCGACTGCGGTGTGATGAATCGCGCTGGTATGAAGGAGATTTCGAGCACAGGGAGGGCTGGGCTACCAAACGTCGCCCGCGCGCCAATCGCACATCAGTTCCGCGGAAGTGTCCAGGCTGATCACGGCCGGGAAGACGAATATCGTTCCGTCGTCGTCGGGTGTGCGCGTCGACCCGGTCGGGGTCAGCACCGACGTCGGGCCATGCCAGGGCAACCAGCCCCGCGTCGCGTAGAGGTTGCGGGCCCGGGCCGATGAACTCAGTGCCCCCACCTGATAGGCGCCGCGTATCACCTGCTCGACGCCGTCTAGCAAGGCGTGCACCAGCCCCTGGCCGCGGTGGTCTTCTCGCACCGCGACTCCTTCGACGTAACCACAACGCACCGCCTTGCCCTGGTAAAACAATCGCCGCTGGACAACTGCGGCGTGCGCGATGATTGCGCCGTGCTCCCAGATCAGGGCGTGCATACCGCCCAGGGCGTGTTCCCAGTCGTTCTCGGTGAAATGACCGGCGAAGGCTTCGGTGACCATCTGGTGGATGCGCTGCCTGGTGTCGCTGTCGAGATCGGCAGTGTGGACGAGGCGGGCGGTGAGTACCCGGGTGTGCACCCCTCTTGTCTACAGGCTTGTGGGCGGGTCCGCACTACGAGGCCGGCGAGCTCGATCAACCCGAGTCGGACTGGGGGCCGACCGGAGACCGTGGCCGCGCCCAATGCAGCCGCACCCGCTGACCCGCCCGCACCTGGGCGACCTTGTCGATATCGTCATCGATCACCACGCCGACGACCGGGTAGCCGCCGGTGATCGGATGGTCGGGCCCCAGGATTACCGGTAATCCGTTGGGCGGCACCTGGATCGCACCCCGGGTGGCGCCCTCGCTCGGCAGCTGCCGGTCGGGGAAGCGGTACTGCAGCGGGCGGCCGACCAGCCGCATCCCGACCCGGTCGCTGCGATCGGATGCCACCCAGTCGGTGTGTACCAGGACGTCGGGATCGACGAACCAGTCGTCGCGTGGTCCGGGGACCGCCAACACTTCGACCGTGTCGCCGCTGATGGCCGCCACGGGAGCCTGGTCGAGTTCGGGGTACTCGTCGGTGTGCGCGCCGACCGGCAGTTGGTCTCCGGGCGACAGCGGCGACGGGCCTATCGCCGACATCACGTCATAGCTTCGCGAACCCAGGACCGGTTCCACGGAAATGCCGCCGCGCACCGCCAGGTACGTCCGTAGGCCGGCCCGCGGGGTGCCCAGCGAAATCAGTTGGCCGTCGAGGACGTGATGAATGCTGTTGGTGCCGAACTTGATTCCGTTGACCGAAGGGTCGGTGTCGGCGCCCGTCACTGCGATGTCGACATCGCCGCCGTGCACCCGGGCCGCGAAACCGCCGAAGGTCACCTCGACGGTGGCGCGGTCGTCGGGGTTGGCGACCAGCCGGTTGGCGAGCTTGTGCGAGCGCCGGTCGGCGGCGCCGGACCGGCCGACGCCGATGTGGGCCTGCCCGATCCGGCCGAGGTCCTGGACAACGGCGAGCGGTCCGGTATGCAGAATTTCAAGGGTTGTCACGGTGTACTCCCCTACGCGGCCCGGAACTGAACCCGCATGCCCTGCGTCAGCAACGCGGGATCGGATCGCACCAGGTCCCACAGGACCACGTCGGTGTGACCGATGAGTTGCCAACCACCGGGGGACCGGCGCGGATATATCGCGCTGAATTCGCCGGCGAGTGCTACCGAGCCCGCCGGCACCGAGGTCCGCGGCTCGGCCCGGCGCGGCACCCGCAGGCGCGGGTCGCCCTCGACCAGGTACGCGAAACCTGGTGCGAATCCGCTAAATCCGACTCGCCACAAGGTGGCGGTGTGGGCATTGATGACCTGCGCGGTGGTGAGCCCGGTGTGGCCGGCGACCTCGGCGAGGTCCGGGCCGTCGTAAACGACGTCGATCACCACGTCGGCGGTGCGCCCCGCCGGGGCGGTCGTATCAGCGGTGACCCGCAGTTTCCGTAGCCGCTGACGGATGAGTCCCTGGTACCGGGGGCCGTCGAGTTTGACGAGCACCGTGCGGGCGGCGGGAACGATGTCGAGCACACCGGGCAGCGCCGCCTCGCGCAACGCGTCCGCCCAGGCCAATACCTCAGCGGTGCTGCCACATTGCACCAAGAGGGCCTGATCGCCGTAGTCGAGAACGACATTGCCGACCAATTCGGTGGGCAGGTCCGCAGGGAGATCCGTCACGCTCATTACTCGACGGTAACCCCGGAAACGGGGCAGGCGGGAGGGGGCGGCGCGGTATTTTCGAACTCTGCCAGAGGTGCCTTAGCGAACGCTCAAAGTGGGGGGCCCGCCGCGTGGAGCTATCCCAGGACCTTGCTGATCTGTGGGGGCAGTTGATCGGCGACCATCGGGTAGCTCAGAACCGAGGCGAAAGCGATCGCACCCGCCTGGTCCTTGGTGGTGAAGATGTGGCGGTTCTGCGCGGTCGCCTGCGATCCCGCTATCTCGGGGTCGGCCAGCAACGTCTTCTGGTCGTCCGGATTCTCGGTTGTCCAGATCACCACGTCGGCGGAGTCGAGCACCGCTTTGATCTGATCGCGGGGGATGACGGCGCGGTGATCGGCGACGAACGGCTTGATGCTGTCGGCGATCACCAGACCCATCTGGTTCAGGAAGTCGGTCCGCCAGCCCGCCGCGGTGGCGACCACGGTGCCCTGGAACAGGCGCCCCTGCATCAGCAACGCCTTCTTGGCTTTCCACTGCGGATGATTCTGCGCGACGGCGACCAACTGCTTGTCGACGGTATCGATCAGTGATTTCATCTGGTCGACCTGATACACGGCTTGGCCGATCGTGCTGGCCTGGTCCTTCCACGGTTCGAAGAACGCATCACCGCCGGACTGCGCGACGGTCGGGGCGATAGCGGACAGCTTCTGGTAGGTGTCGGCGTCTACGCCGGCGTTGATGGCCACGATCAAGTCGGGCTTCAGACCGGCGATCTGCTCGACGGGAATTCCGTTGTCCAGGTTCAACACCACGGGTTGCGCCCCGCCGAGCTTGGGCTGGGCCCACGGCCACACCGCGAACGGCTGGTCACCGAACCAGTTGGTCACCGCGACCGGCACGATGCCCACCGCGAGCAGGTCGTCTTGCTCGGTGTAGCCGGCACTGACCACGCGCTTGGGCGGCTGCTTGATGACGGTCTGACCGAAAAGATGGGTGATCGTCACGCCTTCGCCGCCAGCGGCGCCCGGTGTCGGTTTGGGCGATGAGCACCCCGCCGACACCCCGGCTGCCGCGGCGGCCGCCGCGGCCCCGGCGAGCTGCAAGAACCCCCGCCGATTCCAACCCTGTCGCATCGCGTGAGAGTATCGCGTCGCCGACTCTGACCTGCATCGCCGCGCGGTTTTGCCGCTCAGCCCAGCCGCATGCCGGCGTCCACGAAGTCCAGGGCCCGGTGGATCGTCTCGGCCGTCTGCGGTGCGCCGTCGAAGGCGGCCATCATGGCGCCGGTCAGCGCACCGGCGAACACCCGGACCTCGAAATCGTCTGCGGCACGGCCGATTCGGCGCCCAATTAACTCGGCGACGACGTTGACGGTGCGGTAGTACTCGTCGTACATGGCGGCCTTGAGCTCGGGTATCGAGAACATCAGCCGCTGCCGGGTGTTTTCGAAGTCCAGCTGCTCGGCGGGCAGACGGGCCATGACGTCCGTGTAGGCCCGGCGGATCGCCTCGGTGGGCGAGAGGTCGGGCGGCTGCGCCTCGAAGGCCGCGAATATCAGCGGGTCCAGGTCGTCGGCGAGCAGTAACGACTCCTTGGACGGGAAGTACCGGAAGAAGGTGCTGGGCGACACATCGGCGGCCTCGGCGATCTGTTCGACGGTGGTGGCGGCATAGCCGTTCGCGTCGATCAGGCGAAACGCCTCGCGCCTGATGGCCTGGCGGGTCTTGAGCTTCTTGCGCTCGCGCAAACCCAGGGGCTGATCAGTCGCCGGCATGGGGCGATTCTCCCGCACCAGTGGCACCCGGCCGGGAAGCCGGCGGCGTGTACCCCTGCTCGGCCTTGTTCCAGGGGCTGTAATCGGCGATCAGCTCCTCCTGCGGCGGGCGCTGATCGGCTGGAACGTGCTGCAGGTTGATTCGGATCCGGTACCAAATCGAACTCGGCCCGCGCATGCCATCGACCAGCACGTCGGCCGGCTGCAACCGCCCGGCGACGGCGGGGTGGCGGTCGCGCCAGGTGTCCAGCGCGGCCATCGCCTCGTCTTTGGTCTTGGTCCGGGCGATCTCGATGAGCGGCTTCGACGACTGGCGCCGGCCGTCGGCACGCTTTTTCGATCCCCGCGGCGCCCGCTCCGGGGGGCCCAGTTCCTCGGCCAGCATCAGCAGCCGGTCCAGTTCGCCGACCGCGTGGTCCATCCCCGCCCACGGGTCGCCCATGTCGGCGAACCGGTCGGGCACGGTGGCGATCGTGAACGCCTCCGGTCGGCAGTCGGCGACCTCGTCCCAGTGCAGCGGCGTCGATACCCGGGCGTCCGGAGTGGCCCGAACCGAGTACGCCGAGGCGACCGTGCGGTCCTTGGCGTTCTGGTTGAAGTCGACGAATACGCCCTCGCGCTCCTCCTTCCACCAGCGGCTGGTCGCCGCGTCGGGCACCCGCCGCTCGACCTCACGGGCCACGGTCTGGGCGGCCAGCCGGACCTGACGGAACTCCCAGCGCGGGGCGATCCGGGCGTAGATGTGAAAGCCGCGGGACCCGGACGTCTTCGGCCACGCGACCAGGCCGTAGTCCTCCAACACCTCACGGGCCACCAACGCCACGTCGACGATCCGTTGCCACTCGACCCCGGGCATCGGATCCAGATCGACGCGCAGTTCGTCGGGGTGATCGAGGTCGTCGGCGAGCACCGGATGCGGGTTGAGATCCACGCATCCCAGGTTGACCGCCCACGTCAGCCCGGCGGCGTCGTGGATGACGGCCTCCGCGGCAGACGTGCCCCGCGCGTAGTGGAGTTCGGCAACGTCGACCCAGTCCGGCCGCTTCGTCGGCGCGCGTTTCTGGAACACCGCCTCTTCGGAGATTCCCTTGACGAAGCGCTTGAGGATCATCGGCCGGCCGGCCACCCCGCGCAACGCTCCGTCGGCGACCGAGAGGTAATAGTGGACGAGGTCGAGCTTGGTGTAAGCCCTGGTGTCGCCTCGGCCTTCGAACACAACTTTGTCCGGATGGGTGATGGTGACGCGGTGCCCGGCTACCTCAAATGACGCCGGACCGGTCATGAGGTTCATCGTAATTCCGGGAAAATTTTCTGGCCGCGATGCGACCCGCGTCACATATGGTGAGCTTATGCCTAACCTTCCTGGCCTGCCCGGGCAAGCCGTTTCAAAGCTCCAGCAGTACGTCGAACGCGGTGCGGCTGAACTGCACTACGTGCGCAAAATCTTCGAAGCGGGCGCGTTTCGGCTGGAGGCGCCGCAGAACTACGCCGGGTTGGTGACGGATATCGTCAAGTGGGGCGAGTTCGGCATGCTGCCCTCGCACAACGCCAGGCGCACCCCCGACCGCGCGGCACTGATCGACGAAGACGGCGCGTTCAGCTACCGGGAGCTCGACGAGGCAGCCCACGCGGTGGCTAACGGCCTAATCGAGAAGGGCGTGAAGGGCGGTGACGGCGTCGCCATCCTGGCCCGCAACCACCGCTGGTTCGTCATCGCCAACTACGGCGCGGCCCGCGTCGGCGCCCGCATCATCCTGCTCAACAGCGAATTCTCCGGACCGCAGATCAAAGAGGTCTCCGAGCGCGAGGGCGCCAAGGTCATCATCTACGACGACGAGTACACCAAGGCCGTCAGCAAAGCGGAGCCGGAGCTGGGCAAGCTACGGGCGCTCGGCGTCAACCCGGACAGCGACGAACGGTCGGGCAGCACCGACGAGACGCTCGCCGAGCTGATCGAGCGCAGCAGCAAGGAGCCCGCCCCCAAGGCCGCCAAGCACGCCTCGATCATCATCCTGACCAGCGGGACCACCGGCACCCCGAAGGGCGCAAACCGCAGCACCCCGCCCACCCTGGCGCCGGTCGGCGGCATCCTGTCGCACGTTCCGTTCAAGGCGAACGAGATCACCTCGCTGCCGGCGCCGATGTTCCACGCGCTGGGCTATCTGCACGCCACCATCGCGATGTTCCTGGGCTCGACGCTGGTGCTGCGCCGCAAGTTCAAGCCGCCGC
>DASYJS010000008.1:0-2924 GCA_035996225.1 Mycobacterium sp. | reverse complement strand
GTGAAGCCTGCGGTCAAGCGGCCGGATTTGTGAGGACGGGGTGGGAGAATGGGCGGCATGACCAGCAACGCCGCGCGCATCCGGGACCTGAACGACAGCATCAGGTACACGATGTGGTCGGTGTTCCGGGCAAGCGAGCCGCTGGGACCGGTCGAGCGCGGTGACTATGCCGCCGAGGTAGCTGAGCTGTTCGACCAGCTCGGGAGCAAGGACCTCGTGGTGCGCGGCTCATATGACGTGGCCGGGCTGCGCGCCGACGCAGATCTGATGATCTGGTGGCACTCATCCACGGCCGACGCCCTGCAGGACGCGTACAACATGTTCCGGCGCACCGCGCTGGGGCACCACCTCACGCCGGTGTGGTCCACGATGGCGCTGCACCGGCCGGCGGAGTTCAACAAGAGCCACGTCCCGGCGTTCCTCGCGTCGGAGCCGCCGCGGGCGTACGTGTCCGTGTACCCGTTCGTCCGCTCCTACGAGTGGTACCTGCTGCCCGACGCGGAGCGCCGCGACATGCTGGCCGAGCACGGCCAGATGGCCCGGGGTTACCCCGACGTGCGCGCCAACACGGTGGCGAGCTTCGCGCTCGGCGACTACGAGTGGATGCTCGCGTTCGAGGCCGACGAGCTCCACCGCATCGTCGATCTCATGCGCGACCTGCGGGCCTCACGCGCCCGCCGCCACGTGCGCGAAGAGGTGCCGTTCTTCACCGGCCGCCGTCGCGACATCGCGGATCTGGTTGCCGGACTGCCGTAGCGGGTGCCGAGTTTGAACGGAGTCCATTCACGGGTTGGCGAGAGTGAAGGACGTGGTTACGCTGCGACCGGTTCGGGTAGCCAGGGATGTCCGTCCAGAGCGCGGGTGATGGCGTCCAGGACGGTCAGGCCATGGTTGCGGGCCGAGGTCAGGTAGGACTGGATCAGGCACCAGCGGTTCAGGGTCTGGTCGGTCTGCCAGTAGCCGGAGACGGCCTGATGTCGTTTGGCGGGCTTGACGCCACGCTCGGCGGCGTTGGAGCTCCAGTCCACGTCGAGGTTGGTGGTGAAGTGCCAGACCTGGTCGGCATAGTCGCGTAGCCAGCAGGCCAGAGCGTAGGCGGGGTGGTTGCCGCCCGCATCCCAGTCCCGGTGACGGTTGTGGATGATTCCGGTGTCGACCGCCCGGTCGTAACGTTGACGCAACTGGGCCAGCCGGTCGGCATCCAGGGCGGGCTCACTGCGGGCCTGGGCGGCCTGGACCTCGGTGTGAGCGTCGGTCAACGCGGCGGTGACCTCGCCGGTCCACGACGACTGCAGACCACCTGGGCCGAGTTTGGCCACCGCCCGGCAGCGGCGCAGCACATGAACCACACACTGCTGGATCCCGGCCAGCAGCCCATCGGCCTGTTTGAGCAGCCGCTGATAGGCGCCGTAACCATCGACGATCAGATGCCCCCGAAATGCCCGCAGCCCGGCGGTCACCACGTCATAGCAGCGCGAGACCAGCCCCGACAGCCACGACAGACGCTCGTCGGGAGTACGGATGACCATCACGTGCGGCGATCCGGCCACCGGCGCACCGGTGTCCGGGTCCACCGCCGGGCGCACGATCTCGACCGGTGACTCGTCGGCGGTCAGTACCGGCTCGGCCAGCAGGGCAACCCGCATCGCAGCCTCGAACCCGCCACGCTCCAACTGCCCGGCCAGCCGGGCGTTGGCGCGGTCGACGAACCCGGCCGACACCCGCTGTCCCAGCACGATCTCGACCAGCATCGCGGCGCGTTGGGTAGGCACGTTGCCGAACGCGGTCAACGCCACCGCCGCGGTGTTGAGCACCGGCCCGAAACTCACCCCGTTGACCAGCCCGCTGCCTGGTGGGCACGCCGTCGTGATCGCCGTACAGCCGCAGCGCCGCCGCGGCAGCAGGTACTCCACCCGCCGCCGGACGATCTGCACGTCCCACACCTGCGACCAGGCCGTACCGGCGTCATCCGCGCAGGCCAGATCACCACCGCAGCCCTGGCACACCGTCGGCGGATCAAGGCTGACTCGTTCGGTCGGATTCGGATCCCGCATCACACCCCGCCCGGCGTGACCGGGCTGCCCACCCCGCGACCGGTCCGCCGAGCGCTGCCGCGACGATCCGCCCTGCTCGCGGCCGGCCTGCCGTTCGGCCTTGCGCCGGGCCTTCACCGCAACCGAATCCTTTGACGCCGGGGTGCCCGAGTCGTCGCTACCCGACCCCAACCGGCGTTCCAACTCCGCGATCCGCAGCCCCTGCGCCTTCACCAACGCCACCAACTCGCCGATCTCGGCGTCCTTGACCGCCAGCGCCTGCCGCAACTGAGCGTTGGCGCGGCGAAGCTGCCCAACCAGCTCCACACCCGACGCTCCGGACACAAGTAGCGATCATCACTATCCACGCCCGCGAATCAAGCACCCCACCCCGGCGCGTCGCCCAACCACGTCCAGATCGCAGGTCACATCCCACCCGTGAATGGACTCCCTCGATCTGCTGCTCGTCTGGGAGGTTGAGCCAGTCCTCCTTTGACATATCGAGAGTCTTATATGTGGGACCGATAGGATGCCAGTAGCTGCCCTCGAAGGGCGACTCATCACTAGCCCCGCGCGTGCCGTAAAGGAATTCCAACCCTGCTGCGTACTGTGCATCATGGGGGTCATTACGATCGCCGGGCATGTCATGGCTCCTAACCGGTTCTTGGGCCGGCCAGACGCCAGCATCCACCAGTACAACGCAACGCGCGACCCACGGGTTCACGCCGCTGCACAAGCCGGTCGCCCAGCGGGAGAGACTGGCGGAGACACACCCAACGGTCTTAGAGCGTGTTTGAGAAGTGTGTTCATTTGTCATCTGGCCAGCGCCAGCGGGGTTGACGGGTCGCTGCGCGCCCACGCGCCAGGCGTCGGGTCATGGTGTTGATGGCG
>DASYJS010000007.1:0-4966 GCA_035996225.1 Mycobacterium sp. | reverse complement strand
GCCCAGATCGCCGTCCACCAGAAGTGGTCGATCTGCAATCCCCAGTGCGTGGTGTGTTCGGTGATCCGTGCGGTGAGCCAGAGCATCAACGCGTTGACGACGACATGGAATAGGCCAAGGGTCACGATGTACAGCGGGATCGACAGGAACTGAACGATTGGCTTGACGAACGCGTTGACCAGACCGAAGATCACGGCCACGACGAAGATGATGCCGATCCTCTCCAACGGCGAATTGCCACCGACGAAGCTCAGCCCGTGAACGAAGTGCGTGACCACCCACAATGCAAATCCGGTCAATGCGGCGCGCAGCACAAAGGGGCCCATGCGCCGATCCTGCCATGCGAATGGCGGGCAGATTCAGTTCAACGCGTAGAAACGCTGAGCATTCAAGCCGCCGATTTTCTCGCGCGCTTCTTCGCTGATGTCGGTGCGGGTCCGTAGATGTTTGGTGCTTTCCGGCCATTCGCCGTCCCAATGCGGGTAGTCGCTGGCGAACATGATGAAGTCGTCGCCCAGCACGTCGATCACCCCGGGTAGGATCGGCTCCTCCGGCTCACAGGTCACCCAGATGTTGCCCGCGGACAGGTATTCGTGCGGATCGCGCCGCCAGCCGTGCTCGACCCAATCCCCTCGCTTCTCGTAATGCTCGTGCAAGCGGTCAATGAAAAACGGGACCCAGCCTGCGCCCGCCTCGAGGAAGGCGACCCGCAACCGGGGATGGCGCTCGAAGACGCCGCCGGAGACCATCGCGGTCATCGCCGTCATCTGGTCGAACGGAAAACTGATGCAGTGCACCTGGATGTAGTTGGTGAAGCGGTCCACGCCGATCTTCGGCAAATGAATTCCGGGGGCGCCGTGAACGCCCAGCGGCATCCCGAGGTCCACGGCCGCGGCGTAAAACGGGTCGAGATCGGGGTGGTCCAGGTTGCGGGTCTTCAATGCCGGCGGGACGAGAGTTGCCACCAGCCCGAGGTCCTTGGCCTCGGTCATGATGTCGATGGCTGGCTGCCCGTGTTCGATCGGCGTCACGGCCACGCCGCGCAACCGGCCGCCCGACGAGGCGCAGTAATCGGCGATCCATTGGTTGTAGAGCCGCGCGAATCCCGCAGCGAATTCGGGGTCTTCGAGGCTGGGCGCGCATAGCCCGAGACTCGGATACAACACCATCGTGTCGATGTGATCGCGGTCGGCGTCACCCAGCACGCCTTCGGGCGACGAGCAGTTGATGTTGGGTGACTTGCTGATCCCGTGCTCGGGCGGACAACCGGCACCGGGGCCCCGATCCTCCGGGTAGTTGCGGCCTTCGATCATCAACCGTAGGCGTCTGTCCGTGCTGGGTTTTACGTGGTCGGGCCAGCGCTTGATCGCTTCGATCGCCAGCGAGGAGTTTTCGGCGACGTGTCCATCGGCATCGATGATTCGCATGTATCGGGAACTTACTCTCGCGGAATGCCGGGTGAAACGGCTCGCGCGAGCGCGCTGGGTGCGCCACGATGCTCACGTGACAACTCAACGGCTTAACGCCGATCAGCGAAACTCGTTCATTGCGGCGATGTTGGGCTGGACGATGGACGCCTTCGACTACTTCATCGTGGTGTTCGTCTACGCCGACATCGCAAAGACTTTCCACATCAGCAAGGCCGAGGTCGCGTTCGTGACGACCGCCACCTTGGTCATGCGCCCGGTGGGCGCCTTGCTGTTTGGGCTATGGGCCGACCGGGTCGGTCGGCGGCTCCCTTTGATGGTGGACGTGATCTTCTACTCCATCGTCGGCTTCCTGTGCGCATTCGCGCCCAACTTCACCGTGCTGATGATTCTGCGGCTGCTGTACGGCCTCGGAATGGGCGGCGAGTGGGGGCTCGGGGCCGCGCTCGCGATGGAAAAAGTCCCCGTCGAGCGCCGCGGCTTTTTCTCCGGGCTACTGCAGGAGGGCTACGCATTCGGCTATCTGCTGGCGAGTGTGGGATCGCTGGTGGTGATGGATTGGCTGGGGTTGTCGTGGCGTTGGTTGTTCGCTCTGTCCATCGTCCCGGCCCTGATCAGCCTGATCATCCGCTACCGGGTACAGGAATCCGAGGTATGGGAAGCCGCCCAGGACCAGATGAAGGTCACCAACACCAAAATCCGTGACGTGCTGCGCAACGGCGCCGTCGTCCGCCGGTTCTTCTACCTGGTTGCCCTGATGACGGCGTTCAACTGGATGAGCCACGGCACCCAGGACGTCTACCCGACTTTCCTGGGCGCGACGACCAACCACGGTGCCGGGCTGTCCAGCGTGACGGTCAAATGGATCGTGGTGGTCTACAACATCGGCGCCATCATGGGAGGGCTGTTCTTCGGCACGCTGTCCCAGCGGTTCAGTCGCCGCTACACCGTGGTCTTCTGCGCGGTGTTGGGTCTGCCGATCGTGCCGCTGTTCGCCTACTCGCGTACTGCGGCGATGTTGTGTCTCGGCTCGTTTTTGATGCAGCTGTGCGTGCAGGGCGCCTGGGGTGTGATCCCGGCACATCTGACCGAGATGTCGCCGGACGCCATCCGCGGTCTCTACCCCGGGGTGACCTACCAGCTCGGTAATCTGCTGGCCGCATTCAACCTGCCCATCCAGGAGCGCCTGGCCGAGACGCACGGCTATCCGTTCGCGCTGACCGTGACGATTGTGCCGGTGTTGCTCGCCGTCACGATATTGACGCTGATCGGCAAGGATGCGACCGGAATCCGCTTTGGCACGGCCGCAACCGCTTTCCTGCCAACCAAAGTGACGTGACCTAGCCGGCTTCCGGGTCGCCGAGCGCGCGTCGCAGCATGTGCATGGCCACCGTCGTCGAGCGCTCGCGGATGTCGGAGCGGTTCCCGGGGAGCCGCAGGGTGCGGGTGTCCGTCGAGCCGTCGGCGAGCTTCACGGTGAAACAGACCGTCCCGACCGGCTTTTCCGGCGTTCCCCCACCCGGACCGGCGATCCCGGTGATGGCGACGGCGGTGTCGGCGCCGAAGCGCTGCAGCGCGCCCGCCGCCATCGCCTCCGCGACGGGTTGGGACACCGCGCCGTGTTTTTCGATCAGGGCGGGGTCGATGCCGAGCAGCTCCGCCTTGGCCTCGTTGGAGTAGCTCACCACGCCGCCCATCACGTAGTCGGACGAACCGGGCCGGTCGGTCAGTCGCGCGGCCACCAGCCCCGCAGTGCAGGACTCCGCGGTGGCTATCCGACGGCCGGACAGTAACCGTGCGACCACATCGTCCACCTGCGAGCCGTCTTCTGAGTACAGCTGCTGTCCGTGCCGGTCGCGCAGTAGCTGTGTTAGCCGTGCGTACACATCGGCGGCGTCCGGCTCGTAACGGGTGACCATTTCGATCTCGCCCCGCCGCAGGCAGGTGGTGATCTCCAGCGCCTCAAATCCGGCGACGGATTTCTCGGCATCACGCAGCGTTTCGGCCAGTCCCGACTCGGGCAGCCCGAACATCCGGATGGTCTCCTGGCGGTAGATCGTGCGGCCGGCGATCGCCTGCTGGGCCGCGGGAGTCTCGATAGCCTTGTGCCACATCGGCTGAAGCTCGCGTGGCGGTCCGGGCAGCACGATCACCGTCGGGTTTCCGGGCACCACTACGCCCGGGGCGGTTCCTACCGGGTCGAGCACCTGCGAACCGGCGGGGATCATGGCCTGCTTGCGGTTGGCGGCGCGCACCGCGTCAAAACTTTCCGAATCGAAGTGCGCCATAAGCTTTTTGAGGATGTTGGCGATCTTGCCTTCGACTTCTTCGTCGAGCGCCAGCTCGCGCTCACAGAACCGCGCCACCACCTGGACGGTCATGTCGTCGGCCGTCGGACCCAGGCCGCCGCTGGTGACGATCAGGTCTACGCCCTGGTCGGCCATGAAGCGTAGTTGTGCCTCGATGTCGGAAGGGCGATCGCCGCAGATCGTGATGTGCGCGAGTTCCACGCCGAGTTCCAGCAGCTGGTCGGCGATCCACGGGCCGTTTCGGTCTTGGACGCGTCCGGTGAGGACTTCGGTTCCGGTGACGACGATGCCTGCGCGTGCGCTCACCGGCATGAGCCTACGCACCCGCGGTGCACCGCTAACCGTCGGCGAGGTAGCGCTCGACCGTGGCGACTTTCTGCGTCATCGCGTCCTGGACGCCGACTCGCCAGTCGGCCTTGATCACCGTGCTGACCCTCGGTGCACGAGCGGCCACGGCCTCGACGGCGCGCTGCACTACCGCCATCACTTCTTCCCAGGTATCGCCTTCGATCACGGTGAACATCGAATCCGTCTTGTTGGGCAGGCCGGAGTCGCGCACCACGCGAACCGCTTCGGCGACGATCTCGCCAACGCCCTCGCCCACGCCGAGCGGGGTGACGGAAAACGCTACTAGGACAGACACCTGACGAGCGTACCTATCCGGCCTGGCAGCATCGAGCCATGCGGGTTCTGGTGCAACGGGTCTCGTCAGCTGCGGTGTCGATCGATGGCCACGTGGTGGGTGCCATCCAGCCCGAAAGCCAGGGGCTGCTGGCATTTGTCGGCGTCACCCACAGCGACGATCTCGACAAAGCACGCCGCCTTGCCGAAAAGCTCTGGAAACTACGTATTCTCGCCGACGAACGTTCCGCGGCGGATATCGATGCGCCGATCTTGGTGGTTAGTCAGTTCACGCTCTACGCCGACACCGCGAAGGGACGCCGGCCGTCCTGGAACGCAGCTGCTCCCGCCGGGCTCGCCGAGCCGCTGGTCGCGGCGTTCGCGGACGCATTGCGCGGGCTGGGCGCCCATGTCGAGACCGGCGTGTTCGGGGCGAACATGCAGGTCCAATTGGTAAACGACGGACCGGTAACTGTGCTTCTAGAGCTGTGAGGATGTCCCCGCAGGTACCTTAAATAGGTCGGTGCGTTTTGACCGATCTAAAAGAGAAGGGCGACCATGAGCACTGCGCCTGAATCCGGGCCTGAATTTGGGTCGCTCCGTTCCGAC
>DASYJS010000006.1:0-9316 GCA_035996225.1 Mycobacterium sp. | reverse complement strand
CGAGATCCACCCGGAGCTGGCCTTCACCAAGCCGTACCTCCTGGCGATGGCCAACGCCGGGCCTGGCACCAACGGCTCGCAGTTCTTCATCACGGTCGGCCAGACGCCGCACCTGAACCGGCGCCACACGATCTTCGGTGAGGTGACCGACCCCGAGTCGCAGAGCGTCGTCGAGGCGATCGCGACGACGTCGACCGATGGCAACGACCGTCCGACCGACGCGGTCGTTATCGAGTCGATCACGATCTCGTAATGCGCCCTAGCTAAGCCGGCTCCGCGCCGTTTCGGCCGGCGTAGCCGGCGGCGGTGAGCGCGTCGAGCACGTCCAACGGCTCGGTGCCGAGGTCCCATCGGGAGAACAGCACCAGCCCCTCGTCGACCGTTTCGACTTCGAGGAACCGAACCTTGCGCGCCAGGCGGCGGAACTCGGTGATCCGAATGATCTTGATATCGGAGTGCTGCAATACCTGCGTTCGGAACCACCCCCGGATGGCCAGACCGCCGGGGGTAATTGCCAGCTTCGGACGCGCGCGCCAGGTCGCGCCCGCAAACAACAGCAGACCCGCCCCGGCAATCCCCGCCAGGATCCGCCCCGGCAAGTCTGTGACGACGGTCACACTGGCGATAGCCATGAAAACTCCGGCGACCCCGCAACCAGCGATTCCCGCAGCATGCGGTTCCCACCGTGTTTGCTGCATGTGGTTCTTAGCCCCTCCCACCACTGCCGATGGAGTTATCCACATCAGCTATCAACAGTGGGGATAAATCACACGCGTGTGATTGGGTACTCACAAGGTTGCTGGCTTAGCCGCGAATCGACCCCGAAATGAATTCATTTCTCAGCTGATCTTGGTTAGTGCCAGCGCATCGTGAGCAACAAACCGGTGATCATGAAAGCGAACGCGATCGCGTAGTTCCACGGACCCAGATGGGCCATCCAGTTGAGCGCTGTCGGGGCCTGACTTCCGACGGCCGCCAACTGGAACACCATCAGCCAGACGAGACCGATCAGCATGAGACCTACGAACAGCGCGACGAACCACACGCTGGACGGTCCGACCTTCACTTTCACCGGCGTCCGGCTGACCGCGCTGACGGTGAAGTCGTTCTTCTTGCGGACCTTGGACTTGGGCATGATTACCTCGGGATAACGGTGAACGGGACGGGGTGCAACGATAGCGGTTGTAGCTACTTGCAGGACTTGGCTACGAGATTAACCCACCTGGCACCCCGACCAGGAAATTGGAGACTCGATGATCCAGACCCGCCGGTCACCATGGAGCTTCGGTGTCCCCTTGGTCTGCGTGCTGGCCGGACTGCTGCTGGCCGCCACGCACGCGGTATCGGGCGGCGCCGAGATCCGTCGCAGCGATGCACCGCGTCTCGTTGATCTGGTGCGAGAGACGCAGGCCGCGGTGAATCGTCTCAAGGCCGAACGCGACGAACTGGCCGCCAAGATCGACTCGACGCATTTGAAGTCCTCCGACGCCGCATTGGCGGCCATGCTGCGGCGCTCGGCGGAGTTGGCCGGTGACGCGGACATGAACCCGGTGCACGGGCCGGGCCTGGTGGTGACGCTCGACGACGCTCAGCGAGACGCCAACGGCCGCTTCCCGCGCGACGCCTCCCCCGATGACCTGGTGGTGCACCAGCAAGACATTCAGGCCGTTCTCAACGCACTGTGGAGTGTCGGCGCGGAGGCGATCCAGATGCAGGATCAGCGGATCATCGCAACCTCGATCCCGCGCTGCGTCGGCAACACGCTCCTGCTCAACGGGCGTACCTACAGCCCGCCGTACACGATCACCGCAATCGGCAATGCCAGCGCCATGCAGGCGGCCCTGGCCGCCGCTCCCCTGGTGATCCTCTACAAGCAGTACGTCGTCCGATTCGGGCTCGGCTACCACGAAGACGCCAAGCCCGACGTGCAGATCGTCGGCCATACCGAGCCGGTCCGGATGCATTTCGCGGAGCCGGACGGCCCAGTCGGGTACTGAGGACCCACTGAGCAGCGTCTGCAGGCTGGCCGGGCGGTAACCTGACACAATGCGGATCCTGGTTGTCGACAACTACGACAGCTTCGTGTTCAACCTCGTCCAGTACCTGGGGCAACTCGGAGTCGAGGCTGAGGTGTGGCGCAACGACGACACGAGGCTCTCCGACTCACGAGACGGCCACGCCGCCATCGCCGCGCAGTTCGACGGCGTCCTGCTCAGCCCCGGGCCGGGAACCCCGGAGCGTGCCGGCGCATCGATCGACCTGGTCCGCGCGTGCGCCGCGGCTGCCACCCCGTTGCTCGGGGTCTGCCTCGGACACCAGGCCATCGGGGTCGCGTTCGGCGCCACCGTCGATCGTGCGCCCGAACTGCTGCACGGTAAGACCAGCAGCGTCTACCACACCAATGCCGGTGTGCTACAAGGACTTCCGGATCCATTCACAGCGACCCGCTACCACTCGCTGACGATCCTGCCGGAGTCGCTGCCGGCGGTGCTCGAGGTTACCGCCCACACGCGCAGCGGGGTCATCATGGCGGTGCGCCACACCGAGTTACCGATCCACGGTGTCCAGTTCCATCCGGAGTCGATTCTCACCGAGGGCGGGCACCGGATGCTGGCCAACTGGCTGGCCGACTGCGGATGGTCGCGCGACGACACCCTGATCCGCCGGCTGGAGAACGAAGTTCGCTCCGCGGTGCGGCCGTATTTCCCGACCGACCCGGCGGCTACTGACCGAACTTCAGCGTGATGAGGCCGTCCCGGTTGACCCCGGCACCCGCGGGCGGGTTCTGGTAAACCACCCGGTGGGACTGGGAGCCGCCCGCGTCGACGTCGGCACCCTTGTCCAGCCCCCCGGTCCAGCCCAGTGCGCGTAACCGTGGTTCGGCGTCGGTCCAGAACATGCCGGTCAGGTCGGGCATCGAGAATTGATTGCCCTTGGACACCTGGAGCTCGATGATCGAGTCCACCGGGACCGGCAGGCCCTTGGGGGGATTGGTGCCAATCACCTCGCCGGCGGGACGGGTGCTGTCCACCTGCGCCTGGGTGACCTTGGTGAAGCCGTAGACCGTGAGGTTCTTCTGTGCGACGTCGACCGTCTGGCCCGCGACGTCGGGGACCTGCTTGGTCTCGGGTCCCGCGCCGACGATCACGGTGACCATGTTGGTGATCGCCGACGTCTGGTTGGCGGGCGGGTTGGTGCCGATCACCTTGCCCAGCAGCTCCGGGGTCGACGGCGAGTTCGCCTGCTTGAACTTGGTGAACCCGGCGGCCTTCAGCTTGCTCACCGCGTCGGAGTAACTCAGTGAGGACACGTCGGGCACTTCGCGTTGTTCGGGTCCGGTCGAGACGTTGATCGTGATCTCGTCGCCCGCGGCCACCGACGCGTTGGCGCCGGGATCGGTACTGATGACGTGGTCGGGCGGGATCGACGAGTCGGGCTTCTGCAGCGTGCGCGTCCTGAAGCCGCGGTTTTGCAGGGCGGCAACGGCGTCGGCCGACACCTGGCCCTGCATGTCGGGCACTTGAACGTCGCGGGTCGACCCGCCAAAGGTGTTGAACCCGATGACGACCACGATCGTCAGCACCGCCAGCACCGCGACCGCGACGACCCAGCGGCCGACCGGACCACCCATGCGATCGGGGTCGGCGGCGCTGAAGCGTTGACGGGGTAACGGGCCGGTGCGCGGGCTCCCGTGGCCCGGGCCGGTGGCCGCCATCATCGAGGTCCGCTCGGCATCGGTGAAAACCTTGGGTGCTTCCGGGGTCTCACCGTTGTGCACCCGAACCAGGTCGGTGCGCATCTCTGCCGCGGTCTGATACCGGTTATCCGGGTTCTTGGCCAGCGCCTTGAGCACGACGGCGTCGAGTTCGGCGGAGATGCCCGCGTACCGTTTCGACGGTGGCACCGGGTCTTCGCGGACATGTTGGTAGGCAACCGAAACCGGCGAGTCTCCGGTGAAAGGCGGCTCGCCCGTGAGCATTTCGTAAAGCACGCAGCCCAGCGAATAGACATCGGAGCGGGCGTCGACGGAATCGCCACGAGCCTGTTCCGGCGAAAGATATTGGGCGGTCCCGATCACGGCCGCCGTTTGGGTGACGCTATTGCCGCTGTCGGCGAGCGCCCGCGCGATGCCGAAGTCCATTACCTTGACCGCATTGGTCGTACTGATCATGATGTTCGCCGGCTTGACATCGCGGTGGATGATGCCGTTCTGGTGACTGAAGTTCAGGGCCTGACAGGCGTCGGCGATGATCTCGATCGCGCGACGCGGCGGCAGGGGGCCGTCGTTGTGCACGATGTCGCGCAGCGTGACACCGTCGACGTACTCCATCACGATGTAGGGCAGCGGGCCCGCGGGTGTTTCCGCCTCGCCGGTGTCGTAGACCGCAACGATGGCCGGGTGATTCAGCGCCGCGGCATTTTGCGCCTCGCGACGGAAGCGCAAGTAGAAACTGGGGTCGCGGGCCAGATCAGCGCGCAGCACCTTCACCGCGACGTCGCGGTGCAAGCGGACATCGCGGGCCAAGTGAACCTCGGACATACCCCCGAAACCGAGGATGTCGCCTAATTCGTAACGGTCGGACAGGTGCTGAGGGGGGGTGGTCATTGTGGTGTCTCGCGTCGGGCCGGAGACAGGTTGGGCGTCAAGGGGCTAGCCCAGCTCAGTTCGGGTGGCCTGCTGTGGAGTCCAGAATTGCTTATCGCCCCGCGATCCGTCCAATCAAGTCGCAGACTGGGGCCGGAACCGCTGGGGGTCTTGCTCGGCGGCGGGGGCCCGTTCGCCGGCGGGGTGCCGGTGTCGGTGACCGTCGGGGGCGGTGATTGCTGCGGGTTGTCCGCGCGGGAATTGATCACGATGAGCACGGCGATGATGATGGCGAGCGCGCCAAGCACCCCGGCGGCCCACAGCAGGGCGCGCTGGCCCGACGAGAAGGTGCGACGGGCCGGGGGTGGCCGATGACTACTGGTGGACGGCCGCGATCGGCGGGGCGCAGCAGTCCGCGCAACGGCGACGGGTGCCGACCTGGTCTGCGGGCCCGATGGAATGGCCGCCGGCGCGGCCCGTCCTGCGGGCGGTGACTGACTGGGCCGCGGGGGCCGTCGGCCGGCTCGTACCGCGGCTACGGCGTCGGCGAACGGTCCCCCGCTGCGGTAGCGCATGCCGGGGTTCTTGACCAGTGTGAGCTCGATGAGTTCGCGCACGTTTGGCGGAAGCTCGGGAGGCAGCGGCGGCGGGGGTTCCTTGATGTGCTTCATCGCCACCGTCAAAGCGCCTTCGCCGGTGAACGGCCGCTTGCCCGAAACCACTTCGTAGCCAACAACTCCCAGCGAGTAGACATCGCTGGAGGGGGTGGCGTCGTGGCCCAGCGCCTGTTCGGGTGCGATGTATTGGGCGGTGCCCATCACCATGCCGGTCTGGGTCACCGGGGCGGCGTCGACGGCTTTGGCGATACCGAAGTCGGTGATCTTCACCTGTCCCGTCGGGGTGATCAAGATGTTGCCCGGTTTGACGTCGCGGTGTACCAGCCCGGCGGCATGCGCAATCTGCAGAGCGCGACCCGTCTGCTCGAGCAAGTCCAGCGCGTGGCGCAGCGACAGCCGACCGGTTCGCTTGAGCACCGAATTCAGCGGCTCACCATTGACCAGCTCCATCACCAGGTAGGCGGTGCGCCCCTCCCCGTCCATCTGGCTTTCGCCGTAGTCGTGCACGGCGGCGATCCCGGGGTGGTTGAGCATCGCGGTGGTGCGCGCCTCCGCGCGGAACCGCTCGATGAACTCGGAGTCCTGGGAAAACTCCGCTTTGAGCACCTTGACCGCGACGCGCCGGCCCAGCCGGCTGTCCACCGCCTCCCAGACCTGGCCCATGCCACCGGTGGCGATCAGGCGCTGCAGCCGGTACCTGCCCGACAGCGTCACGCCAACTCGCGGGCTCATGGGCCCCCCTGCAGTGCGGCCTGGATGACGGCCCGTCCGATCGGCGCGGCGAGCGCGCCGCCGGTCGCAGAAAGGCGGTCGGCGCCGTTCTCTACCAGCACCGCCACGGCGACCTTCGGCGACTGCGCGGGCGCGAACGCGATGTACCACGCGTGCGGTGGAGTGTTGCGTGGGTCGGTGCCATGCTCTGCGGTACCGGTCTTGGATGCGATCTGCACGCCGGGAATGGCCCCTTTCTGTTGTGCGACCTTCTCGGCGCCGATCATGAGCTCTGTCAGCTTAGCGGCGATCTGCGGTGATACCGCGCGACGCTGCTGATAGGGCGCCGTCGTGCTGATGTTGGCCAAGTCCGGCCCTTTGAGACTCTCGACCAGGTAGGGCTGCATCGTTACGCCGCCGTTCGCGATGGTCGCGGCGATCTCCGCGTTCTGCAGCGGGGTCAGTGCCACGTCCTTCTGCCCGATGCTAGACATCCCGAGTGCGGCGGCATCCGCGATTATCCCAACAGTCGATTCCGCCACCTGCAGCGGAATCACGCTCGGGGCGCTGTCCAGGCCGAACGAATGCGCCATGCTGCGCAGGGCCTCGGCCCCGGTGAGGATGCCTAGCTGGACAAATGCGGTGTTGCACGACTTGGCGAAGGCCTGGCTCAGCGACACCGTTGGTTGGTCGCTGCACGGGGTGCCGCCGTAGTTCTCCAACGTGACCGTGCTGTTGGGCAGGGGGATCGTGGGCGCCGACGTCAACTGCTCATTCTCGGTGGCGCCGGCCTGCAGCGCCGCCGCGGTGGTGATCACCTTGAATGTGGACCCAGGAGGGTAGGTCTCCGAGATCGCGCGGTTGACCAGCGGGTTGTCGGGGTCGTCGCGCAGCCGTTGCCAAGCCTGCGCCTGCACGTCGGGATCGTGGGAGGACAGCAGGTTGGGGTCATAGGACGGCGACGAGACCATGGCCAGAATTTTGCCGGTGGACGGCTCCAGGGCAACCACGGCTCCCTTGCAGGGCGGCCCGCCGCAACCCTGCTGCATCGCGTCCCAGCCGGCCTGCTGCACACGCGGGTTGATCGTGGTGTCGACGTTGCCGCCGCGCGGATCGCGGCCGGTGAAGAAGTCGGCCAGCCGGCGCCCGAACAGCCGCTCGTCGGAGCCGTTCAGCAGCGAGTCCTCGGCTCGTTCCAGGCCGGAGCTGGAAAACCGCAACGAGTAGAAGCCGGTGAGTGGCGCGTACACCGCGGGGTTGGGATACACCCGCAGGAAACGGAACCGGCTGTCGGTGGCTACCGAGTAGGCCAGCAGCTGGCCGCCCGCGATGATCTGGCCGCGCTGCCGCGAATACTCGTCGAGCAGGACCCGCTGATTGCGCGGATCGGCGCGCAGCCCGTCAGCGGCAAAGACCTGCGTCATGGTGGCGTTGAGGAGCAGCAGCACGATCAACACCATCACGGTCACCGAGATCCGGCGGAGAGAGGTGTTCATACCCGCTCAATCACCTCGGTGCCAGCCGCCGCGATCGGCGAGGTGTCGTGCGTGCGGGTTCGCAACGGGCGTCGGGCGCTATGCGAGATGCGCGCCAAGATGGCCAACAGCACGTAGTTGGCCAATAGCGAGGATCCGCCGTAGGACATCCACGGTGTGGTCAATCCGGTCAGCGGGATGAGCTGGGTGACGCCGCCGACGACGATGAACAATTGGATCGCCAGCGTAGATGCCAGACCTGCGGCCAGCAGCTTGCCGAAGCTGTCGCGGGTCGCGATCGCCGTGCGCAGGCCCCGGACAATGACGATGGTGTACAGCATGAGAAGGGCCGCCAGACCCACTAATCCAAGTTCTTCACCGAATGCGGCGATGATGAAATCGGTGGACGCGGCCGGCACCGTGTCGGGCTGCCCGTTAGCCAGTCCGGTGCCGAAGATGCCACCGGTAGCAAAGCTGAATAGCGACTGCACGATTTGATAGCCGCTGCCGTCGGGATCCGAGAATGGATCCCACCACATCTGCACGCGAATGCGTACGTGTCCGAAAATGAAGTACGCTGCGACGCTTCCCGCGGCGAACAGCACCAGCCCGAGTACAACCCAGCTGAAGCGTTGGGTGGCAAGGTAGACCACCACCAGAAATGACGCGTAGAGCAGTAGCGAAGTGCCGAGGTCTTTTTCGAAGACCATCACACCGATCGAGATCACCCAGGCCGCCAACAGCGGTGCCAGGTCTCGCGGGCGCGGCAGGGTCATACCCATCAAATGCTTGCCGACGCTGGTGAACAGACCGCGCTTGGCGACCAGCACCGCGGAGAAGAAGATCAGCAGCAGAATCTTAGAGAACTCGGCGGGCTGAATTGAGAAGCCCGGGAGCCGAATCCAGATCTTGGCGCCGTTCTGCTCGGACAGCGATGATGGCAGGATGGCGGGGATTGCCAAGAAGACCAGACCCGTGAGTCCGAAGATGTAGCCGTAGCGCGCGAGCTGTCGGTGGTCTTTGAGGAAGGTGACCACGAGCGCGAACGCGGCAACACCGACCAGCGTCCACAGCAGTTGTTGGGTTGCGCTGGGGTGATGGCGGCCGCTGAGCTCATTACCGACAAGGTCGAGCCGGTGAATCATTACCAGACCAAGTCCGTTGAGCAGAGCCACAATTGGCAACAGCAGTGGGTCGGTGTAGGGGGCGAAGCGCCGGATGGCCAGGTGCGCGCTTCCAAACACGGCCAGGAAGACCAGTCCGTAGGCGGTCAGGTCCCAGCGCAGGCCGCGCTCCTGGTTGGCCTCGACGATCAGCAACGCAGCGACGGTGATCACGGCGGCGAAGCACAACAGCAGCAGCTCGGAGTTGCGCCGGGTGGGCAGCGGAGGCGTAACCGCGACCGGCGGTTGGACCTGTGTGGTCATGCAGCCGCCCGGCAGTCGATGCCCGGCTGAGGTGGGAGTGGCGGGAGAGTAGTCACCGTCTGGGTGGGGGTACCGCCCGCTTGCGGGGGGGTGGCTGTGGGCGATGTGGTCGCGGGTGCTGCTGGCGGGGTGCTCGCGGGGGTAGGGCTTAAAGCGGTGCTGTTGGGCGGGGTGCCGCTGGAAGGGTTGGAGGGCGCGGTGGCGCTCGGCGGCGTTGTCCCGTTGGTCGCCGGGGTCGGTGACCCGGGCGGCGAGGTCGCGCGAGGCGGCGGGCAGGGCGGCAGGAGGTTGTTGGCCGACAACTCCTTCAACTGCGATTCGGCCTCATCGAGAGTGCCGGCCGGAAGCCCGGCCAACACTTGTGCGCGTGCCGCAGGGCGCAGGTCCTGCAATTGCATCATCCGGCAGTCGGGGTGACTGACGGATTGGCTTTGGCTGATTATCGATAAGTCGTTGCGTGCGTTCAGACAGCCCACCAAATAGGGTTCGTGCAAGGACATG
>DASYJS010000005.1:0-14717 GCA_035996225.1 Mycobacterium sp. | reverse complement strand
GTCGATGATGTCGCCGCAGCCACCCCGGGCGGCGTGCCGGCCCGCTGCGGCCGCGACCGCAGCGGCGAACGAACCCGCCAACCACTCCCCGAGCCGGCCACCCGCCTGCACCGGTTCATCGCCTGGCCAGCCCCGGCCCGCGATCGAGCCGCACAACGCCTGCAGGATGAACTCGTTGGCGACCAGATGGTCGTCGACATAGGGCCCCGTCATCCCGAACGGCGTCACCGTGATGACCACCGCCGACGTGCCCGTGTGCGCAGTGATGTCGTCGAGCGTCCAGCCGTCGGTCAGGTCGGTGAGCACGATGTCGGCGCCGGCCAGCAGCGCCGTGATTTCCGCATCGTCGCGACGGATCACCGATTTCTTGCCCGCCGCCAGGTAGCCGAATAACGCGCCGGACGGACCGCCGGCTGAACAGCCGCGCATCGAATCGCCTTGCGGCGATTCGATCTTCACCACTTCGGCGCCGGCGTCGGCGAACATCTTGGCGGAGTACGACGCCGCGATCCCATTGGACAGCTCCAGCACACGCCAGTCGGTGAACGGTGCCTGCGGCGCCACGCTCAATTGCCCAGCGTGGTAGCGCGGCCCGCGATGCCGGCAACCTCGGCCGTCACCGGCGCCTGCGCCGAGGCCTGTGCCTGCAGGGCGAACTGCGTCATCCGCGTCCACGCGTCACGATCACGCTGGCTGGCCTGGCGGCCCACGTGGGTGACGACGTCCACGTCGGTGGCCTGCGCGCGCAGGTAGCCCGCCCGGGCGTGCTCCTTCGGTATGTGCTTGAACGGATCGAATGAGTACGCGGCCATGGCGTTTTCGTGAGTGATTTTGTTGATGACCGTGTCATCGAGGTGGCCCATCGTTACCACGATGTCCTCAGGCGCGAATGGCCAGTTGCTGTCGGAATGCGGGAAGTCGGACTCCCAGCACAGCATGTCCTCGTTGAACCAGTCCATATTGCGCACACCGACTTTGTCACTGATGAAGCAGGTGTAGAAGTGCCGCTTGAACACGTCGCCAGGCCCGCTGTAGCCCGGCGGGAATTCCGCGAGCGTCCAACCCGAGTGACGGTTATAGACATGCTCGGCCCGCCACACGAAGTACGGTATCCAGCCGACGTCGCCCTCGGTGAGCGAGAACTTCAGTTGCGGGAAGTCCGCCCAGAACTCGGCCCAGATCAGCTCGGTGAAGGTGAACATGCTCATCATCGAAGACGCCGTCATCTGCACACTGGGCGGGGCGTCCGACGACACTTGCGGAGATCGCGATGCGGAGCCGACATGGGTGCACAGCACCGTATTGTTTTCACACACCGCCTCGAACAACGGATACCAGTATTTGGTGTGAATGCTGGGCATTTGCAATGCTTCTGGATTCTCCGAGAACGTCACTGCGTGGCAACCCTTGTCCGCTAGGCGCTTGACTTCCTTGGCCGCCTCGGCGACGTCGAAAAGCGGCAAGATGCCGCACGGGATGAACCGCCCCGGGTAGGCGCCGCACCACTGGTCGACATGCCAGTCGTTGTAGGCCTTGATCATCACCAGATTCACGTCGCGGTCGGGGCCTTGGTTGAGGACCTGGCCGGAGAAACCGGTGAAATTCGGGAAGTTCAACCCCGCCAGCTGTCCGCCGGCGTTCATGTCGCGGACCCGCTCGTCGACGTTGAAGCAGCCCGGCCGCATCTCGTCGTAGCGCGAGGCGTCGATGTTGTACATCTCGCGGGGCTTGCCCGCGACGGCATTCAAGCCCATGTTCCGGCCGCGAACCTCGCCGTAGTACCACTGCTGGATCCCGTCGGGCTCGTTGACCACCCGCGGCGCGAACTCCTTGTACTTCGCCGGAACATGCGCGTCGAACATGTCCGCCGGCTCAGCGATGTGATCATCCACGCTGATCAGGATCAGATCGTCTTTGTTCATGCCGCGCTCCTCGAATACAGCGACTAGTAGACAATGATCCCGGTCACAGGGTCAGCGCCGGGCGTTGCTGCTTCTGGGAAGTTAAAGTGCCGTACTAGCAGTAATATACAGCGGATAACCGGACAAGCAACCGCGTCGGCTCTTAGGCGCTGGCTAGTGACTATTAGTCCATCTCGATCAATGGCGGCGCTTCCCCTGGGGTTGCGGGATCGTGCGCTGCCGATCGTCCTCGCGTGCCACCATGAGTCATGGCCGGGCCCTGGAAGGTGACGCGAGTTGACCACCAATAAGGCGGTGCGGCCAACCAACGCTGATGTGGCTCGTTTGGCCAGCGTGTCGACCGCGACGGTCAGCTACGTGTTGAACAACGCTGAGGGCCGCAGAATCTCGGCACGAACCCGGGAAGAGGTCCACCGCGCCGCGGAGCTATTGGGTTATCGCCCCAACCTCGCCGCGCGCAACCTCGCCCGGGGCAAGAGCGGCGTGGTTCTCTACGTGGTACCGCACGTCGCGGTGGGCGAGATGCCGATGCAAGCCGGCAGCCGGATGACGACCGAACTGACGCGCCTGGGTTTGCTTCAGGTGCAGATCTTCGAGACCGAGGACGACCAGCACGTCGTCGATGCGATCGAGAACCTCGACCCGGTCGCGGTCACGAGTCTGTTCCCGCTCAGCGCGGCCGCCGCGCGCGCGGTGCAGGCTGCGGGCATAGCGAACATCGAGATCGGGACACTCCCCGCGCTCGGAGATCCACACCTGTCCATTGGCGAGCTGCGGGTCGAGCATCTTGTCTCGCGCGGTCACCGGCACATCGCGTTCGCCTACACCGGAATTCAGAGATGGCGTGCGCTGGGCGACTACTGGTTCGGCGGCGTCGTGCGCGCGGCGCGGGCGCGCGACCTGCCACGACTGGCCGTCGCCGATGTGACTGTGGACAACGCCGCGGAGGTGGTGCGCGGTTGGGTGCGCGACGGCGTGACGGCCGTGTGTGCGCAAAGCGACGAGATCGCCTGCCTCGTCCTGTACGGCATTCACGAAGCGGGGCTGCGCTGCCCGCGCGACCTTGCCGTCATCGGCGTCGACGCCAGCCCGATGGGTGTGGTGAGCAGCCCGCCACTGACCACCGTGCAATTTGATCCGCGCGCAGTAGCCGACGTCGCTCTCGCCGCGCTCTGCGAGCGGTTGGGATACCCGGCCCCACCATCCCGTGCGCCGACCGACATCGCCCGCCTCATCCTGCGCTCGTCGACCTAGCTGAAAACTGTTCGGGCGCAGATGTCGTCAGGCGATGGTGATCGCTGCCAGGCCGTGACGCACCCGGTCGGGCAGTGACCCCTCGTCGCGCAGCCAATCGTCCAGGGCGATGCGGACCGTGGCCATTGCCAGTGCACCGATCAGACGGGGCCTGGGATCCTCGGGAGCCAGCTCACCCAGGCGCGGCGCGACCAACTCGGCGATGGCCGCTTCGTAGCGCACATAGATGTGTAGCGTCCAGGCGTCTAGCGTCTCGGATGATCTTGTCAGCGTGGCCAATTCACGTACCTGGTCCTCGATCTCGGCGAATCCGAGTGCGAGGTGATGAAAGGCTCCGACGACCGCTTCCGTGGCGGACAGCTGGGGCGGCTGAATGGCCAGCGCATTGGTGATCCGGTTCAGCCAGTGCACATTCACGCCCTCGGCGACGGCGTCTTCCTTGGAGTTGAAATAGCGGAAGAAGGTCGCCCGGCTGATGTCGGCGGCATCGGCGATGCGGTCCACGGTTGCCCCCGCTAACCCGTGACTGGCGACCAGCTGCGCGGCAACTGCGGCAATGCGCTGTCGCGTGGCCGCGCGCCGGCGCTCGGCGGGCGAGGTCGTGCTAGACAACGCGTGAGACATAGTCTAAATATAAGACTATGACTCAAGGGCCCGCAAAGACGCTGGCGGCGTGGCAGTTCTTCCAGCAGATGATCACCGACGTCACCAAGATCGTGACCGAGGACGCCGAATCCGACCGCGAGCTCCTGGAAGGGCTGCGGGTCATCGCGCGGGTGTCGTCGCTGTGCGCGCAAATGTCGGTCGAGGCCGACCCTGCTCGCCCGGCCTTCTTCGATATGTGTTCGGACACCAGGATGATCGGCGGACCCAATCCCGACGGCAGCTACTTCCTGGCGATGATCCGTGGCGATCGGCGCTACCGAATCACCGGCACCCGCGGCACGACCGCCTACCTCGGCTTTCAGATCCTGGCCGGCACCGGCCTGACTCCGCGCCGGATGTCCAATTACGTCGGCGACACAAACCTGGACCTGACTTCCGGTGAATTCGCGCTGGTGCTCTCGGCCGACGAACCTGCCGATCTCGGTGGTGCGCAGTGGGTGCGGATCCCCGATGACGCGTCGTCGGTCGTGGTCCGGGAGTACATCGGTGATCGCGACTCCGAAGAGCCGGCCACCATGCGGATCGAGGCACTGAACCCCGACCCGGTAACCGCGTTGTCCGACAGCGAACTCGCCGAGCAATTCACCGCGATGGCGTGGTCGCTGATGAAGCTCACCACGCTGCACCGCACCATCAAGCCGCAGCTGCTGGAGAACCCGAACACCCTGCTGACCGCCGAGGCCGCCGATCTCGGTGCGGCCGATACCACGCCGGACAACCTGTACATGATGGGCACCTACCGGCTCGATCCCCGCCAGGCGCTGGTGCTCGACATCGCCCCACCCGATACGCGCTACTGGAACGTCACGCTGGAAAGCATCTGGCATGAGTGTCTGGAGCCGCGCCGCCGGCACAGTTCGGTGACCAATCGTGGCGTGCAGCCGGATGCCGACGGGCGAGTGCGCATCGCGATCTCCGCGCAGGACTTCGGGTTTGGGCATTGGCTCGACACCGGTGGCCGGCATCGCGGATTCGTGATCGTGCGCTGGCTCGATAACCCGACGCCGCCCGATGTCAAGGTTTCCGTGCGCGAAGGCCGGGAGCAGGTGTGACGCTGCAGGAGCGATTCAACCCGGAAAGCCTCATCGCGGCCGCCTGCGAACAAGCCGGCAGCGACGACTTCGGTGCCGACGGTTGGCAACCCGGACTGGAGCGCGTCGCCGATGGGCTGGTCAACGATGCCCGGCTCTCGGTGATCGGTGTGGAGGTCGCCTATCTCGACTTGATGCGTGCCCTGAAGAACCGGCTCGACGTGATCGCCTGGCGCAAGCAACATCCCGAGATCGCCGAGAAACCGATCGCTTCGCCGATCTTCATCGTTGGTCAGCCCCGGACCGGGACCACCATCCTTTACGACCTGCTGGCCCAGGATCCCGAGCTGCGAGCGCCGCTGACCTGGGAGGTCGACGCGCCCTGCCCGGTACCGCAGCCCGAGACCTACCACGACGATCCGCGTATCGCCCAAACACAAGCCAGCATCGAAATGTCCGAGCAGATCGTTCCGGGGTTCCTGGCCTTCCACCCGATGGGCGCGCTGGTCGGGCAGGAGTGCGTCCGCATCACCGCCAGCGAGTTCACCAGCATGATCTACACCGTGCAGTACCGGCTACCGGACTACTACCGGTGGCTGCTGTACGACGCAGACCACACCGGCGCCTACCGATTCCATCGAATCTTCCTGCAACACCTTCAGTCTGGCGTTCCCGGGCAGTGGGTGCTGAAATCGCCGGCGCATCTGTGGCAGCTCGACAAGCTCCTCGCCGAATACCCCGACGCATTGATCGTGCAGACGCACCGCGATCCGCTCAACGTCATCTCGTCGATCGCCGCGCTGACCCACCACTTGCGGCGGATGGGCAGCGATGAGACGAACATCGCCGAGTGCGCGGCCCAGTCGTATGAGGAGATCACCGTCGGCCTCGAGCGCGGGATGGCGTTGCGCGACAGCGGCGTTGTCCCCGCGGGCCGGATGATCGACGTACAGTTCACGGATTTCATGAAGGACCCCCTGCACACGATCGGCGGCATTTATCAGAAGCTGGGCCGCGAGCTCCGGCCCGAAACCGAACAGAAGATGCGCGACTTCCTGGCCGCCCATCCCGGCGACGGCGGCCGCTACACCTGGTCGGACACCGGCCTGGACGCGAGCGAAGTGCGTGACCGCGTCCGCGCCTACCAGGCGCGCTACGACGTTCCGACCGAGGAGCTCAAGTGACTTCTAACGCCGAGATCGACACGAGCGCGGAGAAGTCCGAGAGCGCGTGTCGATAACGTCGATCTCGGTGCACTATTCGGCGGGTTCGTAGCGCAGCATCGTGACGTCATGTTCGGGGTAGTCGAAGAACACCGGCCGCACCCGCATGCCGACGCTGAGTTCGGCCGGATCCGCCCGATCGGCAGGCAAGACCATTTCGGTGGAAAACCTTGGGCCCTCGTCCCATTCGACGATCGCCAGCAGCTGCGGAACGGCGTCGGCGAAGTGCGGGCTGACCGGTCTGCGGGCCACGGTGAAGGAATACAACGTCCCCATGCCGGATATCTCACGCCATTCCAGGTCGTCGGCCAAAGTCCGCGGCGCCCGTACCCGCGGATAGAACACATAGGCTTCCAATGACGGCGAGTATTGAATGACGATGCGGTGCTGGGCCAGCGCATCCCAAAATGGCGCGGTGGTAGGGGTTTTGACGGGCATCGGGCGTTCGAATGTCACCATGGGTTCTCAGTCTCCCTGCAGGATGAGCGTCGTTTGCTCGGAAAGGATTCCACCATTGCCGGACACGAAGGCACGGTTGCAGTCGGCGACCTGTGCCGCGCCCGCGCGGCCCATGATCTGGCGGGTGGCGTCGCAGACGTGGTGCATGCCGCCGGCCAATCCCGCCTGGCCGAAGCCGAGCTGCCCGCCGGCGGTGTTGAGCGGAAAGTCGCCCCGGAAGGTCAAGTCGTGGTTGGCGACGAATTCCATCCCGGTGCCCTTCTCGCAGAAGCCCGCGTCCTCGAGCGATAGCAGCACGGTGATCGTGTAGCAGTCGTAGATCGATACCATGTCCATCTGCTCACGGGTCAGATCGGTCATGGCGAAGGCGGTGTCGGCGGCCTCCGTAATCGGCGTTGACAGCAGGTCCTCGGCATAGGTGGGCGTTTTGAATGGGACGTGTTCGCCAAAGCCCTTGATCCACACCGGGCGATTACGCGAACGCTTGGCGACGTCGGCGTTGGCGACGACCACCGCAGCGCCCCCGACGCAGGGCATGACGATCTCCAGCATGTGCAGCGGGTCGGCGATCACCGGGCTAGCCAGCACGTCCTCGACCGTGAGTGGCTTGTCCTTCCAGATCGCGCCCTCGGTGTGATTGGCATTAACGCGTGTGTCGACGACGAGCTTGGCCATCACCCGCTCGTCGTAGCCGTAGATCGCGGCATAGCGCTGGGCCACCTGACCATATGGCCCGTTCTGGCCGAGGTTGCCGTACGGAATCTCGAATTCGGCTTGCGGAGAGCCGTATTGGTTGCTCGACGAGCCGAAGAACATCGCGTCGATCATCGGTCTGGGTTTCTTCTTCGACGACGGCGTGATGTAGCGGGCGGGCAGTGCGCACAGCACCGCGTCACAGATGCCGAGCTCGACGGCCGCAGCCGCGCGCCACACCATGGCCGCGGCGCTGGCTCCGCCAAGATCCACGTGTTCGGCGAATCGTGCGCCTATCCCCAGGTATTCGGCAATCGTGGAGGGCACGAAGATCTCCGACTCGGCGAGGTGGGAGGCGACGATCCCGTTGACGACGTCGCCCGGCAGTCCCGCATCCTCGAGCGCGGCGGCGGAAAGCTCGGCCCACTGCTCGATGACGAATGGCGCGGGCGAGGCCTTGTTCAGCCGCTCGGGTGGCAGCTCGATGTACCCGACGATCGCGGCCTCTCCACGTAATCCCATGGTATGTCCTTATTTTCGGGGTTTACTTGCGGGGCAGGCCGAGAATCATCTGCGCGATGATGTTCAGCTGAATCTCCCTGGTTCCGCCGCCGATTAGCTCGGCCGGCAGATGCAGATAGGGCTGCACGACCGCGGGTTCGGAGTCGGCGACCATGGCCGTGTGTCCGGTCAGGCGCAGCGTGGCCTCGAACGTGCGCCGCAGCAGCACGTTCATCGCCACCTTGGCGATGCTGGACGCCGGTCCCGACGCCTGCCCGTCCAGTAGCCGAATGGTTTCCCGCACCCCGAGCGCCCTGATCGCGTTGGTGTAGGCGTCGAGTTCTCCCAACGCCCGCTGTGCATCGTCGCGCTCGGGGCCGGGTTCGGCCGCCAACTGGCGCAGCGCAACAGCACGATCGAACTTGACGTATCCGCTGATGGCGGAACGCTCTTCGGCCATCGTGGCGATCGCGAGGCTCCAGCCGTCGGTTGGACCGCCCAGGAGCATGTCGTCGGGTATGAAGACATCGTTGAGGAAGACCTCGTTGAAATGCGCCTGCCCGGTCGCCGTCTTGATCGGCTGGACCTCAACCCCGGGGGACCGCATATCGAGGATGAAATAGCCGATACCGCGGTGCTTGCTGGCCTCGGGGTCGGTGCGCGCCAGCAGGCCGCCGAGGTCGGCGTACTGCGCCAGTGACGTCCAGATCTTGTGGCCATTGATCCGCCAGCCGCCATCGACCTTGGTCGCCCGGGTGGCCAGCGACGCGAGGTCGGAGCCGGCTCCGGGTTCGCTGAATAGCTGGCACCAATGAATATCGCCACGTTGAGTCGCCGGGATCAAGCTTTCCTGCAAGTCTTTTGGTGCGGCGGCCAGGACCGACGGCAAGATCCATTCGGCGATGTTCAGCGACGGCCGGACCAGCCCGGGGCGCTTGGCGAACTCCTCGTCGATGATGAGCTGTTTCAACGGGCCAGCATCGACGCCCCACGGCGCCGGCCAGTGCGGCGCCATCAGACCGGCGTCGGCGATCAACGTGCGCTGCGGCCCGCTGGCCTGGTCCTCGTAGTCGCCGTGCGGTGCGGGTTTGTCGTTGCGCAACTGCAGAGCGGCGTCCAGCGTCTCGGCTACCCAGGACCGGAAGTCCGGCTCGGCGTCGCCCAGATTGACCGACATGTCACGCTGCTGGGCGCAGCCCAGTTGTCCTAGCCGCCGGGCCCAGCGACTGGCCGGGCCGATCGATCCCGCCAGGCTGATGGCCCGCCGCCAATACAGGTGCACGTCGTGTTCCCAGGTGAAACCGATAGCGCCGAGCATCGTCAGGGCGTCCAGCACCAGGTCCGGTACGGGCGAGATCGCTATGACCGCGGCCCCCGCCGCGGCGAGGCGTTGCTGGTCGGGCGGTTCGTCAGCGGCACGCACCGCATCCCAGGCCGCCGCGGTGGCCAATTCGCTGTTGACCAACAGCATGGCCGCACTGTGCTGCAGGGCCTGAAAGGTGCCGATCACCTTGCCGAACTGTTCACGGGTGCGCAGGTGTGCGGTGACGGCGTCGACGCACCACTGGCTGATGCCGGCTGTTGTGCTGGCCACCAGACCCACGACCACACCTGCTGCGCGGTCTTCGTCGATTCCGGTCAGAACGTCTGACTCGACCGCGCGATACTCCTCGAGCCGCAGAGTACCGACGTCGGTGATCAGGTCGGTGCCGGGTACGGATTCGACCGTCGCAGTGGGCGTTCCGGTGTCGACCGGCGCCCAGATGACGTCGCCACCATCGGTGCGCGCGCCGACCAGGATCACCCGCGCCGCACACACGCCGGCAGTGAACTTCGAGCTGCCCGTGATCAGCCACCCCTGATCGTCCGCGCGTGCCCGGAAATCCGCGTTGTCGGGCAGGACGATGGCGGCGGGTGCGCCCGAGGCGAGCTCGCGGATCAGTGATTCGGAACTCGACGGCGGATCGGCAAGCAGCGCAACGGCTCCCGTAGTGACGGTCGGGAGCAGCGGCCCGGGCAGTAGCGCCTTGGCCGCCGACTCCAGCACGCATGCGGCATCCATCAGCCGTCCACCCTGACCACCGAGGTGCTCGGGCAGGTGCACGGCGTGAAAACCGTTGGCGACCAGAGCATCCCACCATTCGGGAAGTTGCCCGGCCGCCAGGGCGTCGAAGTTTTCTCGCGTTGCGGCGATCGGGGCGTGTCGGTCGGCGAATTGCCCTACGGCGTCGCTGAGATCCTGCTGCTCCGGGGTCAGTCCCAGGGTCATGACCGCGGCCGCGCAATGGCGAACATGGGCTTCGGCCGCACCGGCTGATATCCTTCCGTCTTACAAGACGAACCGTCTCGTCTTGTGGGAGATTACCGGGGCGGATCGAGATATGTAAAGCGATCCGGATCCCCGCGGCCAGCGGCCAGGACGGCGAGGGACTCTGAGAGACGAGGATCAGCAGATGCCAACCGATCTCACTCAGGAGACTCCGCCGCGCCGCCGCAGCGAGAAGTCACGGACGGCGATCGTCACCGCCACGCGTGAGCTGCTTCTCGAGCGCGGATTCGACGGGTTGACGATCGAGGCGGTCGCCGCACGCGCCGGTGTGGGAAAGCAGACGATCTATCGCTGGTGGCCCAGCCGTCCGGCGCTGGTCGCCGACGTCATGCTCGAAGACGCCGACAAGATTCTCGCGTCGGTCGATCACACCGAGGACCTGGCCGCCGACCTGGTGGCGTGGGTACGCAAACTGACCGCAACCCTGACCACGGAGCGGGGCTCGGCCATGCTGCGGACGTTGACCGTCGCCTGCATGGAGCATGCGGAAACCGCGGTCAAGTTGCGCGCCGGATTCAGTTTGCCGCTGCACGACAGCGTCCGCACCAGGCTCTTGTCCGCTGGCATCGATGCGGACACCGCCGAGTCGGCTGCCGACGCCATTGTCGGCGGCGTGGTATATCCGATCCTCTCTGACGCGCAGCAATATTCACGTCGGCGGGCCGAATTGACCACACAGATCATCGTCGGGTCCTTACAGCGCAAACCCTGAACACACCGGATTACCCGATCGGATCGGGGGCGAAGACGTGACGCCGGAGTCCGCGGAGAAAAGTTAGATAGGCGAGGTATATCGGCAGCGCGCCCGCGAAATTGACGGCTCCGCAGAAGATTTGCGCACCACCATCCCAGCAGCTTCGAAAGTGGCTGGGCTACAGCATCATCAAAATGGATCACGGGTATCACGAATTCGGATTGGACCTCACTGCGGGCGGATGTAAAGATCCGATCAGTACGTCGACCGGACGACAAATCCAGGAGCCCAGCAATGGACCTAGCTATTGTGCGAGCGCGGAGCTCTCAGACCGCCACGCCGGACCGACCGAGCAACTGCATCGAGAATTACCGGGATACCCAGGGTGGTAGTCCCGCGGCCTCCCGAAAACAGGCGCGAGCGATTTAGGCTCCGGCTTATGACGAACCGGTCGCATCCGTGGGGGAATGAGCGAGGAAGACTCTCGCATCAACTGGAGATGCGCGGTGAAGTTCTCGGCCGCAGGCGAGCACGACGACTTTGCCACCGCTTCGCACGCGTCGGCGTCGAAACCTCGCCGGACCGACTTAGAGCGATGGCGGCCGGCGCACCCGTCGCGGCCAGAGAAGAGGCGGACGTCAGATTTGCGTTGATCGCGGCCGAAATTGATCGTGAAGCCCGCATCGCGAAGTACAAGCAGATGAGACGTGAGGGCACGCGGTCACTGCTGATTGCAGGCATGACTCTGCTCGCGTTGAACTTCCTGCTCTGCGCGGCATACGCGCTGTTGAACCTGGCCCAACAGTCCGCGCCGTTCTAGTCGACTCGGGGTCTGCCCTTTCGGCGACGGCGCTTTCGCTGGCCCCGGTCGTATGCCGGCGCAGCATCCCCGGTCGTATGCCGGCGCAGCAGTTCGGCTGTCCCATTGACGGATTCGGCATCGCTGACATCGCATCGGGCCCTGCACCAATTCGGCGGGGCTTGAACACTGTAACCAACAATTAACTGGGCCGGAACAAGCGTGCGGCAGAATGCCACCTCTAATTCGGAAATTGCTGTACCGCAACATCATCCATATGGATCGCATTCATCACAAATTCGAATTGGACTCGATTCCATACGGATGTCAGTATCCGTAGAAATGTCGACAGAGCCGGTAATTGGAGGCCATCAATGGATGAGGCGCTTGCACGGAGTGCATGTGAAGTTGTCGCCGATGGGGTTGGACGACGCGACTTCGTAAGGGCCGTCGCGGCAGTCGGCGCCGGTGTCGGGGTCACCGGCCTTGCAGCCGGTTGCGCCAGGAGCGGCTCGGCGACTTCAGCTTTGGGCGACGTCAAGGTTCTGCAACCAGGCCAGGGCACGATCGGGGGCAACCACTACCTGCGGTCAATTCCCGACCAGGTTCTCTGGGGATACGTCCCCAATGTGCACGCCACGGCGGTGCTCCGAATGAAGTCGGCCGAGACGATCACCATCGACGCCGTTTCCCACGAGGGCATCCTCGAGGATCAGGGGCGCAATCCCCTCGCGTACTTCGGTTCGAAAGGTGTCCCCCGCTCGGATGTCCTCGAAGATGCCGTCGCCATCGCATCGGAATACAGCCGTACCCCACGAAATTTCGACAAGGACGGACCCCACGTCGTCACCGGACCGGTATTCGTCGAGGGGGCACAACCGGGAGATGTACTCAAAATTGAAACACTGGAGGCGACGCCGCGGGTACCCTACGGCGTCGTCTCGAACCGGCATGGCAAGGGGGCGTTGGCGAAGAATGCGGACGGGAGCGCACCCGCGGGAATAACTATCGAGGAGGTCATGCCGCCAGCCGGCCAAGACGGGCGGCCCAACGCTGACCCGACGAAGTACCGGAACGTCTCTACCTTCACCGCGGTAGACGATGGCCTCGGTGTCATGCGTTATGGCGACAAGTCGGTGCGATTCCCGCTCAATCCGTTTATGGGGATGATGGGTGTTGCCTTCTCACAAGACCCCAATCTCACTGCGCCGAGCTCTAACTCAATCCCGCCCACGCTGGGCGGCGGCAACATCGACATTCGGCTCCTGGGTGTGGGATCCACGTTCTACCTCCCCGTGTTCGCTGAAGGCGCGCTGTTCTACGCCGGCGACCCCCACCTGGCGATGGGTAACGGTGAAGTCGCGCTGACTGCAATGGAGGGATCGCTGCGCGGAACATTTCGGCTCACGGTGTGTAAGCCTGGATCCGGTGACGCTCCGTCGGTTGCCTACCGCTATCCCTTCGCCGAGAACGCCGATCTCTGGGTACCGATCGGGCTGTCCGATCCTGACGGCAGCGTCAACGGGCAAATCAATGACCTCAATGTCGCGATGCGGCGGGCGGTCGTCAATGCCTTGGATTTTCTCGAGTTCGACAGGGGGATGGATCGCGCGACCGCATATGCTTACCTGGCCGCGGCCGCCGACTTCTCCGTCTCCCAGGTGGTCGACCGGACCGTGGGGGTGCATGGACAGATCTCCAAGTCGCACTTCAAGTGACTTCTCTCCGTTGTCCTGCAACGCTTCACCACAGCGCCGGACCGCTGACCTGTCGGCCCGATGACCAGGTCGCGACGACGGCAGCCATCGGCGCTGTGCGCACCGCGAACAGGTCGGCGGGCTGGCCGGGCGTCATGCATGCCGACACCGTTCGCGTCACCTTCGACAGCGCCGTCAGTAGCTAGGATTGGTCGCCGGCCAGCGCGTGTTGCCCGATCAGCTCGCTGATACCCGTCCCACCGAGCCGCTCACGGAACATCCGCGCTGTGTAGCCGACGGCGGTCGCGTCGGTTCGGGCGCGCACCGTCGCCGAACGCGGCATGTGAAACAACACTCCGATTTCACCGAAGTAGTCTCCCGGCCCCGCGACCTTGACCAATTCCTCACCACCGTCGGCTAATTCGCGCACAATGTCGAACTCGCCTTCGGACACGACGTATATCAGATCGCCCATCGTGCACTGTTCGAACAGCACCTCGCCAGCGTTCAGGCGAACAGTTTCGGGTGGCCGGTTCGTTGACGCGAGCGCAGGTGCCAGCTCGACGACGTGATCTGCCATCGGCAGTATCCGGCTGTCGTGAGTGGCGACCACCACCACACGCTCGCCCTCCGCGAGCGAGCGGATCAACCGGAGCACCTCCTCGACCTGGATGAAGTCGAGGTGCGCGGTCGGCTCGTCCGCCAGGATCAACGGGGGTTCGAGCGCGATTGCGCGCGCGATCGCGACGCGTTGCTGCTGCCCGCCGCTCAGGTCGCCCGGTCGGTGTTTCATTCGCTCCGCAAGATTGACGCGCGTCAGCAATTCCTCGGCACGCCGACGCGAGCCCGCACGTGACATCCCCGCCGCGCGCAGCGGAACCATCACGTTCTCAAGCGCGGTAAGGCTGGGCACCAGGTTGAACGCCTGGAAGACGATGCCCACCTTGTCTCGCCGATAGTGCGCCAGCGCGGTGCGCTCGAGCGCCGTGACGTCGACGCCGTCGAACTTGATCGCCCCAGACTTCGGACGCAGAATGCCGCCGAGGCAGGACAGCAACGTCGTCTTGCCGCAGCCGCTCGGCCCGAGCAGGATCACCAGCGACCCCGCCGCCACCTCGAGGTTCAACCCGTTGATCGGCCGGACCGCGTACCCACCGCTGGAGTACTCGACGACGAGGTCGGCAATGCTCAGATCCCCCACGGCTCAAGGACCTCCGAACGCGAGCGCAGGATCGACCGTTACCGCGCGCCTCAGTCCGGCGAGGCTGGCCAGCAGACCGACCAGAATCGCGACCAGGGGTAACGCCAGGTAGGCACTCACAGGAATCACGACAGTCATCGGGAACAACGGGGCCAGCAGCTGCGCAAGGATGACGCCCAAAACCGCCGCGAGCAGCGCGACGACCACCGCCTGCAACGCGAGCCCAGCCAGGATCGACCGCGTAGGCA
>DASYJS010000004.1:0-2936 GCA_035996225.1 Mycobacterium sp. | reverse complement strand
AAGCGTTCCTGCATTGCTCATCTGGGGCCGTCTACGATCCGCCGGACGACGAACCCCGCACCGAGTCCGCCGCGTTGGGTGACAACCACAAACCGTTGTTCCCCACCTATTCCATTTCCAAAATCGCCGGCGAGGTCGTCGCCCGGACGATGGCGCGCGCACTCGGCGTGCCCACCACGATCGCCCGCCTCAACGTCCCCTACGGCGACAACGGCGGGTGGCCGTTCTATCACATGGAGATGATGCTGGGCGGCATCCCGATTCCCGTCCCGCCCGGCGGCCCGGCCCGCTACACCCCGATCCACGAGGACGACATCATCGCCACCATCCCAAAGCTGTTCGAGGTGGCGTCGGTCCCGGCCACCACCCTCAACTGGTGCGGTGAGCAGACGGTCAGCCTGCAGGAGTGGTGCACCTACCTCGGGTCGCTGGTCGGCAAGGAGCCGGTGTTCGAGGAGAGCGAGCAGGCGCTGCGCGGTAATCCCACCGACGCAGCCCGCATGCGCGAGCTCGTCGGCGCCGCTACGGTCGACTGGCACGACGGCATGCGCCGCATGGCGACTAAGTTCCACCCCGAGCTGGTAAGCGCGTAACCGGCTACCAGTAGCGCATGGCGTGGCCGAACAAATCGGCCAGAACCGGCTTGCTCATCTCTCGCGGGGCGTTCTGCAAGAGGCGCTGCTGCGGGTAAGCCCCTTCGGTGAGCGCCGCGATGTCCTGGTCGGTGTAGCCCACCCCACTCAGCCCGTTGGGCATGCCCACCGCACGCATGATGCGGATGATTTCCGTCGCGAGCACTTCGCCCGCATCGTCGGGACCGGCGTCTCGCGTGTCGGCGCCGAGCAGTCGGGCCGCCTCGGTGTGCCGCTGCGGGCTGGCCGGTGCGGTGAATCGGAATACCGCGGGCGCGTTGACGATGACCGACATGCCATGGGGCACCAGCGGCTCATCGGGCGGATAGCCCGAGGGGTGAAAGTCACGCACCAGCCCCGCAACCGCATAGGCCATGCCGTGTGGCGCGTGAACGCCCGCGTTGCCAAACGCAATCCCCGCAAGCGTCGCGGCCCACATCATCTGCTCGCGCGCTTCGCCGTCGGAGGCATCGCGCACGGCCCGCTCCAAGTTCTGGCCCAGCACGCGCAGCGCCTCGCTGCAGCCCAGGTCGCTCCACGGGTTAGCACCCTGACTCATCGGCCGCAGGCTGGGCCGTGGGGGAGCGGGCCGGTGAACGTAGGGGCGCGCGGTGTAGGACTCCAGGGCGTGCGACAGCACGTCCAGGCCCGCCGCGGCGACAACCCCACTGGGCAGGCTCGCGGTGCTGTCGGGGTCGACGAGCGCTTCGGTGGGCCGCAGTGCGTGTGACGCGATTCCGGTCTTCACCGTCAGCGAGAGCAGGTCGAAGATCGCGATGCCGGTTACCTCGCTGCCGGTGCCTGCGGTCGTGGGACAGGCGATGTGCGGCTTGAGCGGTCCGGGTACTGGTCTGCCTTCGCCGATGGGCGCATTGACGTAGGTCAGGAAGTCCGCTGGATAGGTCGCGTAGAGATTGGCGGCCTTGCCCGTATCGATGACCGACCCGCCCCCGAGCGAGACGTAGCCATCGGGGTTCACCTGTTGGGCGAAGCGCGTCGCTTCGGCGAAAGACGCGTCCGTCGGCTCGACGTGTACGTCGGTGTAGGTGACCACGTCCACACCGGCCGCGACCAGCGAGTCGTGTGCCCTGGTGAAGACGGCTAGTTCGGCCACGGCCGGATCGGAGAACAGCACCACCCGCCGCATCCCCAGCGAGGCGGCGCGCTCACCCAACTCCGCCAAACAGCCGCGTCCGAACGTTATCCGGGAAGAGTCGACGGTGAAGGCGCCATCGCAACCCTCGGCCGTCGCAGGAAAATCACAGCACACCATCCCTCTATCAAATCTCGCCGAACGTCGACTTGTTAGGGCGGCTGCCCGAAAAAGTCCCCGACAACTCGACGCTCGCCGTCGCGGCACCGTCATGAACGCGAAAACCTTGACCCCGCCGCGCCCACAATGCTAAGCAGGTGCTCAGCACTCGACGTTCGTCGGGCGCGTGAGCTTGGCGACGGGCGCTATGGAAGGGATTGAATGACTCTGCAGGCGGTATTGGACGACATTCGCAAACGCCCGGGATCGGGCGATGTCATTCAAGTCATCGATCCCACGACCGAAGAGCCGATCACCGAATTCACCGACTGCGGACCAGAAGCGGTCGACGAGGCCGCGGCGCGGGCGAAGGCCTCCTTCGAGTCGGGTGTCTGGTCCCAGCTGCCGGGCCGCGAGCGGGCCAAGATCATGTGGCGGATCGCGGATCTCATCGACCAGCACGCCGAGGAGTTCGCCCAGCTCGATTCGCTCAACACGGGCATGCCGCTGATGCAGGCAACGCTGCAGATGTCCACCGTTTCGGAGTTCTTCCGCTATTACGCCGGCTGGTGTTCGAAGATCAACGGCGTCGCGTACGACGTGAAGACCGACGGCATCGCGACCAACGCCTTCGTCGACATGCACGCCTACACGTTGAAAGAGCCCTACGGCGTGGTGGGCCTGATCTTCCCCTGGAACGGGCCGATCTTCAATGCCAGCGCCAAGCTCGCGCCCGCGTTGGCCGCGGGCTGCAGCATGCTCGTCAAACCCGCTGAGGAGACGCCGCTTTCGGCTCTATTGCTCGACCAGCTGGTGCACCAGGCCGGGGTTCCCGAGGGTGTCGTCAACCTGCTGACCGGCTACGGCCACACCGCGGGAGCCGCGATCACCGCGCACCCCGACGTCGAGAAGGTCGCCTTCACCGGGTCGACCGAAATCGGCAAGGAGATCGTGCGGGCGTCGGCCGGCAACCTGAAGAAGGTAACGCTCGAACTCGGCGGGAAGTCTCCGGTGCTGATCTTCGACGACGCCGACATGGACAAGGCCATCCT
>DASYJS010000003.1:0-5087 GCA_035996225.1 Mycobacterium sp. | reverse complement strand
TCTCGTCGACACCGTCGAATGAATCGAAAAGGGACCTGATCGCCCAGCAGATGGGAATGTCGTAGCAGTGCTTTTCCCAATAGAAGTAGCTGCGGATCGGCCTCAAGAAGTCCTCGAAATTCGAAATCTGATCTCGAATTTCGGCCGTAATTCCCTGAACTTCATGCGTTTTGCCGGCCAGGTCGTGGGTTATGGCGTTGAGCTGCAGAATCAGTTGATACAGCGTCGTCATGATTCCGATCGTTTTGTTCAGCTCATCGGCCTGCGCGAGCATGTCGTTCATGCGAGCTTTCTGATACTCCATGTTGACCATCTGGCTCGCATTCATAACGCCTAACCTAAACGGTATGGTCGTGTGCGCCATCGCGGTCCCCGACGGGCGAGTGACAGATTGCACTCGTGAAACGCCTGGCACCGCGAGGACACCCTTAGCCAGTCGCTCCAATATCAGGAAATCCGACGGATTGCGCATATCGTGATTTGCCTCGACCAATACGAATTCGGGCAACATCCGGCCCAGCGGAAAGTGTCGATTTGCGGCGGAGTATCCCAGATTGGTCGGGAGGTCTTCGGGAAGATACACCCGGTCGTGGTAATTGGTTGTGTATCCCGGTAGTGCTAGCAGCCCGACAAGAGTGACCGCGCACGCCGCGGCAAAAATGGGCCCCGGCCAGCGGACGACCGCCGTCCCGATCCGCCGCCAGCGTCGAACCGTGAGCCGACGCTTTGGCTCCAACAGACCGAATCGGCCGCCAATGGCGAGGACGGCGGGAACCAGCGTGAGCGCGATTGCCACCGCAACCAGCATGCCTACCGCGCAGGGGATGCCGATTGTCTGGAAATAGGGCATCCGGGTGAAGCTGAGGCAGAACACCGACCCGGCGATCGTCAAACCGGAAGCCAAGACGACCTTGGCGGTTCCCCGGTAAGTCGTGTAGTAAGCCGTTTCCACATCTTCGCCGGCCTGGCGTGCCTCTTGATAACGCCCGACGAAGAATATTCCATAGTCGGTTCCCGCCGCGATCCCGAGAGTGATCAGCAGATTGACGGCGAAGGTGGAAAGACTGATGGCCCCGTTATTCCCGAGGAACGCGACGATTTGACGCGCTACCTGCAGTTCGATTCCGACCATCAGCAACAGCAGAATTACGGTGGCAAGCGAGCGGTAGACCAGGAGCAGCATGGCGAAGATCACCACGAGGCTCACCAAGGTGACCTTGAGGATTGTCTTCTGGCCGCTGTGATTCAGGTCCGAAATGAGCGGCGCGGGGCCGGTGACATAGACCTTGACCCCCGCCGGCGCAGGTGTGCGCTCCACGATGTTGCGCAGGGCGTCGGCTGATTCGTTCGACAAGCTCGTGCCTTGGTTGCCGGCGAGCTTCAGCTGCACATATGCGGCTTTGCCGTCCTCACTTTGCGCGCCGCTCGCCGTGACTGGGTTTCCCCACAAATCCTGGATGTGCTGCACATGCTTCGGATCGCTTTCCAATTGCCGGAGCAACTGGTTGTAGTAGTGGTGAGCATCGTCGCCGAGGGGTTGCTGGCCCTCCAGGACGACCATCGCCAAACTGTCGGAACTGGATTCCTTGAAGTCGTCGCCCATGCGCTGCATTGCTTTGATCGACGGCGCATCTTTGGGGCTCAGCGATACCGAGTGCTCTTGCTCCACCTGCTCGAGCGAGGGCACGCCGACTGTCACGAGGACCGTCAGGGCCAGCCACGCCAAGATGATGGGCACCGACAACCGATGGATCGCCCGCGCGACGTGGGGCGTGCGGCGTTCGCCGCCCACGCGTGGATCGGTCATGCGGCCCCGCGCCAGCAGAAGTTGTCGGCGTTCACATCGCGCGTGATCCCCTTTGACCACGGCGTCCACCCCGGTGCGCCAGCAGCTGCTCTCACTATCGCTCGTCTCCTCTGGTGATGCAGTCAACCTGCCGCGAGAGCAGGCGATGTCCAGGCAACGCTTCCAAAGTGTCTCATTGATAGATCGGTGGCAACAGGAAACCTATTACAGCCGACCGTCACGGCCTGCTGTCGCCTGTCGCCGCCAGGGTGATGACCTGCGGTAACGGTACGCTGCTGCGCTACCAGATGGCGGTGCCCCTGATCGGCAAGTAAGTTCGCGAGGGTCTATTGGGGGATGTTTCGGCGTGGAGTTCGCGCGAGGACGGGTGCCAATGCATTGGGCGATCACCGGCGCAACCGGGTTTCTCGGGGTTCACATCCTGAGCGAACTCCTGCACGGGGACGAGACGTTCACCCTGCTGACCCGGCCACAATCCGACCCGATCACTCGCATCCGCAAAGCGCTCCCGCTGGCGGCCACCGATGGGCAGCTGTGGACGGATGAGGAGCTGCGGCAGAGAGTGTCCGTGGTACCGGTGGACCTGACCGCGCCCAAACTTGGGCTATCGGATCAGCGATTTCAGGAGCTCGCCGACAGTGTCGATGCCATCTTGCATTGCGCCGGCATCATCGAGTTGGACGCCGACCTTGCCGACCTTCGATGTACCAATGTCGGCGGGGCCACCCGGATTCTCGAACTCGCCGAGGCTGGATCGCGGGCGCCGGATCTGTTCCACGTGTCGACGGCGTTTGTCGCGGGGAAGCGCCGCGCGGGTCTCATCTACGAGACCGAATTGGGGGATGACGAAGGCTTCGAGAACAACTACGAGAGGTCCAAATTCGAGGCCGAGTCGCTCGTGCGGGACTGGGCGCAGCGGACCGGGCGCCGGGTCGTGGTGCTTCGACCAAGCGCGCTGATCGTCGATCGGCCGCCGCATCCCGACTTCCCGTTGCATCCACTTTCCTTCCTGTCGACCTCCGCCGATAGCGCGATGCGCCTGTTCTCCGTGTCCGGACGGCCGTTGCGCACCAGCTTGTCGATGAGACTCAGCGGCGATCTCAACGGCCACTTGAACTACATGCCGGCCGACGAAGCCGCCGATGAGATGGTCCGCCTGATGCGTCTGGCCCCCGCGGGGCTGAGTACCTACCACGTGGTTCACCACCACGACGTCGCGGTGCAAACTCTGATCGAGCTGTTCAACGCGGTGTCGCCGATCCCCGTGACACTGGTCGAGGGCCCGATCGAGAACCCCAATCTGTTGGAACGGCGCCTACGGTGGGCCAGCGGATTCATGCCCTACCTGGAGCACAGCCGGACTTACGACACGACCGATGCGCGAGCGATAATTGGAGAGCCGCACGGCCGGACCACTGTCGACTTCGACTATCTGCTGGGAAGTGTGGGGCGGTACAAGCGATACTTCACGATCAAACCCGAGTCGCAGCGGGAACCCCGCGAGTCGGTGCCGCCGGTTGCACCCCTGGTGGCCGTCGGGCGTCCCTTCGACGTCACAGCTCACGGCGCCGACACGGTTCGCCCGACGCGAGGGTTGACATTCATTGTCACAGTCGGACGAAGCGGATCGACTGCGCTGTCGCGAATCCTGAGTGCTCACCCAGATGTGCTCAGCCTCAACGAGTTCTACCTTTCGGTGCGCGCTTCGTCCGCGGCCGACCACGCGCTTTCGGGCGACCAGTTTTGGCGCATGCTGGCCGAGCCGCATCCGATCTTCGACTCCATGATCCGGGGTGGTTCGGCCATGCCGGAGTTCATTTATCCGCGGCTGCAGGAAACCCGGTTCGATGCGAGCACGACCGGGATTCCGGCGATCTGCATGATGACGCTGCCGCATCTGTCATCGGACCCCGACGCCGTCTTCGACGCCCTCGACGCGGAGGTTCCGACGTGGCCGCAGCAAACCGCGCGGCTGCACTACGAGAAGCTATTCGCCTGGCTCGCAACACATTTCGGCGGAACTGTGGTAATCGAGCGGTCAGCCATGTCGTTGAGCAGTGTCCCGTGGCTACGCGAGACGTTCCCTGACGCGAAGTTCGTGCACCTGTTCCGGAACGGTCCGGACACCGCGGTCTCGATGAGCGAACACACCGGATTTCGTTTGATGGCGCTCATTCAAGACGCGCTGGAGCTGCTCGATCTCGATCAGGAGCGCCGACACCCCGGTCTGCGGCTGGATCCGACAGCGATACCGATCGAGCTCGCGTCCCTGCTCGGTGACACGTGCGACGTCGACTACCTGATGGGTCAGAACCTCCCCGTCGCCCGGTTCGCCCGCATGTGGAGCGAACTGATCGTCACCGGCGAAGCCGAGCTCGCCGACCTGCCAGCACACCGCTACCTTCCGTTGTCGTACACCGACCTTGTAGCTGACGCCCGATTGTCCTTGGCGCGGCTGGCGAGTTTCCTGGATGTCGAAGCGGACCCGAAGTGGCTCGAATTCGGCACCAGCGTTATCGACCCGAGGTTTACGGGCGCCTCTAATCGGTTGTCGCCAGAGGAACTACAGGCGGTCATCGCAAGCTGCGCTCCCGCCGCGGCCCGCCTCGCGGAACACGCCGTCGCCACCGGAGCCAACGAAATTACCGCGTAGGCTGCGGCCATGCCGATCGACCGTGCCGCGCTCGTCGCGGGCAGTATCCGACTCGCCTCAGGCGTCCACTTTCTTGTCGATCCCCTCGGCGCGAACCGGCTGTGGGGCGACCCCGGGGAGCCCACCCCGACGGCGCGACTGCTCTTGCGATCGATGGGCTACCGTGACGCATTGATCGGCGGGCTGCTCGCCGCGGCGGCACTGCGCGGCAAGAACACCCGCGGCTGGTTCCTGGCGTCCGGCGGCGCCGACGCGGCCGACCTGCTGGGTGGGCTGAGCGTTCATCACGAGCTCAAGCGCTCACAACAGCTCATCGGCCTGGGCGGCGCCGTGGTCGGAATCGGCGTTGGATTGTGGGGCGCGGCGCGGCGCGCGCCTAAAGCGGGGGAGACGCCGGCGGGCTGAGGCCCGGCACCGCATTAGTGGCTGCCCGGACCTGCGACCAGTCGCTCTCTTCGCGCCCAGTCATCTGGTTTGAGGTGATCGCACCGAAGCGGGCAGCTTCGCGCGCGAACCGCTCGGCCGCATCGGGCAGGGCATCCGGACCCTCGAGGCGGAAACAACTCGGCGCCAACGGGCCGAACAGCAAGGCGCGGCGCAGCTGCGGCCAGTTGTCCAGGTTGGGCT
>DASYJS010000002.1:0-5024 GCA_035996225.1 Mycobacterium sp. | reverse complement strand
TGCCGATTGAACGCCGGTACGAGCGCATGGACATCACGGGCCTGACCGGCGTGACGACGACGCAGCGCCACGCGCTGTTGAGTCTGGGCGCGGTTGATCACACCGGCTGATACGGTAGCCGGACCGCGCCGAATCAGCATCGTCCAAGCTGCCATGCCTCGAACTCTGCGGCGTGGCTTGCCAGCGTCGCGACCTGCCCATCGACGAGTTGGTCCTCAGGAGACGAGAGAACGGGAAGCTAGGCGCAACTAAAGTGCACAGGCTCGCCGTAGGCACGGCGCCTCGTAGGCAGCAAGATTGCTTACATGCGCAGCTCCACCCTGAATCCCAGGCGCGATCCAGTCATGCGTGTTGCTACGCATGTGCCTGTCCGAAAAATCTCCACGCGGCGGGCTACACACCGGCCGTGCCCCGACCTCGTTCAGCCCGCTGAGGTTGCCGTTTACAACGAGCGCCAGCGCGTTGCGCGTGAGCTGCACGACAGCGTCGCCCAAACGCTGTATGGCATCACCCTCCACGCCGCCCGTGCGCTCACGCTGCTCGAGCGCAGTGAACCAGAACACGTGCACAGCATCGTCAGCGACATGTTGCGTCTGGCGCACCACAGCCAGACCGAGCTGCGGGCGGTGGTCCATGACCTACGCTCGGACGACTCCAATCAACTGCCGCACGGGCTGATCGGCACGCTGGCAAGCCACGCCGCGGAATTCGAGGCGACGGCGGGCTGCCAGGTCCGGCTCGTCGTCGCGGAAGAGCCGACTATTGCACCAAGCGCGAAGGCGACGCTGGCTCGAATTGCTCGCGAGGCGCTTCGAAACACTGCCAAACATGCGCAGGCTACGCACGTCCAGCTGGTCCTCGAGGTTGGGCCGTCCGATGTGACGCTGTCTGTAACCGATGACGGTCGCGGCTTCGACGCCGACGCAGCACACCCCGGGCATTTCGGACTGCAGCTGATGCGCGAACAGGCACTGGCTGTCGGGGCCGCGCTCGATGTCGTCACCGCTCCCGGCCGCGGAACCCAGGTGCGCGTGCGCATGGGCCGCCGGCGTCGCTGATATGCAGGACGCCGTGGAGCAGCTGATCCAGGCGTTCAACGCACATGGCGCCATGAGCTCACCAGCGGTGAAGTTGAACGTCTTGATGGATCTCCAGCGGGTCCCCGACGCGCGGGTCGTGTCCTTCCTCCTGCACGTGCTGGGGAACTCCGCTGAGCATTCAGAGGTCCGCATGCATGTGCTCAAGCGCCTGCGCAACGGACCGCTCACGGCTTACGAACGCTGGAGCGCGGCCAGCGCGCTCAAGGACATCATGCTGAACGGCTCCAGTGTCGAACTGCGATTGCAGGCCGCGCTGGCCCTTGGCGAGTTCACCGATATCGGCGGTGTGCCCAGCGCGCTCGGATGTCTGGCTCTCGAGCCCCAGGAGCTCCTTGACCTGCGCTACTCCGCCTTCACCTCACTGGAGCGCGCTGGACCGACGGTTGAGTGCGTCAAGCTCCTGCGCCAGCTGACCAACGACGAAATGCTGGGTCGCTCGGCACACAGCGCCCTGGTGCGTTGGCATCTCGATGCGCGGGAATGACACATGGAGCACAGAAGATCGGAGTGAACGACGATGATGTCCAACATGTCCGGTCTGACCAGTCGCCACCTTGAGCTCCGCCGCCTGGCCGGGCCGATGACACCACGGCAGAGCAAATGGTCGCCGAGATTGGAGTTCCCTGCGGCTATCCACTGCCAACCGCAATAAAGACCGCATTCGCATCCTGATCGTCGACGACCACGAGGTCGTTGGGCGCGGACCGCGGGCTTTTCTGGACCTCGATCCAGCCCTGGACCTGGCCGGCGACGCGACGATTCGCAGTCAGGCAGTCCGGCCTCGCCCACCGACAGACCTGGAGCCGATCATGCTCAAAGGGAACTCAGCAATTGCGGGCGTCCTTATCACCTTAACCGGGTGCATGACGCAGGTTGACGCGCCCGCTTCGGCGGCGCCAGGTGCACGGTCCCCACAATCCGCCGGGCCGAGAGGTAGTACGACGGTGGCTGGCCCCGTAATCTCACCGTCGCCCTCACCCTCATCGTTCCCGGGCGTCGTGTCCTCGCCGTCGGCGCCCCCGGGCACCACTCCCGCTGCCAGGCTCCCGCGGGTGGTGACCGGTCTCTCGGCAGCCCAACCGACCGGCCCGCCGGCCGACCGGTCCGCGCCGACGCTCACCCGTGACGACGTGGAGGCGTTCGCGCGGACGCACGCGCTTGCGTATTTTCGCTTCGGCCAGGATGGCCCCGCCGACGTGGATGCGTTCGAGTGCGCCGACGGCGCGGCCATGCGCGAGCGAATGCGAAAGGATCGGGGGCAAGATTTGGCGCTGTCGGATGACATGGTGTACTGCCACGCAGTTCTGCGCGGGCAGTTCGGTTTTGCTGGACCTGCCACCGGAGCTGGCTCCGGAGACCTCCTTTGCCCGACCGGCTATCTGGTGCTCGACGGGCGAACTGGCGCCGTGGTTGACCAGGGACCCTGGGGCGGCACTATGCAGCCGTATTGCGTGCCTCGGAACACTGTTCCGTGAGCTCGTCGGGCGAAGCCGTCACCGTGGTCGTGGTCCGTTTCGAGGTGCTTGCATAGGACGTTTCCAACACAGCCGGTTTGGAGACGCCGACCCTGCTTCTTCTCCCGGTTCAGAGACTGCTGTGTGCACGAAACTTTCGCCCCACTCCAGGCAGTTGGCGAATGGTTTCATCGAATCCACAGGCTTTTTCGAACTCTTGCGGCTCCGAACGCTGAACCCGCAACCAGTACTGATCGACGTGGACCGGGCAAGTTATTGAGAATATAATCGGTTCTCGGGTAGACAACGAGTGCATCCTTGTTCGGAACGCCCGTGTTGCGGGCGGGGCAATCAGATGCGGCGTCGTTACTGCGCCAACGACGTGCTCTCGCTCCGGATGAATTGCCGCCAGGTGCGCTGGAACTTTTGACCGCAAGCTCGCTACCGGTGAGGTGGAGCAGAACGGCGTGGGCGGGCAAAGGCATTCTTTCTGCGCGTCGGACGGACACACCAACCAGCTTCGGAACCGATTACACCGCCGAGGCTGTGAGCAGGAGTGTTTTACCGATCGTCGTCCGTTGCTCGATAGCGAGGTGCGCGTCGGCAGCGTGCTCCAGCGGGAACGTCTGACCGATGAGTGGCCGCAGGCGGCCGGCGACGGCTTCGTTGAGTGCCGCCTGCACAAATGCGCGAAGCTCGTCTGGCGTACGAGCCAGATTGCGGTGAAGCGTGACTCCCCGTGCTTCGGCATCACCATCCGAAACAGGCGCGAAGGCGCCACTGGCCATACCGAACGGAACAAATCTGCCGCCGTGGCCGAGCAGTTCGAATGCAGCGCGGCCGATCGCGCCACCGACCCCGTCGAAGACCACGTCGACACGCTCCACTTGCTCATGCAGGCGCAGCGTCCAGAGTGGATCAAGATAGTTCACGAGCGTGCGCGCGCCGAGCTCGCGGGCAACCGCCAGCTTGCGTTCGCCGCCCGCCGCGCCGATGACGTGCGCCCCAGCGCCGCTCGCCAACTGTACGAGCAGGCTCCCCACGCCGCCGGCCGCGGCTTCGACCAGCACCGTCTCGCCCGGACGAATCGCCGTTTCACTGGCGAGCAGCATGGCAGTCCGCCCATCCGCGAGCAATGCGACCGCGTCGGCGGTAGTCAGATCCAGTGGGATCGCGACCAGCCCAGCGGAGTCGGCGACCGCTCGCTCGGCGTACCCGCCGGTTCCGCGCAGGCTGCTGACCACCCGCTGTCCAATCAAGCTCGGGTCGACTTCGGCGCCGGTGCTCAACACCAGGCCGCCGACGCCATTGCCCAGGATGACCGGCAGCCGCGGCAACATCGATGGATGTGGTGGTTTGCCGGCTCGCAGCTGGGTCTCGACGAACGTGATATTCGCAACTTCCACATCGATCAGGACCTGGCCGGCCGCTAGCGCCAGATCCTCAACTTCGCTGGCCACCAGCACCGAGGGTGGACCGAATTCGTGGATGACGACGGCGCGCATGTCCGTTAGTTTGACCGCGAGGGCGTGCGCGGGTCCAGCCGATCCCGCAGCGCGTCGGCCAGCGAATTCAGGCGACTTTCCGACAGCATCACGCCCCACGACGGTTGGCGTGGCTGCGTACCCCGGCCGAGGAGCATCAGGCCGGCCGAGCACTCCACCGTTCGCCTCCAACTGGAGTGGCGCATCGTGTACGCGGGTGTGGGGCCAAGCGCCGCGGGGAAGCGCATTGTCCGCGACCGGCAGGGACACCTCGGCTTGACGCAGGTCGATGGTTAGTAGTAACTTACCGTTCGTGCAGACTTACCACTTGGACGACGAATGGGGCATCCTCGGCGACCGCACACGGCGGGCGATCGTGGACAACCTCGCACACGGCCCGCTCGCAGTCGGCGAGTTGGCTCAGCGGCTTCCGGTCAGCCGGCCCGCCGTATCCCAGCATCTGAAGGTGCTCAAGGACGCCGGCCTCGTTATCGAGCACGCCGCCGGAGCGAGAAGGATCTATCGGCTCAATCCGGCCGGTGTGGCCGCGCTGCGAGACCAACTTGACACCTTCTGGAATCGGGCTCTCGCAGGTTACGGCGAAGTGCTCGACCGCTCCATCGAGGAGACCAAATGACGAATCCGACCGCTCCCGAGGTCTACCGTCACATCGTCGTTGCTGCATCCGTCGAGAAGGCGTTCGCGGTCTTCACCGAGCGATTTGGCGACTTCAAACCCGCCGAGCACAACCTGCTCGCGGTTCCCATCGCCGAGACCCGCTTCGAGCCTCGGGTTGGTGGCAATATTTACGACCGCGGCATCGATGGCAGCGAGTGCCGCTGGGCGCGGGTTCTCGTCTACGAGCCGCCGACTCGTTTGGTGTTCAGCTGGGACATTGGTCCAACATGGCAGCTCGTGGCCGACGCGAATAACGCCAGCGAAGTCGAAGTGACGTTCACCGCGGAAAGCCCGGAGCGCACGCGTGT
>DASYJS010000001.1:0-5853 GCA_035996225.1 Mycobacterium sp. | reverse complement strand
GTCACCGTCTGCGGGCTGGGCACCGCATTGTCGGCAATCGAGAGCGTACCGGGAACGTTGTTGCCCGGCGTGGTTTGCGTGAAGGTGACCGTGATGGTGCAGGAATTACTTCCGGACACAAAGCCGATCGGGGACGTGCAGGTGTTCGTCTGCGTGAACGGTCCCGTCGTCGTGACCGCGATATTGGCCAGGTTCGCATCGCCGACATTCGTCAGTGTGATCGTCTGCGTTGCCGCCGTCGTGCCCTGCACAGTGGAGAAACTCAACGACGTGAGCGACAGCGTGGCGATCGGCGCCGGTACGCGCAGCTCGTCGGCGCCCTTGTCGTAGGCCGTCGACTGCGGACGGCTGTCGCCGTCGTAATCGTGCGCACCATACTGACCCACATTCGGAGCCACGCCCTGGTTGTAAGCATCACCGCTTTGGCCGGCAATGTGATAGTCACCGTTGACGACCGTGCCCGAGGCCTGGTCCTGCAGCGAGAGCGGCCCGAAGTGCAGGTCGACGAAGTTGCCCGATTCATCCAGGGTCGCGGCGACGCTGATGTTGAAGGCGGGCTGGAACGGCGTACCCGGCTCGAACTGCAGGCCCGGCACTGCACGCGACGCGTTGCAGTAGGACTTCACCAGGTTCGGATTGCCCGACAGCAGCGTGTTGCCTGGCCGGATTGCCGGGCGCGACGCGGGCATGATGGGCGAAGTATCACCCACGACACCGAGGTCCCAGTAGGCGTCCGCAGACGTGCAGCCGTCGGCCCCCGGCGTGCCGAGCACGGGTTTGTTGGTGGCCAGCGAGTCGGTCCACTTATTGGACGGGCTCAGCTGCGGCAGATGAGTCGCCGGCGCGCCGCCGTCCATGTTGAAGAAGAACGAGCGGTTGTGCCAGACGATGTCGTTGACCAGATGCGGATTGGAAATCAGGTTGTCGGCACGTTCATCACGCGGCAGCGCCCCCAGCAGCTGGATCGAGGTCAGCTCCGAGCTGACTCCGGCCGGGTTTGGCACGGCCGTGGTCGGACCCGTGTTGCCAGTGCCCATCTGCGTATTGAACAGGTTGCCGGCGATGCCGGTGCTGTCGTTGGAGACGATCGTGTTGCCGACGATGCGGCTGTAGAGCGTATCGGCGAGCGAGACGCCCGCCCCGGCCCACGCCGCGACGTTGTTCACGATCATGTTGTTCGTGACCGTGACGCGCCAGGGGTCGAGTTGCCGGATGCGCAGCTCGGCGCCGTTGACGCTCTGCAGGCGGATGCCGCCGCCGCTGCCGGCGCGTGAGAAGTTACCGAGAATCAGGTTCTGATCCACGGTCACGTCGCCCGTGCCGAGCGTCAACGTGGTGCCGGTGCCGCCCTCGCCTTCGATCACCAGTCCGCCGCCGAACTGCGCACCGGACTGATTGTAGCTCTCGTTGAAGAGGATCTTGTTGCCTTGGATCAGGCCGCCGGTGCTCAGGCCGATGTGGCCGATGCCGCCACCGTCGCTGCTCGTGTAGTTGCCGCAGATCCAGTTGCCGGTCACCTTGTAGCCGTCGCTGCCTGCGCAGATCGACAAACCACCACCGGCGCCGCCGGCGGCAGCCGCGATGGCGCCCGCCGCCGCATTGCCCTCGACCGTGCCGTTATTGGTGATGGCGTTGTTATGCACCAGGATGTTCTCGTCATACCCGAAGCCCGAGAAATTATTGGTGAGCGCCTGACCCTCGAGGTACGGCTGGCCGATGCGCACGCCGCCCGCGAACGGACCTGCATTGCCGTACACCCGGTTGTTGGAGATCTCGAGCTTGTGCGCCCAGCCGTTGACGTAGATACCACCGCCGGCGTCGCCGCCGGTGACGGCGATGCCATCGATGCGCGCGGTGGCGCAGCGGAAATTGCGGATGTTGTTGCAATCCGTACCGGAGCTGCGAAGCGGCTGGCCGTTCGGACGCAGGCCCTTTGCGACCACTGTAATACCCGCGCCTTCTTCAGTCGCCAGCACGGAGGGCTCGAGCAGCACCACGCCGCCTGTGATCTCCTGGCCCGGCAGCGGATCCACCGCCGGGTTGGTGCCCGCCGGCCCCGCCAGTGTGTTGCCCTGGTCGTCCAGACCGAACAGGTTGTTGATGCGCGTGCGCCAGTGATCCACTTTCTGGTTCGGATACTTGGTCGCATTGATGACCGTAGCCGCCGCACCCACGCCCTGCAGGCGCACCGGGCGGTCCATGATGACGAGCTCAGAGTAGTTGCCCGCATCGACGATGATCAGGTCGCCCGCCTTTGCATGGTCGATCGCATCCTGGATCGGGTGCGCGAGGGCCACCGCGGCGGAAGTACCCAGCACCGGCGGCGCAACGTAGGTCGCCAGCAGGTTTCTGCCGATCGTGACGGTGACCGTGTCGATCGACTTGACGCCTGCCGAGTTGGTGATGACCAGCTCACCGGACAGGTTGCCCGTGAAGCTGGCCGGCACCGTCGCGACGATCTTCCCGTCCGACCAGTCGGCCGCGGCCACGGTCAACGTCAGGCTGCCGACTTGCACGGTGCCTCCAGTGCCGCCGAATCCATAGTGCCGAGTGATCTTCGGCTGGTTCGGCTGGCTGCAGGTCACACCCGCCGGGCAGGTGATCGACACGGCATTGGGGCCTTCATAGGCAGGGTTGGACACCTGCACATCGCCCAGGGCGGTGATGGTCAGCGCTCGCGCTTTGGCGAGATCGATCACCGGGCCGACGTTAGCCGGCGCACCGGCGAACGCGTTGCTGCCGTCGACGCGATAGATCGCCGGGGTGCTGGCGGGATAGGCGCAGTCCACCGGCTCGTAGCTCGACGCCGAGGCGTAGGCCGAGACCGGCAGCACCGGCGTATCGAGATATGTCGTGATGCCCGGCATGGACGGCCAGTTGTAGCAGAAGTTGCTGAACATCGGGTTGTACATCGGGTCGACGACCAGGCGGACCTTGCCCGTCGTGGGATCGAGCGCTCCGCTGGGATCGGCGATCGGACCCGGGTCGTTCATGCAATAGGTCAGCATGTTCGGCGCGTAGCCGCTGGGATTCGGAATGTTCGCTTCCCAAGTCGAGGGCACCAGGTTATTGAATGTGCCGTAGCGGTCGTTGTACACGCGCTGGATTTCGACGCCGTTGTAGTCACGCACGGAGATCGGCGCATTCGGCAGCGAGGCCTTCTCGAGGAAAGCCGGGTTGTATGGGTCGAATTCGGCGGCCGCATCGTTGAGCATGATGCCGCTGATGTGGCCCGCGATCGGCGTCTGGGTGAACAGCTGGAAATCCGCGCCGCCCTGCCCTTGATCGGTGACGCCCACTTCCTTGTGATCGCACAACGGACGCGTCTGACCCGCATAGGGGGAGATCTGCCCGCTGTCCGGGAACAGCGTCAGGAAATCCGGCACCACGTGATCCGCACCGACGCAGGACGGAAAGGCGCTGGCCAGGTTGCCGCCCGGCACGTTGGCATCATTCAGCGTGGCCTGGTCGGGCACGATGAAGATGTTGCCGACGCCCATGAACTGGGTGTTCGCAAAGGGCGCGATGTAGGTGTCGCCGATGAGGATGTTCTTGTCCTCTTCCTTGACGATCTCGTAGCCGGGAGGGATCACGAGTTCGACGATGTAATTGCCGTTGGGCAGCACTTTGGGCGCAGTACCCGCCGCGGCCTTGCTGCCTACCGGGATGATCGTCCCGATCGCGGGGTTCGCAGTGCAAACAGTGCAGTTCGCAGTCGGGAACTTGTAGCGGCCGTCGTACACGGTGGGCTGGATCTGGTTGAAGCTGTGCTGGCCGTCGTAGCACTTGGTGTTGTCATGATTGAGGGTGACGTCGACGAACGGATCGCCCGTCGCGGGTTCGCCCGGGCAATGCAGCTGCGCGGCCGAGACGTCCCAGCTCCACGTCGTGGTTTGATCGACGAGCACCTTGGTGACGCTACCGTCGGCGTTCTTGACCTCCTGGTAGAGGTTCACAGGAACTCCGGCGACGCCTGGCTCCCAGGAGAACTGCACCTCGAGGCTCGGGTCATCGAAACCGCGGGTCGAGGCGTAGTACACCATGCCCGTGATGCCGCCGTTCTCGCCTGCCACGTAAGGACGCTTGCCCCAGTCCACGTGGGCGGTCTGGTTGATGTAACCCTGCGTGCCCTCGGTCAAGGTGTAGCCGGGATCGATACGCTGGGTCGTGCCGTTCGTATAGACCGCGTTTGGCACCAGCAGAGCAGGGTTGGTGGGGTCGAGCGGATACTGCTCCTTGGAGTTCAGAATGCCACTGTAGTTGGCTGCATGCGCACCGCCCGCCAGGTCGTTGACGCTGGTGGGCATGGCGTCGGGCTTGCCGCCGGCATCATAGGCAGTCAATACGCCTGTGCCGGTGTAGCGGGTGGTATCGGATTCTAGTACGTACCAATTGAACAGTGGGAACAGCTCATTCGCCGTCACCGAGCCCTGGGAGTCGGTCGACAGGAAGTTCGAGATGCTGCCATCGCGGAAGCGGACGTTCATCGGAATCTGCGACACGCCGGGCTCATTCGACTCGCGAATGCCGTCGCCGTTGAGGTCCTGGTAAGCCGACTGCTCGACGCGCGTGAACCAGCTGAACACCGGGATGTCGCCGGCAATCACGGTCGGCGTGGCGGTCGGTACCGTCAGCGCCTTGTAGGCGATGATCTGGTCGAGCCATTGGTCCCAGACGACCAACTCGTGCTGGCCGGCGGGAACGTTGGCGATCGAGAAATTGCCGTTCTGGTCGCAGGTGCTCAGCGCCACCGTCGCACCGGTGCCGGCCGTGGAATTCACGGCCACGTAGCAGGTGCTCGAGTTCAACGTTGCGCGGCAGGTCGGATCCGAGGGGTCGACCGGTGAGCCATTCGCATTAGTGGGGGTGGCGCAGCTGTTGTTCAGGTTCGCCATGGTCGGACGCGGCCGGTCCATGTGCAGACTGGGAACGCGACCCGTGACGGTCGTCGTGCCGTGCTGTGCCGCATTGACGGCTTTGATATGCGCCGGGTTGATGAAACCGATGAATGAGTGGAAGCCCGGCGGACCGAACTCCTGCCAATACGAGGGCTCGCCCGGCTTGATGAAGGTGTCGTTGGCGTGCGTGCCTTCGAGGGTTGAGACCTGCACCCACTGCTCGCCCTTCACGGCGCGATCGGCGCCGGGCGTGGCCCAGACGTCATAGCGCCCCGGGTTGATGTTCTTGATCAAAGCCATACCGGCCAGCGGCGAGGGTTGGCCGCTGCTGTCGAGTTCGGGACAGGTGATGATGGTGCCCGAGGGTGTGGTCAACGGGCACAGGTTCACGTGCGTCGCGCTGTCCCGCTGGTTGGCCAGCGAGTTGGTGAACGGCATCGCGGAGAGGTCATAGGTCATCAGCCCGGCCGGATCGCCGGAGCTGCCGCGAGTGTCGTAAAAGTTGATCGTGAAGCCGCCGAGGCCCTGTTCGTTGTCGTCGACGCCACCGTTGGTCGGGTTGTTGTCCTCGAACACGATGACGCTCAACTGTGCGGGCGGAAGCGGGTTGCGCGGCACCAGCACCGTCGCTGCCAGCTGGCCGGGTGCAATCGGCACGCCACCCATGGTGTGCCCGTATGCGTTGACGGCAATCGAACCGTCGGAATTGTAAGCGGCATCGCCCTGGTCGGCATCGCCCGGCAGCACCGAGAGGAAATAGCGCTTGCCGGACTCGAGTACTACGTCCGACGGTTTCGAGTAGACGTGGACGATCGGGACTCCGCCGGCAGTATTGGCGTCACCGCAGCTATTGGGACCAGTACAGCCCGAGGCGATCACCGGCATGTAGCTCTTGTGGAAGTTGGTGGCCAGCGTGTTGACCGCCTCCGGAGTCTTCGGGTCATGGAAGAACGTC